>CAKNQJ010000015.1 GCA_930990645.1 uncultured Clostridium sp. | reverse complement strand
GAAAACCGACATTTTTCTTTGTCAATTTCCTACATATTATTTTACCATTTACATTTGCTATATATTGGAAGAAAAAAGTTGAGATGGGTGTACCATTTTCCCTGTACCACACGCAAAGCCAGCACTCCCCACTTTATCTGATTATGAAATTTTACTCGCGCATCGAGCGCTCGTAAAATCTTACTTGATGTACAGTGATGGACGTGAAGAGTAGGTGTTGTAGGCACCGATAGAATTGCCGTTGTCACGGTAGGAAGCCGGGCAACTAGAGCCTGGGACGCGGTAATTACCGACCTCGAGAAACACGAGTGTCGATGTCGCCGCTCTCCTCTTGTGTCCAATCCGAATAGTTTCCTGCCATATCGTATATATTTTTTGTTTGCCATGCTTCATTAAATCGACTTGGTCTTAGTATATTCGAACTATAATTTCCCCAACTAGCAGAATTTATATATACATCTGAACTTGGTCTTGCTCCTGTGTCCACAAACCAATCTAATGTTTCATCCCACTGGTTTCCATATATCATTGTACTTTGAGCATAACTACTTTTTACTATATTACTACATGCTTTCTTTAATCGATACCAATTTCCTGCTGTTGCTGCTGTTAACACTGTCTCTCTTGGTTTTACTGTTGGATTATCCAGAGTTCCAGTTAATTCATATCTTCCTATATAAAATCCATCATATTTTTTGATACTTTCATATGTTGCTGTATATTCTTCTACCATTGCATCTGCCATTTCTTGTGCACTTCCATATCCTAGTATACTATAATATTGTGATTGTGTATCATATTGTGTTACTAAATCTGGCTCTCTATAGTTTGTACTTCCTGGTGCACCCGCTGTACCGCTTGTTAAATTTCTTAACTTACTATACACATCTGTTGTTGTATCTACTCCACTTAATTTTGTTCCTTCTGCTACTGTGTACATTTCATTTAAATCTTGGTCTGTTACAGGTATCCACACAAATTCATTTCCTATACCATAGTTATCATCACTAATTTTATCTGTTATTACTAATCCATCACTTATTTTATTTATTCCTTCATCTACTCCTACTGCAAATCCTCCTGGTATCCATGCTGTATTTCCTTCGCTATCTGTATATTCTGTTGTACTTTCGTATATGTCTGAGAATTTTTCTCCCATTGTAGCTATTTTCTTTGTTGCTTCTACTGTGTTATTTGCATTATCTGTTACTCTCACTTTTATTGTGTATTCTGTTGCCATTTGCAACCCTGTAAATTCATATTCTATATCTGTATCACTTGCTCCTGTTGTATAATTTGCTCCATCGTCACTGCTATACTCTATTTTTGCTATTCCACTTTTTGCATCTGTTGCATCTACTTGCACTTTTATACTATCAAAATCTTTTTCTACTTCTATTATGTCATTTATTACTGGTGAGTCCTCATCTACAATTGTTCTACTTATATATTCACTTCCTCTTGTGCCATCCCACAATCTTGCAAATACTGTCGCTCCATTTGGTATGTTTGGTATGTTTCCGTTATTTGCTATAATTGTCCAACTTCCTTCTGCTATTCCATTTATTTGATATTGGATTTGATTGCTTGTTGTTGTACTTACTGGCAAGCTTGCTGTTCCAGCACTCCATGTTTCTTGCCCAAATGTTAAGCTTCCCTCTTCTAGTTCTCCTAAACGTACATTTATTACTTCTGTATCTACTACATCTCCATCTTTTATTAGCTCTACTCTTAGGTTGTAGATTACCAATGTTTCTAATCCTGAAAATGTGTATGTGTTTCCTGCTTGCTCTACATTGCCTTGGTAGTCACTTTCATCATTTTTCTTGAATGAATATCTAAATGTTGCTCCATCTGCTCTTGCTGTTGTTACTTTCACACTTACTTCTGAATATGTTTGGTTTGTCACTTCCACTTTTCTTATTCTTGGTGGTAAGTTGCCTGCCTCTCCTATATATTCTCCTAATTGTGGCACACTTCTATCTAGTTCAAATGTATGCCCATTTAAACTTATCTCATCTTCAGTCGCCTCTGCTTCTGGTTCTCTTTCATATATAAAGTCATCTAAAAAGTCATCTTGATTATATTCTGCATTTAATTTCTTTTCTACCAATGCATCTACTAATACTGACCCAAGTTTTTCTCTTGTATACTCTATATCATGTAATAACTTTCCTTGCTGTGCTTTTGATATTAATCCATTTTCCCCAAATGCAAAGTTTATTGCCACTACTGCTAATATTATTATCAAAATTATTGTGATTACTAGTGCTAGCAATGTTATTCCGGTTATTTTGCTTAGTAATATTTTTTATGCTTTGCTCAGTATTTTTTCCTAACTTTTTTGTTCCTTTCATCTACTTTCTCCTTCCGAAGTTTAGGTTGTGTAAAGTTTATATGCCAAAAATGGCTTAAAGTGTTGATATTAAAGCATTTCCGACGAAACAACCTTTCCCCCCTTAGACTAAATTAATTATGTTTCCTCTTAACTAAAATCTATGTGCTTTTAAAATTTTGTAAAGGCTAGGCAAAGCCTATTCATTTCAGCCTTTATAAAATTTTATAAAGCATATTACAATCGAGTTAGAGGATAAGTCTTAATCAACTTATGTCTACCATTTTTTCATATTTTATTTTACACTACCGAAGTTTATTTTTAATTATTTTTACCATTTTTTTGTTTTTTATGCATATTTATCTTTATTTTCTGGTACTTCTATTTGCTTCATCTTTTGTTTCCCTCCTAGTATATTTTTTATATTATATCTTCAAGAAATATTTTCGTAGTATGTCTTTATTCTATACTATTAGCATTCTTTTTTCAACACTTTTAGCAAATGTAATATAATTGTAATAATTTTGTAACATTCTTGTAATATTCTAGTTCAAGACTAGTGTTCTCACCTTATCTTTCAGATTAATTGAATTTTCCTTGATATTTTTGCCATTTGGTGGTAAAATATCCATATGTTATTTATGCAAGGAAGGAGCATGTGTATGATAGACATTAAATTTTTAAGAGAAAATCCAGATGTGGTTAAAGAAAATATTAAAAAGAAATTCCAAGCCCACAAATTAGTTTTAGTAGATGAAGTTTTAGAGCTTGATAAAAAGAACAGAGAAGTCAAATTAAAGGGCGACGATTTACGTATGAGAAGAAATTCTTTAAGTTCTGAAATTGGTAATCTTATGAAGTCTGGTAAAAAAGATGAAGCTGAGAAAATAAAAGTTCAAGTTCAAGAAATAAATAAAGAATTAGAGGAAAATGAAAAATTAGAAGCAGAATATTCTAGTCAAATTACAGAAAGAATGATGAAAATTCCAAACATTATTCATGAGTCTGTTCCAATCGGCGAAGATGATAGCAAAAATGTTGAGATTGAAAAATTTGGAGAGCCAGTAGTTCCAGATTATGAAATCCCTTATCATGCTGATATAATGGAAAGCTTAAATGGTTTGGACTTAGACTCTGCTCGTAGAGTTGCAGGAAATGGTTTCTATTATCTTATGGGAGATGTAGCAAGACTTCACTCTGCTATACTTGCATATGCTAGAGATTTTATGATAAATAAAGGATTTACCTATTGTATTCCACCATTTATGATTCGTAGCGATGTAGTAACTGGTGTTATGAGTTTTGAGGAAATGGATGCAATGATGTATAAAATAGAGGGAGAAGATTTGTATTTAATTGGAACAAGCGAGCACTCTATGATAGGCAAGTTCAAAGGGCAAATTCTTCAAAAATCTGCTATGCCATATGCAATGACATCTTATTCTCCTTGCTTTAGAAAAGAAAAAGGTGCACATGGTATAGAAGAACGTGGTGTGTACCGTATACATCAATTTGAAAAGCAAGAAATGATAGTTGTATGTGAGCCAGAAGATAGCTGGAAATGGTATGACAAGATGTGGTCATATACTGTTGAGCTATTTAGAAGCATGGATATTCCAGTACGTACACTTGAATGTTGTAGTGGAGATTTAGCAGATTTGAAAGCTAAGAGCTGTGATGTGGAAGCATGGAGTCCAAGACAAAGGAAATACTTTGAAGTAGGAAGCTGTTCTAATTTGACAGATGCTCAGGCAAGAAGATTAGGAATAAGAATTAAAGGAGAAAAAGGAAATTACTATGCACATACTTTAAACAATACTGTAGTTGCTCCACCTCGTATGTTAATTGCATTCTTAGAAAACAATTACAATAAAGATAGAAGCGTCAATATTCCAGAAGTACTTCGTCCATATATGGGTGGAACTTCAAAATTAGTACCAAATAGTGGAAAATAGGGACAGGTCTCGATTTTAAGGAGTGTCCCTGATGTTCAAAAATTTGGACAAAAGGGACACTCAAAAACGTCCAAAAATTTGGAAATTTGGGACAGATCTTGATATTAAAATGATTTTTTTGAGTAATTTTGTAGGAGTGTCCCAAACGTCCAAGAATTTGGACAAAAAGGAGTGTCCCAAACGTCCAACTTAGTTAGGAGAATAATTTATGATAATTAAAAATCCAGAATTTAAGATTTCGGCAGTTAGCCCTAAACAATATCCAGATGATGGGTTGCCACAAGTTGTATTGGTTGGCAAATCAAATGTTGGCAAGTCGTCATTTATTAATACTATGGTAAATAGAAAGAAACTAGCTAGGACAAGTAGCGAGCCAGGAAAAACTAGACAGATTAATTTTTACAACATGGATAATAAATTCTATTTTGTAGATTTACCTGGTTATGGTTATAGCAAAATGTCTAAGCAAGAACAAGTAAAAGTTGGAAAGTTTATTGAAGAGTATTTGAATAAGAGTAAAAATATTGCGCTTATAATCTTTTTAATAGATATAAGACATTCTCCTACAGAGAATGATAGACTTATGTACAACTATGTTATTAATTCTAACAACCCTTGTATAATTATCGCAAATAAAGCTGATAAAATAGCTGTAACAAAAGTAGATGCTCAAGTAAAAGCTTTACAAAATGAATTAAATACATTAAAAGATTTTACATTTTTACCATATTCATCAGAAAGACGTATATATTCTGAAACTGTTTGGAATGAAATTGTTTCGTATATTGACATTTAGGCTATTTTATGGTATGATACATTTTGCCACGATTGTATCGTGAGTTGATTTAGAAAGGGGCCATTTACTATGGCAAGTGAGAAAGTTGTAACAGATGTGATCATCAATGATCACATTAAGGGATACCTCTTTTTCGGGGTCATAGACTCCGAGCTTAAGGATGTACATCTCAAGATGATCTCCTCCCCAGATTCTGACAGCACAATTGTCAGAATTACTGTCTGTGGAACCTTGGAATCTAGCCAAGATGTACTCTCTTTTGTGGAGAAAGTATCTCGCAACTTTGGGGCAAAAATGATTGCTCCAGTTGAGAGTGAAGAACTTGCTTCTTGCTCTTAAACACCTTTCATTACGGGAAGTGCTAAACTTCCCGTTTTTTTATTGTATAGGAAAAATCGCAGATTTTTGCTATACAACAAGGTTAAGTTTCCTTAGACCGTGCATATTCGCGAAGCGAAATGCACATGTGTGCGTCGAAAGCTTTGCTTTCTCTGACGCACACTTTTCTTACATTGATAGTTTACAATTCACTGCCTTTTCTTTTAGAAAAGAAGTATATATGCCGTAAATAGTAACATTGGTAGTATAGCAAAGGTATTTTTTATGTAAATCTATTGACTTTTTCGCAATTTTAGATTATAATTTTATATAGCATTTTGCATTATTACTTTATGAAAGGAGGACATTATTATGTCCAAAAAGCCCAACTTTCGCTATCGGTTCAACGATGAAGAAAGCGCCAGTCGCTTTTTAGAGATCGCTAGCAACCACTATCGTTCTGCGATAGTGCAACATCCTCAGATGAACGGTATTCCAAACCGTCTTCGTGTTTTTGTGACAGGGTCGGGCAGTTTATGCTTTGACCTTCTGCTCAAGGAATATCTTGACGAGAAGGCCAAGGCACTTGGTGGCACGTTTGAGCCGCAGCTTTAAGCTTTTTGCTTATGCTTAAAAATGGAGGAAGTCCACAAGACTTCCTTCATTTTTTGTATCTTAAATTCGAATTTGGAACAAATTCTTATTCCCCTTTTTCCACTTTCTTCACTATCATCTTAAGCGCTTTTGGTCTTTCTATCATTATCGTGTGGCCGCAACCAAGGCATTTTAGTTTAAAGTCTACTCCTACCCTAGTTATCTCCCACAACTTGCTTCCACAAGGATGCTGCTTTTTTGTTCTAACTACATCTCCAACATTATACTCCATTACAGCTCCCTCCTTAACTTTTATTTTATAGCAATCATTGTTTTAATTTCTTTAAATTATATTTTTACTGAAAACTATTCGTTCTCCATTGCCTTTTCCAAACGCTTTATCACACTGTCTTTTCCTAGTACTTGCATTATTTCGTACATGTCTGGTGTGTTTTGTCTTCCTGTTAGTGCTACTCTAAGTACTGTACTAATATCTCCTACATGTCCTGGCCAGTTTTCTGGATTTGCTTTGAATTCTTTTACTTCTCTTGCATATCCTATTTCTTCTGCTAAATCTTTTATTTTATTAAACCACATATCTTTATCATCATTGATATCAAAATGATTTTCAATATATGATTTTAAAATTTTGCGTATTTCTTCCTTATCTGATATTTTTGCATAATCATATGTAACATTACCTTCAAAGATTTTTTTATCATACATATATATAATTGAATTCTTTACATCTGACCATTTTGCGATATCTTTTCTAGGCTTTTTATTTCCTCTCTCGATGCTTAAAACTTTCAAAGAAAACTCCTTATCCTCTAGCATTTCTTCTAATTCTTTATCATATTCTTTTGCCCATTCTAGTGCGTTTTTATATACTTCTTCTGCTGACATCTTTGATATTACAGTTTTTCCTATATCTAGTAATTTTACCATATCAAATAATGCTCCACTTACACTCATCTTGTTTAATTGAAAATCAAATTCATCTAAGTTTTTATCTGGGTTTGCTCTTCTCCAATTCTCGAAGTTCGAATTTGCTATATTTAATAGATACTCTTTAACTGCATCTACTGGTATTCCTTCTTCTCTATAGTATTCTACAGCTGCCTCTGGGTCTTTTCTTTTGCTTAATTTACGCTTATTTCCATTATCGTTTTTCATAATAGGTGCTATATGAGCATATTTTGGAGCTTTGAAACCTAACTCATGGAATAATTGTAAATGCAATGGCACAGATGATAGCCATTCATCACTACGTATTACAAGAGTTGTCCTCATTAAATGGTCATCTACTGCATGCGCAAAGTGGTATGTTGGAAGTCCATCTGCTTTTATAATTACTATATCTTGGTCATTTTCTGGGAAATCCACATTTCCTTTTATTACATCATGATGTTTTATTTTTCTGTCTTCTCTTCCCGGTGATTTAAAACGAATTATATATTTCTCCCCATTTTTTATTTTTTCTGCAGCTTCTTCTACAGTTAAATTTCTACACTTTGCCCATACTCCATAATATCCAGGTCTAATCTTTGCCGCTTCTTGTTTCTTTCTTATTTCTTCTCCCTCTTCTGGAGTACAGAAACATGGATATGCTTTTCCTTGTTCTATCAAGTATTTTGCATATGCCTCATATATATCTTTTCTTAAAGATTGTTTGTATGGTCCATAATTTCCTTGTTCTTCAGTCTCTGTTATCATTCCCTCATCAGGAGCCATATCAAAATCTTTAAGTGCATTAACTATACCAGTAACACCATTTTCTACTTCTCTTTTTTGGTCAGTATCTTCAACTCTTAAAAAGAATACACCACCTGTTTTTTTAGCCATTTCTCTTGCAACTAACGCTTGATACAAGCCACCTATATGCACAAACCCTGTTGGACTTGGTGCAAATCTTGAAACAACTGCTCCTTCTGGTAAGTCCCTTGCTGGATATTTTTCCTCATAATATGATATTTCCTTTGCATCTGGAAAAATCAAATCTGCTAATTCCTTGTAATTCATAGTTTTTTACTCCCTTCTATTTCTATTACACCTCCATAATAATAGGCAATATCATCGGATTACGCTTCGTTCTTTGGAAAATATAGTCTCTCAAATCATCTTTTAAAGTTGATTTTATAGTAGACCAATCACGTACTCCCTCTTCTTCGAACATTCTTACTTCTTCATTAATTACCTTTTTCACATCATCCATCAATGTTTCAGATTCTCTAACATACACAAATCCTCTTGATACTACATCTGGTCCTGATACTATCTCTCCTGTGCTTCCGTCCATTGTCATTACTATTACAATTAGTCCATCTTGAGATAAATGTTGTCTATCACGAAGAACTATGTTACCAACATCTCCTACACCTAATCCATCAACTAATATCTTGCCACATGGAACTGATGCAGTAATTTCCGCTTTATCTTTATTTAATTCTAAAGTCTTACCATTTTCTAATATAAATATATTTTCTGCTGGTATTCCCATTAGTTTTGCTGTCTCAGCATGAGCTCTTAGTTGTCTATATTCACCATGAACTGGTATAAAATATTTTGGTTTTGCAAGTGATATAATTAGTTTTTGCTCTTCTTGACAAGCATGTCCTGATACATGGACATTTTCTAATGCACTATATATAACCTCTGCACCTATTTGCATCAAATCATTTATTACATTTGATACTAATTTTTCATTACCTGGAATTGGTGTTGCAGATATTATTACCATATCATTTGGAGTAATAACTACTTTTTTATGCTCTCCTGCTGCCATTCTAGTTAATGCTGACATTGTTTCTCCTTGGCTTCCTGTTGTAATTATTACTAATTGGTCATCTGTGTAGTTTTTTATCATATCTATATCTATAAACATATTCTCTGGTGCGTCTATATATCCTATTTCTCTTGCAGTTTCTATCATGTTTATCATGCTTCTCCCACAAACAGCAATCTTTCTTCCATATTCTTTTGCAGAGTTTACAATTTGTTGTACTCTATGAACATTTGAAGCAAATGTTGCTACAACAATTCTCTTTTTATTGTTTTGGAATAATCTATCAAATACCTCTCCTATAGTTCTTTCAGACATTGTATAACCTTTTCTCTCTGAGTTAGTACTATCTGACATTAATGCTAATATTCCCTTGTTTCCTAATTCTGCAATTCTTCCTAAATCCATTAATTGGTCATCAATAGGTGTAAAATCCACTTTAAAGTCACCTGTGTGAAGTACTACTCCTACTGGTGTGTGAATCGCAAGCATAACAGAGTCTGGTATACTATGGTTACTTCTTATAAGCTCAACTTTAATATTTCCAAAGTTGATAGTTTTCCCCTGCTCAATTGTAACCAATTTTGTAGAAGATAATAATTTATGTTCTTCTAACTTATTTTTTATAAGACCTATTGTTAATTTAGTAGCATAAATAGGTATATTAATTTGTCTTAAAATATATGGTATAGCACCGATGTGATCCTCATGTCCATGTGTTACTACCATACCTTTTATCTTATCCTTATTTTTTTCTAAATATGTTACATCTGGTATTACTAAATCAACACCCAGCATATCATCTTCTGGAAATTCTAAGCCACAGTCAACTAATACTATTTCATTTCCATATTCAAAAACTGTTATGTTTTTTCCTATTTCATCTAACCCACCTAATGGTATAATTTTTAAATTTTCTTTCTTAAATTCAAATTTTGATGTATTCCTTCTTCTAGTATCAGTTCTTTTTTCTATTAACTCTCTTTCAATTTTACTCTCTAATATTTTATCATTCCTAGTCTCATTATTTCTATTACTTCTTACATCTCTACTATTTTTTCTAACACCTATTCTATTATCTTTTTTTATTTCTTCTTTTTCTTTTCTTTGTTCTTTTACATTTTCACTTTGATTTACCCTACTACTTTTTCTAGGTAATCTTCTTTTTTTAATTAAAACGCTTTCATTCTCATTCATTTAATTATCTCTCCTTTTCTATTCTCTGTTGTGTTGTTAGATTTTACAGCATTGCAATCTTTTAAAGAATATCTAACATATTTTCTTGCTTAAGTAGTTCTACGTGGTGGATATATTTTTTATTCGAATACTTGGAGAATGAGCAAATCGACTTTATGTCGCTATTTGCTCGTGCCGATTTGAGTTTCCGACTAAAAGGAGGAAATCTCAAAGGCAATCTTAAGTATATTCTTTCTTTGTAATATGAAATTATAATTTCATATTACAAAGAAAATATATCTACCAGCAAGATAGAACGATCTTTAATAATAAAAATTAATTTGCTGTAAAATTTAAAATTTCTCTACGCAACACTCTTATTGATTTAGTTGCTCACTATAATCTATTTTCATATTATCTCTATATTTAATATACACAAAAAAATATATTCTCATACAAAAATTAATTATAATAATTAATTTATATATTTTTTTCAAAAACAAAAGTAGTCTATAATATCATAAACTACTTTTAGACCATATTTTTTTGTTTTACCGCCCATTTTTCCACAAATATATAACATGCTTACACAATAATTCCGCACAATAAGCATACCTATATATTTTATATTTATTTTACAATCTATAATCCGCTCAATAATTTACAATATTATATTATTTTTATTTTTATAAATACTATATAAATCTCTTCTTTACCTTATTTTGGTAACAACTGTTAATTATTATACACTACATTACAGAATTTGTCAACTAATGAAAAATTTGCTTTAGCTCACAGCACCGCACCTATAATCCCTGCATCATTTTTCAGCTCTGCCAAAACTATTTTTGGTAAATCTTCTTTATTAAATACATATTTTCTTCTATTCATCTCTTCTAAAAGTCTATCATAAAAAATATTCTTAAAAAACACAAAACTTCCCCCAAAGCAGATAGCTTCTGGCTCAAATATTTCTATTATATTTGATAATCCTACTATCATATCATTAATATATTGTTCTATTGTTTCTCTTATTTTCATGACATCTTGCATACTAACTATAATTTTTTCGTTCTCATCAAACTCATTAGTATTATTTTTTACTTCATCATAATCTTTGTTACTACTATCTATAATGCAAATTCTGTTATTACTACTTGCATTTTGTAAGACGATTTCTTCTAGAATCTCTTTTAAATCCTCATGGTTACTTTGTTTTATATTCAATATATTAGTCACATTATCTTTAAATCTTTTTATTGAGCAATATGTTTCGAAACATCCCCTTTTACCACAATTACATCTCAGTCCATTTTTATCTATAATCATATGACCAAGCTCAAATCCTATATTTCTATTAGCTTTTAACATCTTCCCATTTAAAAATACTGCAGAGCCAATTCCTGTGCCTAAGCATAGAAACACAGCATCTTCATATTGACTTAAAGCTCCATATTGCATCTCAGCATTACCAGCTGCTTTTGAATCATTATTAATTTGAAACATTATGTCTTTGTTTTTTTCTATTAAGCTTGTAAGGTCAAGTTTATTAATTCCTAAATTATACAAATTCACCATGCAATTACCTTTAATATTTCCTGGAGTTGCAATTCCTATCAAATCTATTGAATTGTTCTTTTTCAAGATTTCAATTTGTTCATCAATAAATCTTAAAATTTTCTTTTCTTCTCTTCCTACTTCCTCTATATCTTTCTCTATTTTGCTTATTAGTTTATTTTCATTATTTAGCAAGCCAATTCCTATATGGCTGCCACCTAAATCTATACCAATTTTCAAACTTTATCACACCTTTCGAAATAATTAAGTTACATGGGCATTTTACCTTTGCTGTGCCTACAATATTTTCTGATAAACATCCAAAATAATTAAGTTTTTTGGACAAAGAGGAGTGTCCCAAATGTCAAATAATTTTGACAAAAAGGAGTGTCCCCTTTGTCAAAAATGTCGTTTTAAGGCCTGTCCCTAAAACGACATTCTTTCTAGCTTGGTAAGTCGACTGCATCGAATAGCCAAGTACCCATATATAATTGAATACAAGGAACAATTATAACTATTACTAAGAATATTAGGAATACACCAACAATTGAGTATACAATTTGTGGTAATACAGCCATGATCTTATTCATCAAGTTGTTTATATCAATATCCATATACTCTACTAATTTTCTCATCATTTCTGGTAAGTCAGTCTGCATACCTATTTTTAGCATTTCTGTCTGCATTGATGACGATAAACCTGAATTTTCAAAAGGCTCAATCCATGATGATCCTATTAAAATGTTGTTTATTGCTGTTTCAATAATTGAAAGCAGTACATAATTCTTTACTACTGATTTACTAACTTCCAGAGAATCTTGTATTCTCATTCCATTTTCAAGGTTTAAAAGCATTGCTTTCATAAATCTTGAGAAGTCTATTGCATATATAAGTTTTCCAAATATCGGCATTTTATATTTAAAATAATCAAAATTATATTTTCCTTTTGGTGTACGTATATATGCTATAATCGCACCTACGATTGCTGCAATCATTATAACTGGAATGTACCAGACTTTGAGCAATCCATTACAAAAATCAACAAACCATAGTGTTATTTCTGGCAATGTTTGTGTCGTTCCAGATGCCTCAAATGCTTCTTGTATTAACGGAATTATATATGCTACACCAAAAATCAAAATTCCTATAATTGCAACTAATTGCAATACATTTGGTATGATAATTTTTCTAAGTCTTGAATTGATGTCATCTGTACTTTCCATATATTTAACTGCTTGTTCAAGTGACCTAGTAAGCTGTCCAGATAATTCTCCAACTTTTATCATATTTATATAGATATATGGAAAAATGTTTGAATAATATTCCAATGTTGTATACATGTATTCTCCAGCTTCAACACCTGCTAAAACATCTTGCAAAATTCCTCTTAGAGATAAGTTTTCTGTACTATCTATTATTGTATTAAGTGCATGTATATTGTTAAAGTTGGCTTTTTTCAATAGATAAAAGTTTTGAGTAAAAATAATAATATCTCTATTAGTTATTTTTTCATCTCTAGAAAGCGCTATATTTACTCTTTCTCTAATGCTTGGTTTTGCTAAGGCTCGTCCCTGCATAATGTTAGCAGAGTCAGCTTGTCTCATGATGTCGTCAATATCCATCATGTTTCTTCTATTTACTTTAGTCTTTTTACTTTTATATCCAACTTGGATTACGCTTATAGGAAGAAGATCATTACTTTTAAGTTTGTTTATCAAATTGTTTCTGTTTACATCTTCAACTCTATTACGTACGACCTGCCCTTTGGATGTTACAGCTCTATATATATATTCTGGCATTTTTAACTCCTTTCTAAATAATTTTATTGTTTTAATTTATTTTCTTTTTCTCTTTTTATTTTTAACTGCATTATTGTTCTATTTAATGTTTCAATATTTTTCTCTTCTATTTGTGCTTTTGCTTGT
Source organism: uncultured Clostridium sp. (assembly GCA_930990645.1). GTDB lineage: Bacteria > Bacillota > Clostridia > TANB77 > CAG-508 > CALXVA01. Next base: position 9,031 of record CAKNQJ010000015.1, on the reverse strand, counting down.
TCCAATGTAATTACATCATTTACAAATAATTCTGCTATTGAATTTATTAATCCAATACTTCCTTTTTCTAGATTACTTTGTATTGCATCTTCTATTTCTGAAACGCTTATTTTTTCTTTTCTAATTATACCTGATACTATATTGTCAACCACCATTACTTCTGGAACAAGTACCAAATCTCCTGTTTTAGAAGGTAATAGTCTCTGTGCTATTACTAATTTTAATAAAGATGAAATTAAGTATTTGACTTGTTGTTGGTCTCTTATTTCATAAAAGTTTATCATTCTATCTATTGTTTCAGCACATGATTTTGTGTGAAGTGTACCAATAACCAAATGTCCTGATTCAGCTGTTTCTATAGCTGCTTCCATTGTTTCTCTATCTCTAATCTCACCGATAACTAGTATATCGCAGTCTTCTCTTAATGAGTTCTTTACACCATCACTATAATTTAAACAGTCTCTACCTGCACCAATTTCCTTTTGAACTATTACTGATTTTTTACTTTTATGCTTATATTCTACTGGATTTTCTAGTGTTAATATTTTCTTATTTTGATTTTCATTTATTTCGTTGATTAGTGCATTTAACGTTGTAGTTTTACCAGAGTTTGTTTTTCCAGTAACAAGCATTAACCCTTGTGGTTGGTATGTCATTCTTCTAACTATATCTGGAACTCCCAAATCTTCATATTTAGGCAATTCGTTTTTAATAAGTCTCATTGTAAATATTGGAATTTCATTTGACATAGAAATATTTACTCTTAAACGTATATCTTCAAATTCAAATGAACTGTCTAATTTTTTTGTTTCCTTAAATACTTTATCCTTATCTAGATTACCTCTTACAAAATAATCATATATTTCGTACATGTCGTCTTCATTTAGAGGCTCTGGACATTCATATTCTATTAAATCTCTCCTTATTCTAAACATCGGCTTGATTCCACATATCAAGTGAACATCTGACGCATCCTTTTTTTTGGCTGTATCTAAAACCTTATCTATATCTATCATTTGTTACCTCCATTCTACTAAAACATAGCTAATTTATTATTAATTTCTTGTAGGTTCGTAGTTCCATCAATAACTCTATTTATACCATCAATGATAAGTGGTACATATCCATTTTTTATTGCTACATTTCTTATATCCATTACAGAACCATTTTCTGCAATTAGTGCTTTCATTTCGTCATCTATTAGTAATACTTCAAAAATACCAATTCTGTCATAATATCCAGTGTTGTTGCATTTCTTACAACCTACAGCATCATAAGTTTTTCCTGAAAGGTCAAATTCTATATTATATTTTTTTCCAATCCCTTTTATTATTTCTTTTTCTTGTTCTGTATAGTCTCTTTCTTTTGCACAATTTTTACACAATCTTCTTACTAATCTTTGAGAAACTGACGTAGCAAGTGTACTTGATATATCGTAATTAGATACTCCCATTTTTCTAAGTCTCGTAATTACCTCTATAGCATCAATTGTGTGGATTGTAGACAACACGTAATGTCCAGTTTGACCCGCTTGCATTGCAATTTCTGCTGTCTCAGAGTCTCTAATTTCTCCAACAAGTATAATATCTGGATCTTGTCTTAATACAGTTCTTAATGAATCTGCAAATGAAGTTTTAGGATCAACTTCTATTTGATTTAATCCATTAATTCGAATTTCTACAGGATCCTCAATTGTTGTTATATTTATTTGCTCCTTATTTAAATAATCTATTATACTATATAAAGTTGTTGTTTTTCCTTCTCCTGTAGGAGCAGCAATTACTGATATACTGTTTTTCTTATTAAACGCACTTTTTAATAAGTTCTCATCATTTTTAAATCCTAATTCAAATATAGATCTTACATCTTCATTTTTCTTTAGTAATCTTAAAACAAACTTTTCTCCATAAATATTTCTCTGTGATGAAACACGAATATTATATTCTGGATACATTATAATTCTACCATCTTGAGCTTCTTGTTTTTCTTGATGCATATTAGAAATAGCTTTTAATCTTCCTATTATTTGAGCCATTTTTTCTTTCCCAATATTAGCAGCATTTATCAATTGCCCATCTATTCTATACCTTACCCTTAACCCATCTTGCATTGGCTCTATGTGAATATCACTTGCTCTTTTTTCCATAGCAGTTTTTATAACACTATCTATAAATCCAGAAACATCAGCATTTAAATCAATACTTTCTGAGCTTCCTGTGAAAGAATTTAAAATCAGGTCAATATTTGTCTCAAATGTAATATACTTGTCCATTATAAGTCCTTTATTTAGAAGCAATAATCTAACTGTATCAACTGCTCTTCTATTAGATGTGTCTGCAAAACATACTTTTATTCTTCCATTTGTTTCTTCAAAAGGAATTGCTTTATATTGTCTTGCAATATCTAAAGATATATAATCTGGCACATTAATTTTTATATCAGATTCCTTTAAGTATATTGCCTTTTCTTCTAATATTTCTCCCATTGCATTTATCAGGATGTATGGGTCACATGCTCTTAATATATTTAATATATCTCCTATCTTCTTTTTAGGTTCTGCTTTTTGATAATCTAAAGCTCTCTCAATATCTTCTTCTGTAACAATTCCTCTCTTTACAAGTTCTATTCCTAATGGTTGTCTTTTTCTTGAATCCATAGTACCTCTCCTTTCATTTGTTTCTAAAATATATTGTTTGCAAATTTTAAAAATTTATTACCAATATTTCAAAGTAAAATCAACATTTTTTGTTATTGATTTATTTTCATTTTTACCTACTTGCATGTCCACATTTATAAGATTTTTTGTAGTAGTATTTACGTTATATGTTTTTGCAGTAAAAGTACAATTCATTATATTTTTACATATTGGCACATCATTTCTATATATATATGTCCCATCATATTTATAAGTTGGTCCATCTGTAAACTGTATCGTATTGCTTGATACTGTTGCATTATCATAGTTTTTTACGTCAGCAACAAAGAACATTGAAAACTTATTAAATTCTGAAAGATATTTTGGTGTATCTACTACCTCTCCAATTCCACTATAGAAAAAGGTACTAATTGTAGTCATAATGCCAATAATTATAACAAATACTACCAAATATATTACTAAAGATGTTAATGTTATACCTTTTTGATTTTTTATCATACCTTCCTCCTATATTTCCAACTCTTAAATTTCTTTGATTTTTAGTCTTTGTACACTAAATTGCTGTGTATCGTTAGTTAGTTCATAAGAAATAGTTAGATTTACTACTTTTATTATATCTTGCACATTTTCTATTCCTTCGCCATAATTAGAAACTTCAATATTTACATCAAATCCTGCTGGGATAGAAAACTTACTCTTATACGTTTCCGCTAAGTCTGAACTCACTTCATCATAAGAAATTTTATCTATATCTTCTAATATTTGAACTGCATAAGTTGCCATCTGCGAAGATAAATTTGTTCTTATATTAAGGTTATATACTGCATACATAAGTGAACTAATAAGTCCAACAAATAAAGTTATGATTAATGTTGCAATAACTAAATCTTGCATTGTAAACCCTTTATTTGATTTTATTAAATTTTCAAATTTTACTTTTTTAATCATCGTTTCCTCTCTCTTGTAAAATAAATTTAATTTAAAACATCAAAAAATTTGTTGCTATTAAAATAACAATATTGGCTGTGCACATGTAAAATCCAATTGGAACTTTTACATCTTTGATGCTATCTGTTTTTACTGTTTTGCTTTTTCTACTTGTAATTTTATGTATTAATAACTGAATTGCTACTGCTAATAATGTAGTTATAACTGTATAAATATATACTACTTCATATGTATATAAGACCATTAGCATTGATAATACTAAAACATCAATTACATAGCTATCCTTAGCTTTTTTTCGTAAGTATACTATGCTAAATAAAATTAGTAAACAAGATAGTATTAAATATATAACATATCTATACATACTAGTGTTATTTTCTACTATATATAGATACATCATATATAATGAAACACAAATAAAGCCAAACAATAATACTGGCTTTTCAATTCTAATTTTCTCTTTATCTATTCCAGCTATAATAAATAAAGCTGCTATATATAGTAAACCTACTATAAAATATATTAATATTGATTGATTAAAATCAAATATGCTTAGCTTAATTGAAAGTGCAAATAAGACGAATACAAGGCCTGATAAAACTTCTAATAGCAAATATCTTGGTCTTATCTTTTGTTTGCAATATCTACATTTTCCTCCTAAAAACACATAACTTAAAATTGGTATCATATCTAGAAATCCTAATTTATGATTACAATTTGGACAATAAGAACGTGTATGAGTAATGTCTTGCCTGATTGGAATTCTATATACTGCTAATGTAAAAAAACTTCCAAATAAAGTGCCTATGCAAAATATTAATATATACAATATATAGTCCATGATTTTTGCTCCTTATTTTAAAATAGAGGTTATACCCAAAGTATAATTATGTGATCAAAAATCATATCAATAGTATAACCTCTTTTCTAATTATTTAGTTTAAAGAAATTTTAAACCGTTTAAAACTTTTTTCAATTTTTCATATTATTGTGTAATACCTTGTGATTCTAGGTATTTATCTAGGTATACTTCTACATTAGCTATAGATTGTTCAGTATACTTAGTATCATTTGCATAGAAGTCTCTTGCATCTTCTGCTCTATTAACTAGGCCATTATTTCCAAATGCAAATGAGATTGCTACTGTAGCTAAGATTATTAATACAATAATTGTAATAACTAAAGCTACTAATGTAATACCTCTTTCATTCTTTAACATAAAAAATTCCTCCTTTTAAATATTTTTTGTATATATCTATTATGTTTAATAAATATAACCTAAGTTTTTAGAAATTAAATAATTTTTTATTTAATTCCTTCTTCATTGAAAAATGTTCCTGTCGAATTCCTGTCTACATTTGTATTTTCATTTGTGCTTGAGTTATTGTTAGCACTATTATTATTGCTGCTATTATTTTCTGTTCCTCCATTTTGATTATTCTGTGTTGTAGTTGTGCTTTCTTCTAACGCAAATGGATTTGACTTTCCTTCAACAGTAGTTCCTGATTGTTTATAAATATTCAAATCAGCGTCTGTAATTGAATACGTTATTGGAACTGCATTGTTTTCAGTTACTTCCTCAGCGAGTTCTTCTTGTACTTCATTTGGAGTAACATATTCTGCTCTGTCAGGTATAATTTTACTCATTGGAATGTATTCATAGAATAATACCATAAGTATTAACAATATTGCAATACTTAGAAGTAATATTATAATGATCTCCTTTAATACTGATTTAACCATATTTACCTCCATTTTATTGAACAACTGAATTTGTTAAGCTATCTACCATAGGCATATCTGAAGTTGTGCTAGTATCTGTTGTTGTATTTGCAGTTGTATCAGTTGTTGGTGTTGCAGCACCTGTGTTTGCTGATACAGTTTCTTGTGTTATACTAATTCCGTTTACATTAAATGTAGCAACCAAATTATTTCCACTCTCAGGAAGCATGTTAAAGTTTTCTATCCTGAATGATAATTCACTATCATCCTCTAATGCTGAAACAAAATTCATAATACCAAAATATTGTCCTACAACACTAAATGATAAATTACTTAATTGTGCTTTTCCGGAAGCTGATGTATCTATTTGGTTGATAACCATTTCTATATTAACACCCTCGCTTCTAGCATGTCCACCAACCCTAAGCCACAAATACTCAATATCATATATTTCTTCTGTAGTCGCTCTTTCGATTTCTGCATCTGTACTAGTATTAGCTTCTCTATAATATGCATCTTTGCTTGTAGCTAAAGTTTTAACTGCTTGTTCAACTCCAGTTTGTCTATCTTGCAAATCTATTTTTATTTTTCGATTAGCCTCATCAATTTTATTATCTAAATCACTATTTAGTTGAACTATTTCTCCTGTACTTAATATTCTAAATGTTCCTAACGATATGCCTTGAAATATAGTAAAGTATGCCAGAACAATTAATAATACAAGTAATACTGCTATCAAAATCTTTCTCATGGCAATACCCCCTCTATAACTACTTTCACAAAATCTCCATCCTTTTGTCCTTGTGTTGATGTAACATCATTTAAAATATTATCTTCTTGTATTTTAGCTTTAAAATATCCAAGTTCATCATAATATCTTGATTGAGCTTTTATACTTATTCTTTGAACTTCATCACCATTCGCATCTGTCTCTGCAGTAGTATTAATTTCTGTTATCTGTACATCATTAGGAATTGCAGAAGCTAGGCTCATTAGTAAATTAGGTATAGCACCTTTTGCTCTCATATCTGCTTGTATTTGTTCTTCAATATCTTGTAAATTTCTTGTCAATTGATCATATTCATTAGCTTTTGCTCTTATTAGATTAATATCATTGTCAGCTAACGATATTTGCTGGTCTGTAAAATTATTTAACTCTTCTGCTTCATTGATTTTGTCATTTATGCTATTATTTAGGAATATCGCTAATCCTGAATAAAGTATAGTAAGCATAAATACTCCTGCTGTAACTCTTATAAGCCATCTTTCCGTCATATCCAATCTTCCAGACATGCTCATATTTATCTTTTTTCCTACTTTTGCTTGTTTGCCATCTTTCTTGCCTAAACTCAAATCCAGTTTCAACCAATCTGGCAATTGTTCTGCGAAACTTGGCTTTTTGAAGTTCATGCTCTTTATTCCATAGCCTAGTCCTTGCATTGCTATTGCTATTGCGGAATTAACTTCTATATAATCTTTTATATTAATTTTTATATTATCAGTAACAAAATATGGCTTTAATACTTCACATTTTTCAGTTTCAAAAAATTCCTGAAAATATAAGTCAATATTATTAATAACTGACAATGTACCAGTCAAATAAATTTTATCAAATTTTATTGTTGAATTCGTAACATAATCTTGTAACTTTGTTACTATTTTATATAATGTTGGCATAATATAGTCTAAATATTCATTTTCTTCATCTTGTAATTCCTTACCTTCCATTGTATAAATTGTAGAATTTTTACAAATTTCATAAGCTTTTGAATAAGAATTTTCTTTTGATACTATTTTGCCAAATACTTCTCCTGCACCCTCTTCTAATTTATCTACATTATATACTTTTTGTTTGACAATAGTTGTAATTGTTGTTTGTTCTTCCATATTTACTAATATAATGTTTTCTTTTTGCTTTATTGAGGCAATGTTCGCAATAGAAGTACCAGTTGGTGTTATTGTTGACAATTTATACTCATTAAATGTTTGTAACATTTTTGTAATCGTAGCTTTATTTGTAGAAACATGTATTACTTTTATCTTGTCCCTGTCATCTATATCATTTGATAAAGCATACCTCGTCTCATAAGCATTTCGATTAACCTTTTTATCGTAACAATATGATTCAAATTCAGTATCAATTGCTTTTTTTAAGTCATTTTTATTTAGAAGGCTAAACATATAAAAATAATTGTACATTTCCTCAGACAAATTTACACTAATTGGTATATTGTAACTAAACGTTTCTGAAACAATTTGATTAAGTGTTTCACCTATCTTTTCATAAAACTTTATTCCAAAAGCTTCTATTTTCAAAGTCTCATGATCTTTGGTCACTTTAGCATATTTAATTACATTGGTTTCTATATATAATCCTAAACAGCTTGACATGTTATTCTCCTTCGTTTTATTTTATATCATTATTATGTTTTACAAAATATTCAAAATAATACTTGTATTTTTTTCCTTTTACAATTTTTTATTCAATATAAATTTGTCTTTGTTAATATTTTATCTTTTTTTTTTGAAAAGTCAATATAATTTTGAAAATTTAATATAAATGTAATATTTTTGTAACATAATTGTAATATTTCCATTTTTTGTATATTGTTGCAATTATGTTTAATTTATTACAGTATGTGCTATTTAATGGTAATTAAATATAGATAGTCCTGCAACGGTAGTTCTAATTAAAATAGTTTCACTCCGTCCCGACGGAGCTCCCTGCTCCGCTCGGCGATTTTAATTAGAAACTCCCTGCGCGGACTTCTAAATCATCTATACCATTAAATAGCACACACTATTATACATTAACCATAAATTTTTTTAAAATATTCTTAACCTCTAGCAAACGCAAAAATTAAAATAATAATTCCAAAAATCACTCTGTATATTGCAAAAATCTTGAAGCTTCCTTTTTGTAAATAGTTTAAAAGCCATTTTATTACAATAATTCCTACTATAAAGCTAGCAAGTATTCCTACAAAGAAAGGTACACTAAAAACAAAATCTTTTATTTTGAATATTGTTGCTGCAAAAACAATCGGTCCAGATAGCATAAAAGAATATTTTGCAACTGATTCTCTATCAACTCCCAATGCTCTTCCTGTTGTCATTGTTATTCCCGAACGTGATACACCTGGTATAAATGCTAAACATTGAGATAGACCTATTAAAAATGTTTGTTTAAATGACATTTGTTCATAATCTGTTTTTGTTTTACCTCTTTTATCTACTATGTATAAAATTATACCCATTACAATTAATGCTATTGCTATAATAACTGGTTTCTTTAATGCATCTCCAACAAATGTGTCTAATAATAGTCCTATTATTCCTCCAGGAATTGTGGCTATAACTAAATACCAAAACATTCTCCCTTCTGTAGTTTTTTTCTTCTTTACGACTTGATTAAACCCTCCTACTATTAATTTAATCCAATCTTTAAAGAAAAATATTGCTATTGCTAAAAATGTTCCAAAATGAAGCGCTACATCAAATCCTTCGAATGCAGCATTAAACTCAGGATTTGCTGTCCAGTTAAATAACCATGGTAGAATATCCAAATGTCCTGAACTTGATATTGGTAACAATTCTGTAAGCCCTTGTACTATTCCTAAAATTAATGCTTGTAAAGTTGTCATATGATTTCTTCCTTTCTCGTATAATATATTTATAAATTAATAAGATTTACAACAAAATCTT
>CAKNQJ010000014.1 GCA_930990645.1 uncultured Clostridium sp. | reverse complement strand
TTAAAGTTAATAATGGAAATATAGAAGATGCCTTAAAAAGGTTTAAAAGACAATGTGCAAGAAATGGAGTATTGCAAGAAGTTAGAAAAAGAGAGCATTATGAAAAACCAAGCGTAAAGAGAAAGAAAAAATCAGAGGCAGCTAGAAAAAGAAAATTCTAATATACATATTAAAGAACTACTCACTTTAAATTGAGCAGTTCTTTTTTATAATATATAGCAAAATTACTACTACCGCTTAGCAAGAGGTGTGTCCCTTTTGTTCGAAATTTCAAACGAATGCTCCGTCCCCTTTGTTTCAAAAATAATCTTGTATAATTTGGCAAAAATAATATATAATAATGAAGAACAATAAAAAGGAAAGGAAGAAGTCTTATGAATTATGAGAAAAAAGAAATAAAAAAAGGAATTAATATTCACAATATTTCCACAAATAAGTTTAAAACAAATTTGTATGCAGTTTTTTTAGCAATTCCAATAGATAGGGAAAATGTAACAAAAAATGCATTGATAACAGCAATTTTAAGGAGAGGATCACAAAACTTACAGTCTCAAGATATAATAAGTAAAAAACTAGAAGAGATGTATGGTGCGTCATTTGATTGTGGTATAGAAAAAACAGGTGATAATCACATAATGAAGTTTTATCTTGAAGCAATAAGTGAAGAATTCTTGCCGGAAAAAGAAGAACTTACTAAAAAATGTATCGAAATATTGTTAGATATAATATTTAATCCTTTGATAGAAGATAACGGATTTAAAGACGAATATGTAGAAAGCGAAAAGAATAATTTAAAGCAAATAATAGAGTCAAAAATAGATAATAAAAGAGCATATTCTTTGGAAAGATGTGTAGAGGAAATGTTCAAAGATGAGCCATATGGATTATATAAATATGGTTATGTAGAAGATTTGGATGGATTAACTCCACAAAATTTATATGAATACTATAAGGAATTAATCAATAAATGTAAAATAGATATATTTGTATCTGAAACGATGGCTGATGCAACAGCAAAAATAGATGCTACAAATAGTACTGAGGACAACACAAAAAGAAGTGAAATGACTAGAGAGAAAATCAATAATATAATAGAGCAAAACGACATAATAAAAAGCTTAAAAGAAAGAGAGCCTGCATATGTAAAAACTAGTGAAAACAATACTCACAAAGAAACAACGCAAGAAAAAGTAGTGGAAGAACATATGCAAGTTGGACAAGGAAATCTTGTAATAGGGCTTAAAGTAAATAGCAATCAAGAAAATGCAAAATATATTACTTCAGTATATAATGCAATATTAGGTGGAGGAGCTAACTCTAAATTATTCCAAAATGTTAGAGAAAAAGAAAGTCTAGCATATACAGCAGCATCAAATTATAGAAGACAAAAAAATGTAATCTTTATTAGATGTGGTATAGAAATAGAAAACTATAAAAAAGCGTTAGACACAATAAAAGTGCAATTAGAAGATATAAAAAATGGCAACTTTACAGAAGAAGATTTAAACAATTCTAAGAAATTGATTACAGAATCAATAAGAGGTATAAGCTCTGAACAAGATACAGAGATAACTTACTATTATGGACAAGAGTTGTCAAACAAGCTTGTATCACTAGAAGAATATGTTAAGAAAATAGAGGAAGTAACAAAAAAAGATGTGGAAGAAGTGGCAAAGGAGATTAAAATAGATACAATCTATTTTTTAAGAGATTAGTTTGAAAAATAATTGTGTTTTGGCGTTGTTAAAATTTACAAATTATATGACAAAGTTTAAAATCCGTTCCATCTTGCTGATACATATATTTTGTATTCTCCATGTATTCGAATAAAAAATATATGTACCACGTGGAACTACCTAAGTAAAAGAATGAACTTAAGCATTCTTTTAGATTTTCAAAACTAGAATTATAACAAATAAAGAATAACCTTAAAAAAGAAAGGATTTGATAGTTAATGAAAATAATAGAAAGTTCTAAAATAAAAGAAAAAGAATATATAGAAAAACTAGATAATGGCATGACAGTTATTATAATTCCAAAGCCAAATCTAGATAAAAAGTATGTTATATGGGGGACTTATTTTGGCTCAATAGATAATAGATTTATAATGCCATCTACAAAAGAGGAGGTTTTTATACCAGATGGTGTGGCACATTTCCTAGAGCATAAATTATTTGAACAATCAGATGGAACAAACAGTCTAGACACTTTGATGGCATTAGGTTTAGATGCAAATGCATATACAACAAATGACCACACGGCATATTTGTTTGAATGTACAAATAACTTCTATGAAGGCTTGGACGAGCTAATGGATTATGTGCAACACCCATATTTTACAGATGAGAATGTAGAAAAAGAAAAAGGAATAATAGGACAAGAAATAAAAATGTATGATGATGAGCCAGGTTGGAGATTATATATGAATGCAATGGATTGTATGTACAAAAATAATCCAATTAAGCTAGATATAGCAGGAAGTGTAGAATCAATAAGCGAGATAACACCAGATGTGCTATATAAATGCTATAACACTTTCTATAATCCATCAAATATGGTGATGGCAGTGTGTGGAGACTTTAATCCAGAAGAACTTCTTGAAGAAATTAAGAAAAGATTAGTACCAAAAGAAGAACAAGGAGAAATAAAAAGAATATATCCAGAAAAAGAAACTACAATAAACATGCCATATAAAGAAGTAGAAATGGAAGTAAGTACGCCAATATTTGCAATAGGATACAAAGATATAGAAGGAGCAGAAAATAAAGAAGAAATAGTAAAAAAACATATTGCAATAGAAATATTATTAAATATGATAATAGGGAAAAGCTCAGATGTATATAAAGAATTGTACGAAGCGGGAGATTTGCTATCAGTACCAGACTTGGATTATGAGTTTAGTGATGAATACGCACATGTCCTAATTTCTGGACAATCAAAAAATCCAGACAAAATAAAAGAAAAAATAGAAAAAGAAATAGAACAATATAAAGCCCAGGGACTAAACACAGAACATTTTGATAGAATAAAAAAGAAAGTCTATGGAGACTACGTTGTAGAGTACAACAGTGTGGGAAATATAGCAAGAATGTTTTTGGCAGATAAGATGAAAGGGATAAACAGTTTAGATTATATTGAAGAATATAATACAGTTACAAAAGAGTACACAGAAGAGGTCTTGAAAAATGTCTTTAAAACAGAGAATTTGGTAATGTCTGTAGTAAAGTGTAAACAGGAAAACTAAAATGTTGAAAAACGTCTAAAAAAGACACACGAAAGTTGGCAAAAACCGCTTGAAATCAACAAAAAACCATTGACGAACAGAAAAAAATATGGTATTTTAAAAACATACTAAAGAAAAAGTGCGAAAAAGGAGAGTGGTTATATGTTAAATGATGAAATTTGTAAATTAAGAGATAAACTAAATGAAAGTATAATAAATGAAGAAGATTATGAAATAATATACAAACTAAGTGTCGAACTAGACGAACTTATTGCAGAATTCTATAGACATGAACTAAAAATAAAAGGCTACATGGCAATGGCGTAAAAAAGATGGTGCTAATGGGGAGAGACCCCATTGGCACCATGATTGCTATTTATTGTACTCATTACATTTTTGTTCGAGTAACTTAAAATCACAACATCTCAATTTTATATTTTGTGGTAATTTACCATTATTATATAATTCATAAAGCTTAAAGGATTTATTTCTTACTTGATTGTAGTTTGAATTCAACCAATTTAATTGTTCTTTTAATAAGTTTTGATATTTCATTTTATCAAGTGGTAATTTTTTTCTATTTAAATCTATCAATATGTAGTTTTCTTCTTTTACTGGTATCATATTATTAAAATTAACTGCGCCTAATTCTCCACCTTTTATTTTGAAAAAGTCAAGTGTATTTTTCATTTTTTTGTGTTTGGGTTTCGGACTTGATAAAGGTGCAAAATATTCATAATTTTCGATTTTAAATAATATTCCTATAAAAGGTCTTAAAATTTTGTCGTTCTTATTATAAGCTACCTTATTATCATATTTTCTTAAGTAATCACAATAATTTGAATCGACTCTAACTATTTTTAGGTTTATTATCATATGTATTCCACCTCCTTAGTAATTAAATCTATATTTTAATAAATAAAAAAATAATATGGGATTAGAGTATGAGCCCCTAATCCCACTTTTTTAAGTTCCAATTTATGGCTGGATTCACCGCTTTTTTAAGTTCCAATTTAATGGCTGGATTCACCGCTTTTTTAAGTTCCAATTTAATGGCTGGATTCACCAACTTTTTTGCTATTTCTAGCAATAATATTATATGCAATTTATATAATTTTATTGCTTTTATATTTTATAATATATCACATTTATAACAAATAGTCAATATTTTTGCTCGAAATTTACATGACTTTTTATAGACAAAATCCGACAAAAAGTCGGCACTGTTGCTTAAAAAGGCTAATTAAGAATGGGTATGTTTTGTCTTATTTTATTAAGACAGAATGTGCTCGTCATTAATTGGTTGAAATTTTTTTGTAAAAATAATGAAAATAAAATCAAAATATGGTATTATGATATTAGAAAAAAATAAAAAAGGAAATAACAATAAATGAATAAAATACAAAATATAATAAAAAAACATGATTACATATTTATAGCGATCGTTATATTAATAGTTGTTTCAGGGCTTGCAGTAAATGTACATAATGGGCCATATGATTCTTTTTGGAATTTTGCAAATATATATAAAATATATGAGGGAGAACAAATATATACAGATATAAATATAATAATAACTCCGCTGTTTTTCTACATAGGGGAGATATTTATGTACATTTTTGGGAGTAACTACATCTCATATCAGATATATAACATTATAACAACAATAATATTATTTATACTAATTTACCACTTACTCCGCAGATTAAAAATACAAAAATTAACAGCAATGACATATGTCATAGTAAGCTTAATAGCACTGATGCCTTTTTATATAAGTGCAACGAATTATAATGTGCTAGCAATATTATTCTCATTATTAGGAATTTTAAATTTAATAAAAAAAGAATCAAACGCAAAAACAGCGATTTTTCAAGGAATGATTGCATTTTTGGTGTTTATGTCAAAACAAAATATAGGAATATTTTATATTATAGGACTAATATTGTATGTAATTATTTCAAAAAAGGGTATAAAACAATTAATGATTAGTGCAATAACATTTTTGGTAGGTATAATACTTACAATAATAGCTTTTTTGTTAAATGGAAACTTATACGACTTTATAGATTACGCATTTTTAGGGATTTCAGAGTTTGCTGCAAAAAATGTATATATTCCAATTACATCAATTTTAACATTTTTAGTATATATTGCTATAATAATTTTTGCATTTATAATAATATATAACAAAAAAATAAATATAGAAAAAGAAATAAAAGAAAATGTCAAAATTTTGCTTAGCTTTACTATACCTTTTATATTTATTGCATATCCAATATTTAATACATATCATTTGATTTTAGCCGGAGTTTTACCATATCTCTTACTTGCATATAGTATAACAGTTACAATAAAACAATTCAAAATAAAGAAAATCACTGTAATATGTACTATTTTATTAGGTGGATATTCTATATTTTTATTTACTGATTTTATATTAAAAATTACAGATGAAGATTATTATTTCAAAGGCAACCATCCATATAATGGAATGCTAATTGATGAAGAACAATATAATGAAATGCAAGAGGTATGCGATTTTGTAGAAAAGAACAATACAAATGGAATAGACGTAAAAATATTATCGCATAGAGCAATGTGGTATTTACTTCAATTACATCAATTTAATGGAGAAATGGACTTGCCATTTTACGGTAATTTGGGACAAGATGGAGAAGATGGATTAATAGAAAATATTAAAAAATTAAAAAACACAAAAGTGTTAATTTTAAAGGAAGGAGAAACAAGGGCACAAGAATCGGAGAAAATGGAGGAATTAATTAGACAGAATTATAAAAAAACAGAAGAAATAAGTGTATTTGAGGTGTATTATATAGAATAAAATTTAGAAAAATTTTAGTACTGAAAATCAATAAATAAAATGCAAAAATATATACATATTGTCGAAAAGTATGGTATAATAGAATGTAAGGGAGGTAGCTAAAATGAGAGTAATAAATAAAGTATTAGTTATAATTTTGATTGCTTTCCTAATGCTTAGTATATCAAGTGTGGTATATGCAGAGGGACAAGCTCCTGGATATTGGAAAGAAGTATGGGATATAGTAAGAAACGAAAAATTAACAGGAGATTGTTTTGATTTAGGAATAGACGGCTTTCCTACCAATATAGCACTTTTAACTGAGAATGATATGAAAAAACTTAGTAACTCAAATAATTATGATAGAGCAGCATATTTGCAAATTGTAGAAAAACGTATAGATGATAATAGTGCTACATCTGATTTTAGCGGAGAAAGGGAAAAATTGGTAGATATCTTAAATAAAATGAAAGGTTTAGCAAACTATTTTGAACAAAAAGGAGAGCCATATATAGATGGTGAAAAGAAGATATTGGGAATTAAAGATACTAACACGAATAATGGTGCCCAAACAGGAGAAAATGGCAATGGAGAAAATAGTGGTGGTGATGATGTTATTACTGCGGGTGAAGCTGCAGAAAATGCGAATAGAATAGAAGAAATTAATAATATTTTGAACAGTGGTATGGAAAATGGGGTGGAAATAACTGATGAGAGAAGAGCGGAATTAGAGGCAGAAAGACAACAAATTAATGGTGAAAATGCGGAAAGAGCTGATGAAGTTAATAATAAATCAGAACAATCAATATTAGATAGACAGCCAATAGGACTATTAGCACAAAATAATTCAGATGGAAAAATAACAATGGATGATACAATAGACGGAGCGATGGATTTTGTAAATAGTGGACAAGATGATATTATAGTTCAAGACAGATTGCAAGAAGTTACAAGCTCTTTATATAATATTTTATTAGTAATAGCAATGGTAGTAGCAATAGTAACAGGACTAATAATAGCAATTAAGTTCATGATGTCAGGTGTAGAAGGAAAAGCAGAAGTAAAGAAAGTATTAGTACCATATGTAATAAGCTGTGCAGTAACATTTGGAGCATTTGGAATATGGAAGCTAGTTGTAGAAATACTAAATAACCTAGAATAGATAGCAAATTTAAATAGTGAAAAAATACCAAAACAAAAGAAAGAGAGGAGGAATGAAAATGAAGACTATAAATAAAATTTTGATAATAACTTTTTTATTCGTTCTAACAATTAGTTTATTTAATGTGGTAAGTGCTAAGGGACAAGCTCCTGGATATTGGGCAGAAGTATGGGGAATATTAAAAAATGATTATTTGACAGAAGAAGATTCTCGATTATCAGATTCAGCGACTTTATGGCCAAGAGGAACAGAATATGCTCTGTCAAATATACAACAACTAGAAAAAGAAGATGTAGAGAAGATAAGTAACTCTAACAATTGGGATAGAGCAGCGTTAATTCAGTTAATAGGAAAGGTTTCAGCAGATACTGTTAGTCAGCAAACTTCAGAAAATAAAGTGTATTTACAAAAACTAAAAGAGGTGGCTCAATGGATATTAGATACAGAAGATGATTATAATAAGGCAGGAGAACCTTTCAATTCAAAAGAAAAAGAAATATTAGAAGGTACTATAAACGTCGTAGATGGAAAAACTAATGCAGATGAATTACAAAAGATACTAGAAACTGATGTGGCAGATCAAAAGCCAATAGAGAATGAGGACAGAGAGGAATATCAAGATGAATTTGCAGAAGCACTAAATCAAATTGATCAGGGAGAAGAACAAATAGATGACAACTTGAATTTGTCAGAACAATCAATATTAGAAAGACTGCCAATAGGACTATTAGCACAAAATAATTCAGACGGAAAAATAACAATGGATGATACAATAGAAGGAGCAATGGAGTTTGTAAATAGTGGTCAAGATGACATTGTAGATCAAGATAGACTACAAGAAGTTATAGGATCTTTATATAACATCTTATTAGTAATAGCAATGGTAATAGCAATAGTGGCAGGACTAGTTATAGCGATAAAATTCATGGTATCAGGTGTAGAAGGAAAAGCGGAAATAAAGAAAGTATTAGTACCATATGTAATAAGCTGTGCAGTAACATTTGGAGCATTTGGAATATGGAAACTAGTAGTAGAAATCTTAAACAATTTGGAGTAGGAGGTGCTAAATGATGAATAAAAAAATACATACATTAGCATTAATCACAATTTTATTATTTTTAATATTTATGATGATACCAATAATCTCAAATGCAGATATTAATATTGATCCTGGCGATTATAAACCAGGAGGAATTACTGGAGCAAATCAGTTTGTGAGCAAAGCAAATATTATAATAGGAGTTATACAAGCTGTAGGATCCATTGTTGCGTTAATTGCACTAATAGTAATTGGACTGAAATATATGATGGCAGGAGTAGAGGAAAAAGCAGATTATAAATCAACAATGGTGCCTTATATAGTAGGATGTGTAATGTTATTTGTAATATCAAATTTAGTAGCATTTATATACAATTTAGTGCAAAATAATTTTAATTAATAAGAAAAAAATGAAAAAAATAGTTGAAAAATGAAAAAATATAGTTTATAATTAAAATTGAGAAAGAAAAATTATTTTAATAAAAGAGGAGGAAATTATGAAGAAAACAATGAAAATAGTTTCAACACTTCTATTAGTAGCAATGTTATGTATGGTAGGAACTCAAGTATTTGCAGTAGGAGATGTACAACAAGGAGGAATTATTAGCCCAGGTAGTTTATCTGGAACTAACGTTGCTGGAACCAGCATACAAAATGTTGGAAATACAATAATTGGTATTATTCAGGCTGTAGGTTCAATAATAGCAGTTGTAGTTTTGTTGATACTTGGTATTAAATACATGATGGGAAGTGCAGAAGAAAAGGCAGAATACAAGAAGACAATGTTACCATACCTAGTAGGTGCAGTTATATTATTGCTAGCTTCTAATATAGTAGGTGCAATATTTAATACAGTTGGAGGATTATTTGATTAATAATCAAAATAGGTCTTACTTAGAAATTAAATTCTTAGTAAGGCTTATTTTTTTACCCACAAAATATTACAAAAATATTACAATTATATTACATTTATTTATTTTTTGACATAATACTAGCATATTTTTATTTAGTGTGGTATAATAAATTCAGTGATTTATATACAAAAGAAAAATAGTTATATAAATTAAATTACTTTCTAATAGAGAGGAATGAGATATTATGGGAACATACTTAATACCAAGAGACACAAAAGGAGAAGGAAGAATTTTATTTATTTTTTCAAAAAAGGCACTTATATTTACATTTGTAGGAGCATTTATAGGATTTTTACTGTATCAAGTAATGAAATGGATTAATTTGAACGTTGTAGGAATAATTCTATTAGCAGTATTTGCATTACTTGGATTTGTTATTGGAACTTTTAAGATGCCTAATACCACAGCTTTTGAAATTACGAAAAAAACAGGTGGAGAAAATATTGATGATGTAATTTTAAGAGCAATTAAATTTAGGTTGAAAAATAAAAATAAAATATATGTATATACAGAGGAGGAGAATAAATGAATGAACAAATACAACAATTCACGTTTTTTTTGGGGATATTTATAGCTATTATAATGGTGGCTATTATAGTTGCAGCGATTGTATACGCAATCATGAAAGTGAGAATCTCTAAAATTCAAAAAGAAAATGACGACCAAATTGAAGATAGTTCAAAAGATAAAAAGTCAAAAACTGCATCAGGTTCATCAGGATATAATAAACACTCTATTTTAACATTCATGGAGTTTGACAAAGTTGAAGATAATATGATAGTGCAAAAAAATGGAAAAAGATTTTTGATGGTTTTGGAGTGTCAGGGTGTTAATTATGACTTGATGTCAGATATGGAAAAGACTGGAGTAGAAGAAGGGTTTGTTCAATTCTTAAATACTCTAAGATTCCCAATACAACTCTATGTACAAACCAGAACAGTTAATTTGGAAAAAAGTATAGCAAATTATAAAGATAGATTAAAAGTAGTTGAAGAAAACTTAAACAAAATGGAACTACAGTATTCAAGGGAACAAGAAAAAGGTTTTGCATCTAAAGATGAACAAGAAAAAGCATTTTATAATTTAGTAAAACAAAGAAACTTATATGAATATTCTAAAGATATTATTCTTAACACAGAACAAATGAACAAAAATAGAAATGTATTAAATAAAAAATATTATATAATTCTACCATATTATTCAGAAGAGGCTCAAAATGACAACTTAGACAAAGAAGAAGTACAAGGGCTAGCATTCTCAGAATTGTATACAAGAGCACAAGCAACAGCTAGAGCTTTATCATCAACAGGTGTAACTGGTAAAATACTATCTTCCGTAGAATTAGTAGACTTTTTATATGTAGCATATAACAGAGATGAGTCAGAAACATATGGTATAGATACAGCTATAAAAGCTGGTTATGACGCACTTTATTCTACAGCACCAGATGTTTTAGATAGAAAGAAAGAGGAATTGGAAAAGAAGATAGAAGAGCAAGCTATAGAAGAAGCAAATAATAGAATTAGAGTAGCAACTCAAAAAGAACAAGAAATTAAAGATATGGTAGACGACATGGACGACATAATTACACAAAAGGTAAGAGAACTATTAGAGGATAACAAAGATTATATAGGTCCAGATGTTGCAAATATTGCACTTGAAGACCTAGAAAGAGATGAAAAAGAGAAAAAGGAGGGAAAGACGAAAAATGTGGGGGCAAAAAAGAAAACAAAAAGAACAAGAAAAGAGGCAGGAGTACAATAATCCATCAAAGGAAACTCCAATCTTAAGAAAACAAACAGTAAAGGAGCTAATTGCTCCATCAGGAATTGACGTATCAAACATAGATCATATAGAAATAATTTCAAGTATGAAAAGATATGCACGTACATTTTTTGTATCAACTCTTCCAAGAATGGCAACATTCCCAGAGTTATTTAGAGATATGTATATGTTTGGAGATACAAATACATCTATATTTATAAACCCTGTATCAGAAGCTAAATCACAAAATGAACTTAATAGAGTAATAAACGAATTGGAAACAGAAAGAATAGTAGCTGCTGATAGAGGAAATATCAATAGACAAAGTACTATTACGCAAAAAAGATTTGAAACCGAGCAATTAAGAGATGAAATAGCTGCTGGATTTAATAAATTATATGAAGCATCAGTTATAACAACTTTATTTGCCTATAGTTTAGATGAATTAGATAAAATGACAAGGCTATTATCAACAGAAATGTCAAAATCATTAGTAGGTATAAAAACAGCGTGGGCTATGCAAGAGGATGCTTTTAAGTCAAATTTACCATTGATGGAAAACAAAATAGGAAAAACACATGTCTTTGATAGACGTTCAATGGCAACTGTATTCCCATTTACATCATCAGAAGTAGGACACGAAACAGGAGTACCAATAGGATTTAATAAGCAAACAGGACTTCCAATATTGTTTGATAATTTCCATCCATCATTAACAAACTATAACATGGTTATATTTGCTAAATCTGGTGCCGGTAAATCAGTTACAATGAAAACTTTAATATCTAGATCATATACATTAATGGGAATTGAAAGTTTGGCACTAGATGCCGAAGGCGAGTATTCAATTGTTGCCGAGAGTTTGGGTGGAATTAATGTAGTATTAAGTCCAAATTCAAAAACAGTTATCAATTTGTTTGATATAGAAATTGAAGTGGTGAAAGACGAGATAACAGGTAGAGAAAGAAGCGTAATAAACGTTGAAAATAAAGTAGAGGATGTTACGCAAGCTTTAATAACAATGGCAAGAGGTAGTACTAGAAGCCAAGAAGTAAATGAGCTTACAAAGCAAATAATAGCAGAAACAGTATCTGAAGAATATCAGGCAAGAGGAATTAACAGTAATCCAGCAAGCTTATATGAAACTGCAGATAATGTAAAAGATATTAATTTGCTTGGTAGAAAAAAGAAACTTATGCCAACAATTGGGTCTTGGTATAAGAGATTAGAACAAAAGGCAAAAGTAAATGACAACCCAGATTATAAATTTCATTATAGCTATTTGCTAAAAGTTATGAAGCAATATATAAGAGAATTCGATGGACAAATGGCATATTTTGATGGACAATCTACTTTTGAACTTTTAGATGGAGCACCATTTATTAATTTGGATATTTCACAACTAGAAGAAAGATTTGCAAGACCACTGGCTCAACAAATATTATTATCATGGATTTGGGAGAAATACGTAAAAAAGAATAGTGAAGATAGAGCAAAAGCAAAAAAGAAAAGGGTTTTAGTTGATGAGGCTTGGATGCTACTTCCATATGCAGAAGCAGTTGACTTTTTAAATACAATGGCAAGACGTGCCAGAAAAAGAAACGTATCTCTAGCTATTATTTCGCAGAGATTCCAAGACTTCTATGAAAAGCCAGAAGCACAAGCAGTACTTACGTCATCAGATACAAAACTATTCTTAGCACAAGACAAATCAGAAATAGAATATTTAAAAGAAGTGTTTAAACTAAGTGAAGGAGAATCAAACTTCTTAATTACATGTTTTAGAGGAGAAGGTATACTAAAGGTAGGAACAGATACAGCGATTATTCAAATACAACCAACACAAAAAGAATTTGAATTTGTTGAAACAAACTTAAATAATTTAGTAAAGAAAAGAAAAAAATTAGAAATGTAAAGGAGGAAAAAACACATTATGAAACTTTTAAATAGACATAATAAATTGTTACAAAAGATGATAATAGTAATGATAGTAATAGTAATGTTATTTAATGTTGTTTTTCCACCTGTAGCATCAGCTGTTTCTATACCTCTTGTTGGAGAGATTGCAAGTTTAATTGCAGGAGCAGCACTAAATTTTGTTAGATTTCTTGCAGATGCTGTAGAAGGTATAATGCAGTATTTCTTTATAGGAGGAACGAACTCATTCTGGGTTTTATATACTTGGAGTGATTTGGAAGAAGTTGAACAACACTTTGCAGATGCTGGTTATGATGTACAAGTACTTTATGATTCATTACCACAAGATGCAGATACATCTAATATGATGACAATAGATTCAAGTGAGCTTTCTAGTTTTTTAGGTAGTTTCTTTACAGATGCTGGCACAGATTATAATGTTCCATTTTTACTATTTACACCAGACAATATATTTTCAAACCGAATTGCAGCATTTGATATAAACTTTATAGATCCGCCACAAAGTTCAAACGGACAGCAGCAAACAATTTCAGCATCTTTAAGGGATACAATAGCAACTTGGTATAATGCATTAAGGACTATTGCTTTGGCAGGAATGCTTGTTGTGCTTGTATATGTGGGAATAAGAATGATAATTTCAACTTCAGCATCAGATAAAGCAAAATATAAAAGTATGCTGATGGATTGGTTTATAGCAGTATGTATGCTATTCGTATTACATTATATTATGCTATTTACCATAAGAGTAACAGAAGCTATTACTTCAATGATTAGTTCAGCATCAGGAACTACTGATACTTGGATAGAGGTAACAGGAGATACAACAAAATATATTAGAACTAATATGATGGGAGCTGTACGTTTTCAAGCAGAAAATAATGACTTATCAGTGCAAGCTGGATATACTATAATGTATATTATATTGATAGCATATACAGCAATATTTGGTTTTAGATATTTAAAAAGGGTTTTAAATGTTGCATTTTTAACAATTATTTCTCCTTTAATCGTAATAATGTATCCAATAGACAAAGTTGGAGATGGAAAAGCACAAGGATTTAGTATTTGGCTTAAAGAATACATATTTAATGCTTTGTTACAACCACTGCATTTGATACTATATACTGTATTACTTGGAAGCTCAATAAGTATAATGGTATCAAATAATAATCCAATTTATGCAATAGTAGCACTAGCATTTATATCACAAGCAGAGAAGTTCTTGAAAAAGATATTTGACTTTGATAAAGCAAATGGTGGAACTGTTGACTCAATGGGATTTGCTGGTGGAGCATTAGCAATGGGCTTAATGAACAGGTATAGTGGAAAAGTATTTGGCAGAAGTTCAGGAGGAGGAAAACCAGGAAACAGTCTTCCGGCTGAAAAAAATCCTGGAAGAGAACTTGAGAAGACCAACAAAGGAGATTATGGTTCATTCTTGACACCAGGAAGTGGCGCAAATGCTAATACTCCTGCAGCCGCAGTAGCTGGAGTTGGTGTAGTAGCTGGAACTGGTAGAAATGGTGGAAACAGTGGAGCAGTTGAAACTGGTAGAGGTGAAGGAAATCAAGTCCCTGGAGGAGGTCAAGAAACTCAAATTCCTCAAGAAGGAACAAGAGATCAAAATGGAATTGACCAACAAAGAGCAGCAGAATTTAGAGGCCTAATGGATAGTGGATTAAGTCAAGAAGAAGCAATGAACATATTAAATCAGAGATATCCAGATGATAGACAAGTTTCACCAGAGCCAACAACCCCAGGCCTAATAAATTCTGATGAAGCAAGAGATGAAATGAATGGAGATACAGGAATTAGATTTGCAGAAGATAATCCAGCTATAATAGCTGCACAGAATGCACAGCCTACACCTGACTATGCAAATATGTCAACAATGGATATAATGAAACAAGGTGTACAAAACAAAATTAAAAATACAACTGCTAAAGATGTGGGAAAAGTAGTAGGAAAAGGAGCATTAGGAGCTGCAAAATTTGCAGGAAAACATGTATTACCAGCAATAGGAGCAGTAGCTGGAGCAACAGCAGGATTTGCATTAGGAGCATCAACAGGAGATTTAGGAAATGCATTGAAAGGAATTGGAATTGGTGCTGGTGCTGGTATATATGCAGGAAGAGGAACTACAAAAGGAATTACTGGAGCTGTAGGTAGAGCGACTTCAGGTGCTGAAAAAGCAAAATATAGCTTAGCAAGATCTGCTTTAGGATATGAAGAAGCTATGAAATGGAGAAGTGCAAAACTGGATACGAAACAAAAGAAAGAATTTATGAAGGACAAAGATAATATTGCAAAAGCTAAAGATTTAGCTGCAAAAGTTGGAATAAAAGACCATATGACCGTAATGGAAGATATGTATGCATTGAAGTCTGCTAGAGTAAATGATGATAAAATGATAGAAGCAGCATTAAAAGTAAAGAAAGACAATAGATTAGGACAAGCAGAAATGGTTAAACTTGCTAGTGATACAAGTAAAAAGTCAGAGACAATGTTATTTGGAGAGGCTGAATCCAAGTTGTTAGTAAACAATTTATCACAAAGTTTCATAAAGAAGAGTGGTGGTCAGTTGACAGAACAACAAGCAAGAGACAATGCAACAAGATATTTGGAAAATATGAGAGCTATGTATAACGAAAGTAGATAAAGTAATAGTAAGGCTAGACCTGATAAGTAGTACAAGTGTTACTTATCAGGTATGTTTATCTAAGAAGAAATATAAAAAATTTCTTTTTAGATAAGCAGGAAATATTGACAGATACTTATAAAAAATATTATAATTTGAACTTTTAATAAGAAAGGAGAAAAAAGATGGATGATGATTCAAACAAACTACAGAATGAAAATAATGAACAACTAGACGAGAAAAGCGCGATGAATGAATTAGGTCAAAAGGCCAAAAGCAAAGTAAAAGATATTGCATGGAATAGAATAAAGCAAGCTATTATAACAGCAGTAACAACAATAGTAACATCTATATCAGGCATACTAATACCAATAATTATAATAGTAGTTATAGTAGCAATTTTAATAATGACTCTTTTTTCTTTTTTTATAAGTAATGATGACATGAATGCAGAAGCAGCAGCAGAATTCTGGTTTCCTATTGCGAAAGAGGATATATATGACCAATACTTTGTAGATGGAGATAAGGCAGCAGGAGCTTTAATCCCATATGAAGACTCTAGCACAGATAAAGAAAGGACAGTTATAACATCTCCAATGGGACCAAGAAATAGAAATAGTAGTGATTATTATACAATAACATGGGATGAATTTAATGCATTATCTTCTGCTGAACAAGAAAATTTCCATCAGCCAGGTAGAACTGTACAGCAAGACCAGCATGCTGGTATAGATATAGGTTCTGCAAAATTGATAACTGGTGATCAAACAGAGATAATTGCAAGTCAAAGTGGAGAAGTTACTGCAGCAGGTAACTTTAATGATGGATATGGAAATCAAGTTCAAATTACATCTGATCCATCATATGAACAGGAAAGTATGACAAGATATGCACATATGAGTGAGATACTAGTAAGTGAAGGACAGCATGTTAATCAAGGACAAGTCATAGGTATTATAGGAAACACTGGAGGAAATTATGGAATACACTTGCACTTTGAAATATGGCAAGATGGCAAAGTAATTGACCCAAGAACAAAAATAGAATGGGACGACCCATGGCGTGTTGGAGGATTATATAGTGGCGAATCAACGGCTTTAATTGCATATTTAAAAGCATGGGAAGGACATGAAGGACTAAGTGAAGATGGAACAAAATATAGAATAGGTAATGTACTAGGAAATAGAACAGTTGGATATGGAATTGACTTAGAAACTAGTGGATATGAAGCTCAATTTATAGCAGCTGGATATGATACTTCAATGGGTGCATATGTTGACATTGAATTTGTTGATGCTATTATGTATGATGAAGTTTACAAGAGAAGAGATGGTGTGATTAAATTGATCACAAGCTGTAATCCACCATTATCTGAAGAACAAGTTGATGCATTAACAGTTATATCTTATCAGTATGGAAATATTGGAAATTTTGTTAGAGTATATAATCAATATGGAAATACAGAAAGTCTTAGACAAAATCTTGTGGTAAATGGATACAATCCATTTATAAAAGGACCTGAAAGTAATGGTAGAGCTGATGCAAACTGGAAATTATTCCATGAAGGAATTTATACAGACTCATCAGGAAATGAAATAATAGTAAGCTCAGGCAATAGCTCTTCATCAAGCGTAACTGGTGTAAATGCCATGTTAAAAGAAGCAGCAAGAATAGCAAATGATGATAGATACTACTATTCTATGGGAGGAAATGGACCTTATGCATATGATTGTTCAGCATTTACACGACTTTTGTATAGTACGTATTTAGGAATTAATTTGCCTAGAACTTCAGGGGAACAAGCAAACTTTATGTCAAAATATAGAATATCAGTGTCTGAAGCACAACCTGGAGATTTATTATGGAAAGACGGGCATGTAGGTATATGTTATGGGAATGGTCAAAGTGTTGAGGCATCGAACGCTAGATCCGGCATTCTTTTTCAAAATATTATTTCTATGAAATATACAAGAGCATACTCATTATCAAGGTATTTTGCAGATCAATAAAAGAAAAAATAACTAGGAGGAAATGTGAATGAAAAAAGGCAAATATGTTCTAATTGTAATAGGAGTAATTTTGATTGTATTACTAATCATCTGGGGAATAACATTAAACATTAGACAAGATAGAGACAATAATACAAACAATGTAAACAATAATGTTGAAACTATGGATAATGCAAATGCAGTAGCTGATGCTAATACAATTGCAGAAGAAATGTTTGATCCTCCGGTATTAGATAATTTTACCATAGAATTAGTCACAGATAGAGATATGTTTTATTCTGTAGAGGAAAATGTTTCTACATATTTACAATCTGTAACTGATAGAAATGCAGAAGAAATATACAAATTTTTAGATGAAGATTATATACAAAAATTTGGTGTTACACAAGAAAATGTATTAGAACATGTGGAAAATTATTCTACATCAGTAAGATTTTCAGCACAAGAAATGTATCAAATGCTTAATGTGGATACACAAATAACCACATACTATGTTGTTGGTTTTGTGGAAAGTCAGGTATTTGGAGATTTAGGAGATACTGAGGATTACTATGTTACACTAAATTATGATGCATTTAATAGAACATTTAGTATTATGCCACTTAAATATATGTTCGCAAACACAATAGACCATGAGGCAGAAAATGAACAAATAAAAGTAACTATGAAACAATATGTAACTTACATGGATAGAGTAGAAGTAACAATGACAATTCAAAATAAGACAGCAAACCAAATAGACGTATCGAATGGAGCGACTTTATCTTTCTATGAAGGAGATACAAGCAATAATATTGTAGCAAAGAATAATGAAATAGTAGCAGCTGGTGCAAGCCAAGATGTAACACTTACTTTTAGCAATAATATTCAGACACCAGAAAATATTACAATTTTAGGATTAGAGGTACCAGTTATACAAGATGAAACTATAAAAAAATAACTATTCTTAAAACTCATAAGAAAGGAGCATTTTAGAATATGAAAAAATTAAAATATTTTATAATTTTACTAATTGTTATTCTAGTTGTGGCAGTTGGGGTTCTCGTATATATAAATTTAAATGCAGAAAACAATCCTGAAACTAATACGATAGATCAAGGTCAAATAGATGTAGAAGATCCAGAGGCTAGTGAGCCTATAACGCCAGAAGAAATAAAAAATGAAGTAGAAAAAAGTTTAGCGAGAGAAATAGAATATCAAGATGTAAATAGCTTTATGACAACCACTATTAGTGATGAAAGAATGGCAAAGAAATACTATTCGGATTTTACATATAAATTGCTCTATATGCCAGAGGCAGCATATGAACAACTAGACCAAGAATATAGAGAAAAAAGATTTGGCAATTATGACAATTTTCTATCATATGTAAATGATATTGCGGGGGTAATTGCAGGAGAAACTTTTGGTAGATATTTGGTAGATGAACAAGAAGGCTACACTCTATATACTGCTGCTGGCCAAGATACTTCCGATCCAAGAAGATACTACTTTAGAGAGACATCAGTTATGCAATATGTAGCATACTTAGATGACTATACTCTAGTTTCAGAAGATGAGGAACGACAATATCAGAATATGTCAGAAGGAGAAAAAGTACAATATGATTTAGCTAAATTTATATCAATGGTAGAGCAAAGAGATTATTTACAATCATACAATTTACTTGATGAGGAGTTTAGAAATTCTAACTTTCCTACAATAAATGATTTTAAGGATTATATAAAGAACCAATATTATTCAGATAATTATTTTAATAGCTACAATAAAGTAGGAGAAGAGAATGGATTTTTAAAGTATGAGTTAGTGTTATCTAATAATGCTTCAGAAAATCTGATAGATGAAGATTCAATAACAAAAGTATTCTATATACAATTTGGTGAAGGAATGGATTTTAAATTGAGATTTGATATGTAGGAGAGAGGTAACTATGAATTCAAAAAATAGAGATGATAGAATTAATAATATGCTTAAGTTAAGAGAAATATTGCAAGATGAACTTGCAGAAAATAAGCAAGAAATTAGCAATATAGGGTATTATAAAGATTTTCAATTTAAAGGTACAAGCCTTGGAATAAATGATGTATATATTGTTAAAATAAAGGATGACTCTGTGCCAGAGCAGGATATAGAGTCACGAGAAGATGATGAAACATATATTTATAGAATTTATGATGAAGATAATAATTTAATTGCAACAGTAGATAAGGAAGGAAATGTTTTATTTTCTCCTGAGTACTTAGAAAATATTGATGAAAGATATTTAGAAACATTAGGCTTAGAAGGTGCTGAATTTGAACTTCCAGAAGAACTTGGAAAAGATGATATTGTTTTGAATTTAGAAGAATTGGAAATGGAAGGAAATAAAAAGAGATTAGATGATGTTTCAAAAGTAATTGGAAGTGACAATATTAACTCATATTCGGAAATGAAAACTGACCAAGCACCTGCATTTGAAAAAGTTACTAATAAGCAAGAACTAGACCCTAATACAAGGGTAACACAAACAGAAACTCTTGCAGACATGATACCAGAAATAAAAGAAAAAGGTATTGTAAAAATAGGTGTTGTTTATTCAGACCATAGCAAAGGTCAAAATGGAAGATTTTCTTTTGTGGGGCTTGATAAAGATGGACAAATTCATAATATAGACAGTTTGGAAAATACTCAAGGAACTACGACTGGGCAGACTGTTACATCTATAAACAGCAGAGATGGAAGTGTAGTAGAGGAAGAACAAGTTGCTGGACTTGTAAGAATAAATGGAAGAAATTCTTTAAATGGACAAGAAGAGATGCTTTCAGTAAGGGTTGGACAATATGGAATTCTGGAAGTAGACTATGTAAGAGCAGATTTAAGTGAGGATAAGGAATATAGATATCTATCTGCTCCAATAGAAACTAGAAATATTAGGCCTACTACAAGAGAAGTAAGAGAGTTCATGGATAAAACTAAAAATGTAGATATCGAAGATGAACTAAAAAGATCAGAGGCAGAAATTGATAGAGATGGAGAGACTAAAGTTTATAACATGGATGATACTGCAAGCAATGATGTGCTAACTGCAGATGATGTGATTGTTTTAGAAGATGGAAGCAAGACAACATTAAGAAAAGAGGCTGCAAAGGCAAAAGTTTCGGTTGAGGATTTTGTAAGGAGATACAATGCAAGAACAGGAAAAACTCCAGATGAAAAAATAGATGACATTCAAGCTGAATATGCAGAAGAATATGATTTATCAAAAAGAAGTAGATAAAATCACATAAATTAAAAATACTACAAAATTTTAAGCTAATGAAAAAGATAGTATATTTTAAATATTAATGGATAACACATAAAAAATCACTTTCTAAAATATAATTTAGAAGGTGATTTTTTGATGTTTAATAAAATACAGAAAAACAAAAATCTAGAAAATAAGAAAAAAATTATTATAGCTAAAGAATTCATAAGCAAGATATCTATAGTATGTTTAGTCTTTGCCGTGGTTGGAATTCATTCACTAAATGTAAAAGCTGCAAATCAAGAAAGTTTGAATACTTTAGATGTAGAAGAATATCTTGCAAATACTACAAAGATGGACAGTGAAAGTATAGAAAGTGAAGAAGATGAAGATATAGATATAGAAGAAATTGAAAAGGAAGTTATAGAAACAAGTGCCTCTACTACAGAAGAATTCAAAATAGATTCTAGAATAGGTTTAATTTATGACAGAGCTTCTGGTAGAATAATATATGAGAAAAATGGAAATAAACAAACTCCAATGGCATCAACTACTAAAATAATGACTGCAATTGTTGTGTTAGAAAATGCTAATTTAAAAGATACAGTAGCAATTGACAGCAAAGCTGCTGGAATCGGTGGCTCTAGACTTGGACTAAAAAAGAATGACAAAATCACTGTAAATGATTTATTATATGGATTGATGCTTCGCTCACGGTAATGATGCAGCAGTTGCACTAGCTATTCATGTAGGAGGAAGTGTTGAAGGATTTGCTAATATGATGAATGAAAAGGCAAAAGAAATGGGACTTACTAATTCACACTTTGTAGTGCCACATGGACTTGATAATGATGGACATTATACAACAGCTTATGAACTTGCAAAGATGGCCGATTATGCTTTAAAAATAGATAAATTTAAAGAAATAGTTTCTACGCAAAATACTACTATTTATATAAATGGATATGCTAAAGCGATAAATAATACTAATAAATTACTAGGCAGCATTTCTGGAGTTTATGGTGTAAAAACTGGATTTACAAATGGAGCTGGAAGATGTTTGGTTACAGCATGCAAAAGAGATGATTTAGATATTATAACTGTAATAATAGGAGCAGATACAACAAAGCAAAGAACTGCAGACAGTATAAAATTAATTAATTATGCATATGAAAACTTTGAAATAGTTAATATAAAAGAGATTATAGAAAATAAATTTAATCAATGGAAAGAAATAAACCAAGGTAGAATATATGTGAATAAAGGAGTAGAAAATCAGGTAAAACTGCTTTTAGAAGAGATGGCTTTTGAACAAATGGCAGTAAAGAAAGAAGAAGTAGATAAGATAGATATAGAAGTAAATTCCATATATTATTTAGAAGCACCTGTGGTAGAAAATCAAATTATAGCTAATTTAAAGGTGAAAATAGGCGAAGAAGAGATTGAAGTCTTGGATATATATGCAGAAGAAGGAATAAGAAAAAAAGAAATAGTGGATTATTTAAAGGAGTTTGTAGAATTAATTATGACATGAAGAAAAAACTAATTGATTAATACAAACATCCTTCCATTTTACAGCTTATTTTCAAGCCTTTATACTTATTTCTAATACAAAAAAGTATGTGTATTACAGGTACACATACAAACAAATGACAAAACCCTAGCCTAAAGAGCATAATTTAATTAATAATATGTTATATTTAATTAAAACGATTTTTTATATATTTTATTTTATATTGAATATTCTGACGATGATGAACAACAGTTAATATGTATATAGTATTTTTTTCAACATAGTAAAATATTCTATGTTGCTTATAAATTAATTGCCTTATAATATGATTATGAGTATAAAAATAAATTTTACCTAAATGTGGTTGTTCAGATAAAAGACTTACATAGTTAACAAGATTTAAAATGTATTTAGAGGAATTATTCATTTTAGTTATTTCTCTAAAATCTTTTAAGTCTTGTATAGCAGGGGTTGTCCATTCTACTACCATTGCTCAATCTCCTTTATTAATTCTTCTGTAGTTAATCCTTTGCTATTTTCAGCATCTTCTAACCCTTGTTCTATTCTTAATCTAATATATATTGCTTCTATAATATCATCGAAAGTTGCATTTTCTGGAAGAGAATTTGTTACTTCCATGACTAATTCTTTCATCATACTTATATCACATCCTTAAAAAAACTATGCTTTCAAATAGCATAGCATTTTTTAAAGTAACTTAAAATATGAGTTTTATACCTTTTAAAATATTGGAGGCGACACCCGGATTCGAACCGGGGATCAGAGTTTTGCAGACTCGTG
>CAKNQJ010000013.1 GCA_930990645.1 uncultured Clostridium sp. | reverse complement strand
TGGTACAATCGGACATGTTGACCATGGTAAAACAACAACAACAGCAGCTATTACTAAATATTTATCATTATTTGGTAAAGCTCAATACGAAGCATACGATGCAATCGATAGTGCTCCAGAAGAAAGAGAAAGAGGAATTACAATTAACACAGCTCACGTTGAGTATGAAACAGAAAATAGACACTATGCCCACGTTGACTGCCCAGGACACGCTGATTATGTAAAGAACATGATTACTGGTGCTGCTCAAATGGATGGTGCTATATTAGTTGTTTCTGCAGCTGATGGACCAATGCCTCAAACAAGAGAGCATATCCTACTTGCTAGACAAGTTGGTGTTAAATATATCGTTGTTTACTTAAATAAATGCGATATGGTTGATGATCCAGAATTATTAGAATTAGTTGAAATGGAAGTTAGAGACCTATTAACAGAATATGGTTTCCCAGGAGATGAAATTCCAGTAATAAAAGGTTCTTCATTAAAAGTATTAGAGAGCGATTCAAAAGATCCTAACGATCCTGTATATGCTCCAATGAAAGAATTAATGGATGCAGTAGATAGCTACATCCCAACACCAGAAAGACCAGTAGACCAACCATTCTTAATGCCTGTTGAAGACGTATTCACAATTACAGGTAGAGGAACAGTTGCTACAGGTAGAGTAGAAAGAGGAACAGTTAAACTTCAAGACGAAGTTGAAATCGTTGGTCTTTCTAAAGAAGCTAAGAAAACAGTTGTTACTGGTGTAGAAATGTTCAGAAAATTACTAGACCAAGCAGAAGCTGGAGATAACATTGGTGTATTATTAAGAGGTATTGATAGAAAAGACATCGAAAGAGGTCAAGTTTTAGCAAAACCAGGAACAATACATCCACATACAAAATTCAAAGCACAAGTATACGTTCTAACAAAAGAAGAAGGTGGACGTCATACACCATTCTTCAATGGATATAGACCACAATTCTATTTCAGAACAACAGACGTTACAGGTGTTATCGAATTAGCAGCTGGAACAGAAATGGTTATGCCAGGTGATAATGTAGACATGACAGTTGAACTTATCACACCAATAGCTATTGAAAAAGGACTAAGATTCGCTATCCGTGAGGGAGGAAGGACAGTTGGTTCTGGAGTTGTTTCAGAAGTTATTGAATAATATTTATAATCAATAAATTGTATAGCAGGGGGCTTGCAAGAAATTGCAAAAACCTTGCTATTTTTTTACTAACATTCATTGTATAAGTTTACTATTTAAAAAACTCAAAAATTATTTAAAAATAAAGAAAATTATGTTATACTATAAATAGTATATAAAAGAGAGGTGTGTTGATATGATGCAAGTAAAAAATATTCAAGATTTAAAAAAAGCAATAAATAAAAATGGAGAAATGGTTATTACCATGAGTAATAATGATATTGTAATTATGAAAATGGAAGAATATAGAGAGAAATTATTAGAAAAAGACATAGAACAACATCTATTAAGGGCAGAAGATGATATAAAAAATGGCAGAGTAAGGAATGCCAGAGAAGTTTTTAAAGAATGGAAAGAAAAATATGGGATATAGCATAAATTTAGCAGATGAATTACACATATACTATGGTGGGAAAAATTATATAGACGGAGGCTTATTGTGAAAAAATACTAGCTGTTAATAAATTAAAGAAATTATTGACAGCTAGTATTAAATATGATACTATAAGTAAAATTTCGGGAGGAATATGTATGAGAAAAGTAAATGATTATTTGGACTTACCATACAACTATATTGTTCAGCCAATAAAAGATGAGAGTGGCTTTTATTATTATGCTCGTATATTAGAATTAGATGGTTGTCAAAGTACAGGAGATACATTTGAAGAGGCATATGAGAATGTAAAAAATGCTATGAAAGGGTGGATAGAAACTAAACTAGAAAATGGCTTTGATATTCCACTTCCAATTGGCTATGAAAATTTCAGTGGAAAATTTGTTGTGAGAATACCAAAGTCATTACACTATAAATTGTCAATTGAAGCAGAGCAAGAAGGAGTTTCATTAAATCAGTATGCATTGTATAAATTGAGTAGATAGAGAAAAAAACACCTAATATTTTCTTGACTTTTTGCCTATTTGATTATATACTATAGACGTATTTTAGGAGGAATGGCAATGCATAAATTAAAGAAAATATTATATGTACTAATGATAACAATAGCAATGATATTTATATATACGAACATAGCTAAAGCAACAACTGTAGAGATAACGACAGAAACGTTATATCTAAGGGCAGAAGCTACAACAGAGTCTGATATAGTAGATCTAATTTCTATAGGAGAAGAATGCGAAGTACTTGGAGAAGAAGGAGATTGGTATCAAGTAAAATATGGAGAACATACTGGCTATATTAGCAAAGAGTATGCAGAGGTAGTTGGAGGAGATTCTGGAGATAGCAATACTTCAGATACAAATAATAGCAACGAAGAAAATAATGCTGATAATAATAGCAACAATGGCAATGAAGACAATCAAACTGACAATAATTCAGGTAGCCAAGAAAGCCAAACTAATAGCAATGATACTAATAGTGACAGTAACACAAATAACAGTAACAGTGAAACAAGTGCAGAGGGACAGACTACAACCGATAATCAAACAGCAGAAAATACTGATTCAAACACTCAATCAAGCGAGCCTGTAACTGCAACAACAAAGCAAGAAGTAGATGTTAGAATAGTACCATTAATAAATGGAAGTGTTATAGAAAAATTAAAGAATAATACAGAAGTAACTGTTATAAACCAAATCAATGGTTGGGCATATATTCAAACTGATACAATTTCAGGTTGGGTAAGAATAGATACTTTAACAATGAAAGAAGCAAATAATAGTAGTAATGACAATTCTAATGATAGTTCTAATAATAATGCAGGTAACAATAGCAATTCAGATGACAATAAGGATAACGCGGAAAAGCAGGAAAATAATGAAAATACTTCAGAAAACAATAATTCCGACTTTGAAGCAAGAACAATGTATACCAATGATTCTGGAATAAATATAAGAAAAGAAGCTAGTACAGATTCGGAAATTTTAATGGTTGTGGATGTTAATACAAGTTTGAAAGTAATAGGAGAGTCTGGAGATTGGTATCAGGTTGAGACCAGTCAGGGAAATGCGTATGTATCAAAAGATTTATTATCTAATGAAAGAACATCTGTAACTAACAGAGGTGACATAGATAGAACAGCTAAACAAAATGATGAAAGTACTAATAAAGAAACTACGTCAAGTTCATCGACTACATCTAGTTCAAAATCATCAAGCACATCATCATCAAACTCAAATACATCAAGTTCTAGTTCTTCAAGCACTTCAGCTAAAGGACAAGAAATAGTTTCATATGCGAAGAAATTCCTAGGTGTTCCATATGTATATGGAGGAGCAAGTCCTTCAGGATTCGACTGCTCAGGATTTACAATGTATGTATATGACCATTTTGGAATTTCAATGAGACATGGTGCACAAGCACAATCAAAATTGGGCAAAGCTATAAATGTAGATAAATCTTCAAAATCTAGTATGTTGAATAATCTTAAAGTAGGAGATTTAGTATTTTTCTTAGACTATGAAACAATGGATGAAATAGGACATTGTGGAATATATATAGGAGATGGAAACTTTATTCATGCATCTTCAGGATCAGGATACTGCGTAAAAATAAACAGCTTATTACCTGGGGAGTATTATAATACTAGGTATTGCGCAGCCAGAAGGCTATTGTAAAAATAAACTTCGTCTTGCGTTGTTAAAATTTATTCGGGGGCAATATAGAAAGGAATGAACAGATATCAATAGACCAATTTGTATTGCCACATGTATGTATATTATAGGAATATTAATTGGGCTATACTTACAAATAAGTATAGTCTTTTTGTGCTTGAGCTTATTTGTGGTTTTTATTATAGTAGAAAATTGTTATTGGATAATACATAGTAAATCATCAAACAAGGCTATATATTCTGAAAATCAAAGTAATGAAAACGAGATAAATAAGAATAAAAAAGGTGATTATTATAAACGAAACAACAATTATAGAATACGTAAAATTATTAATCATTTTATATTTTTATCTTTCATTTTAATAGGCACTGTATATATTAACATTTTAGATAGCAAGTATGAAGAAAAATATTCTGGTATTTCTGATGAAATAAATCTTAGAGGAGTGATAATTTCAGAGCCACAGGATAAAGATTATAAATATACATATACAATAAAAGTAGAAGAAATTAATAATCAAGATAAGTATAAAGATACTAAATTAATTCTCAATATCAACAAAAATAAATTAAAGGATATAGTACCAAAATTTGGAGATGAGATAGAGCTAACAGGAGAATTCGAAAGACCAAATAGTGCCAGGAATTATAAAGGTTTTGACTATAAACAGTATTTAAAAAGCAAAGGAATATATGGAACTGTTGATTTAGAAAGCTATAAAATTGTTGCAGAAGATAAGATAGATAATTTTAGTAAGTTAATAAATTTAGTGCAAAATAATATGAAAAACAATATAAATGCAATACTTGATAAGGATGAGGCTGCACTGTGTATTGGAATTTTAGTAGGTGATAGAGAAGCAATTTCTGAGGAAACTGAGAATAATTTTAAGAAAAGCAATTTGACACATATGCTTGCTGTTTCAGGCTCACATATTACATACATAATAACTGCTCTAGCTGTACTTTTGGGGAGAACAAGTAAGAAACTAACAAAGATAATTACAATTGTTATACTACTTTTTTTCATGGCACTAACAGGATTTACATCATCTGTTATACGAGCATGCATAATGGGAATATTAGTACTTATAGCAAGCATGCTACATAGAAAATCAGATACAATAAATAACTTAGGACTTTCATCACTAATAATATTATTATTTAATCCATATGCAATAATTGATGTAGGTTTTCTATTATCATATGGTGGAACTATTGGAATTGTATTGCTGGGAGACAGAATAACTAATGGACTTTACAAGATATTGAAAAAGATTACTAAGGGAAAGATAAATCTTATCAATGAAGACTCAATTGCAGAAAACACAGGCACGGTATCAATGAAAAAAAGCGAGAGCATATCCATAAATGATAAAAATAGAGAAGATAGAAGATATCTAATTATTTCAAAAGTCATTAAATACATAATTATTTCTTTCAGTATCACACTCTCCGCAAATCTTATAATTATTCCAATAATGGCATACAATTTTAGCACAGTATCATTTACATTTTGGATTTCCAACATTCTAGCAGCTCCAGTTATGGAGATAGTAACAATATTTGGTTTCATAGTATATTTTATTTCTATTGTTTTTCCACTATTAGCTGAATTTTTGGGCATATTTCTTGGGTTTCTGCTTGATATACTGCTCAAAATTGCAGAAATTTCTTCATTAATTCCAGGATCAAGTATATATATAAAAACTCCGTATGTGATAGAGTGTGTGATATATTATCTCATTATATATGTTATATATAACTTAGATAAAATCAAAAATATTATCAAAGAAAGTAAATACAAACTGAGTTTTATAAAATTAATAAAAAAAGAGGCACACAATAAACAAAGAAACATAGTGACAACTTGTATTGTAACAATAGTCTTATTGGTATTTGTAAGTACAACCATAAGTTTTATTCCAAGACCACTCAAAATATATTTTGTAGATGTGGGACAGGGGGATTGTACATTGATACAAACTCCAACAAATAAGAGTATAATAATAGATGGTGGAGGGAGTGAATTTGGAAATTTTGATGTTGGAGAGAGTATTTTACTTCCATACTTACTAGACAGAAGAATAACTACAATAGACTATATGCTTATATCGCATGCAGACAGCGACCATATTTCTGGCTTATTTGCCATTATAGAAAAACTAAATGTAAAAAATATAATTATTTCAAAACAGGGAGAAAATTCAGCTAATTTAAAAACTTTAAATCAATTGGTAAAAGATAAAAATATCAAAGTGACTATAGTAAGGCAAGGGGACAATATTCAAATAGATAAATATTCATATCTTGAAATACTATTTCCAGAAGATGAATTAATTAAAGACAATGTATTAAACAATAACTCAATTGTAGCAAAATTCCATTATGAAAATTTTTCAATGTTGTTCACAGGAGATATAGAAGAAGTTGCAGAAAATAGAATATGTGAAATGTATGAAGACACAAATAAATTAAATGCAACAATTTTAAAAGTGGCTCATCATGGCTCTAAAACATCAAGTACAGAGAAATTTTTAGAATTAGTAAATGCTAAAATTGCATTTATTGGAGTAGGTGCGAATAATAAATTTGGTCATCCGAACGATGAAGTGATTGAAAGATTAAAACAGTATACAAATTTAATTTATAGAACTGATGAATGTGGAGAGATAAGCATTATTGTAAATCGAAGAGGTAGAATTAAATTAAATAGGTACATTGAAGTAAAATAAAGCAATTAATGTAATATTCTATTTTAGTATTTATAAAAAAATTGTATAATTTTCCAAAATTGTACCATACTAATATAAAACCTAATAATATGATGAAGGGATGAAATTGGTATGGATAAAAAGTGGATAATTTGTATAATTATAGCTGTTGTACTGGGGTTAGCAGCAGGAATAGGATTTGCGATATTTTCTTCTAATTCAAATAAAACAGAAGGTTTAGATATATTAAGTGAAAAAGAATTGGCAGGGGAGAATACATATAATGAAAATTCTGTAGTAGATAATGAAAATAC
This sequence comes from uncultured Clostridium sp., assembly GCA_930990645.1. Lineage (GTDB taxonomy): Bacteria > Bacillota > Clostridia > TANB77 > CAG-508 > CALXVA01. Next base: position 17,124 of record CAKNQJ010000013.1, on the reverse strand, counting down.
TGTTAATATATTGGAGACGTCTGCAACAGAAGAAAGTATTTCTCCTAATGCAGTTATTACAAAGAGAATATATTACACAGCATGTGACCATTTAACGAAAGAAACAGAAGAAGTGCCAGAAGATTTAGTGAATAAAACAGAGGAGGATGTAGAAAACGAGTTTGTTGGTTGGGAAATAGAAGAATTCTCTCCAACAGAAATAGTGTTATACAAAGAAATGAGTGGAAATTGTGGAGAACACTACTTTGTGCAGGAACATAATGGGGTAATTGGAATATATACAATTGATGAATATGGTGTAAAAACTCTAAAAGAAGATACAGAAATAATGACACAATATCTGCCAGAGGAAGATTTACAAAACCTAAGAGCAGGAGTAGAGATTGTTGGCTACACTAAGTTAACTGAATTTTTGGAGGACTACGAATAAAATATTTTCTATTATATAAATCGTAACAAAAAGACTAAGAGAAAAATTTTCTCCTAGTCTTCTATTTTCAAATTTTCCTTTTTCAAATAACCTTCTTGATAGAATTGCTTGAAATACATTATCAAAGAAAATACAGTTGCAGCTATAGCTAAATAATATATATAATCATCAAATCCTGGCAGTGGTGAGGTTGGGGTTATACTTGTATTCCAATATTCTATGAATAATGAACATACTATTGCAACATAGAATAATACAGTTGTTAGTTTTCCATACCATCTACTAGATACTACTAATTTCTTTCCGTATAGGAATGATGCTCCTGCCACCATTACTAATTCTTTTACAAATACTATTATTAGCATCCAAAGAGGTATAATACCTCTAAATGTAAGTGCTGCAAGTACGGCAACTTGTGTGGCTTTATCTGCAAGTGGGTCAATTAGTTTTCCAAAGTTAGTAATAAAATTAAATTTTCTTGCAATGCATCCATCTAATACGTCAGTTAATCCAGATATAGTTAATACTATAAACCCTGCAACATATTGACCTGTAAGAATGTAGTATATTATTGGTATTATTAAAATAAATCTTAGTATTGTTAGTGCATTTGGTATATTCTTTAACATATTTTGCTCCTTCTATTTGTAATGATAAATATTTTAATGAATTAATTACAAAATATCAATTATTAATTGTGCAAATTTTCTTAAAACATTAGAAAATTTTCTATTACTGTACGGCGAATTTAAGCTGACCATTTTCTGTAGTTATATTTATAGTTCCACCATTTGTAAGCTCAGATTTTAATATCATATCTGAAAGCTCATCTTCCAAATATCTTTGTATTGCTCTTCTTAGTGGACGTGCTCCATATTTTACATCTGTACCTTTTTCTAGTAGATATTTTTTAGCATCTTCAGTTACATTCATTTTTATATCTTTTTCAGCTAAGGCCTTTTGTGTATCACTTAGCATCAAGTCAACTATTTGCATTAACTCATCAGTAGTCAATTGTTTAAATACAACTATTTCATCTACTCTATTTAAAAATTCTGGCCTAAATGTATCTTTTAAAGCATTCATTATTGCATTGTTATTTACTTGTCCACCACCAAAGCCTATTGAATTAGTGTTTAAATTTGAGCCGGCATTTGATGTCATTATAATTATTGTATTTTCAAAACTTACTGTATTACCCTGTGCATCTGTAAGTCTTCCATCATCTAATACTTGAAGTAATATATTAAATACATCTGGGTGTGCTTTTTCTATTTCGTCCAATAATACTATTGAATATGGATTTCTCTTCACTTTCTCTGTCAATTGTCCAGCATCATCATATCCAACATATCCTGGAGGTGAGCCAATAAGTTTAGATGTTGAGTGACTCTCCATGTATTCTGACATATCAATTCTTATAATAGATTCCTCATTTCCAAACATTTCGTAGGCTAAAGATTTAGCAAGTTCTGTTTTACCAACACCTGTAGGTCCAACAAAGATAAACGAAGGTGGTCTTTTTGTACTTTTTAATCCTGCTCTATTTCTTCTAATAGCACGAGATACTGCTTCAACAGCTTCATTTTGACCAACAATTCTTTTATGTAAGTTGGTTTCTAGGTTTAAAAGTTTTTGTGTTTCTGCCTCAGTTATTTTCTTTACAGGGATTTTTGTCCAACTTTCAATAACTTCAGCAATATCTTGAACTGTTAAATTTTTAAGTTCCATCTTTTTAGATAAGTCTTCTATTTTTTCAGTTAAAGCACATTCCTTAGTTTTAAGCTCAGCAGCTTTTTGATAATCCTCAGTTGAATCTGCTTGAGCAGCTTCTTCTTTTTCTTCTTGGACTTTAGAAAGTTCATTTTTTAGAATTTCTAAATCATATAATTCTTTGTTGTCTAAGTTTATTCTAGAACAAGCCTCGTCTAAGATATCTATTGCTTTATCTGGTAAAAATCTGTCATGAATATATTTTTCTGACATTATAACAGTTTGTCTAATAACATCTGTAGATATTTTTACCTTATGATAATCTTCATAATATTTCTTAATTCCATCTAAAATCCCAATAGTGTCGTCAACAGATGGCTCAGCTACCATAACTGGTTGAAATCTTCTTTCTAAAGCACTATCTTTTTCAATATATTTTCTATATTCTCTTAAAGTTGTTGTACCAACTAGTTGTACTTCTCCATTTGCAAGTGAAGGTTTTAAAATATTGGCAGCATTCATTGAATGTTCTGCATCCCCAGCACCAATTATATTATGAATTTCGTCAATTACTAAAATAATGTTGCCAAGAGATTTACATTCATCAATTATAGATTTCATTCTTGCTTCAAATTGACCTCTAAATTGTGTTCCAGCAATCATAGCAGTCATATCTAAAAGATATACTTCTTTATTTAGCAATTTTGCAGGAACTTTACCATTGGCAATCTTAATTGCAAGCCCATGAGCTATTGCAGTTTTACCAACACCTGGCTCACCAATTAAGCAAGGGTTATTTTTAGAACGTCTATTTAATATCTGAATAACTCTTTGGATTTCTCTATCTCTACCAATAACAGCATCAAGTTGATTATTCTTAGCTTTTTGAGTTAAGTTTGTGCCAAATGTGTCTAAAGCTTTTTTTCTTTTATTGCTTTTTTTGTCAACCTTGACTTTTTTCTTTCCAGAAGAAGGTTGTCCCGAAGTATTAGATGCATCTTCATTAGGAGTGCCAAACATGTTTGAAAATATTGATCCTAAAGGAATAGCACCAAATTGCATTGCACCAGATGTTCTATCTGGATTATATGGGTCACTATCTTCTTGAACTTCAGAAAAATTCATGTCATTAGACATATCATTAAACATTTCCTCAAATTGTTGAGTCATATTGTTTAGATCATCTTCTGTAAGATTTGCCTGTTTCATCAAACTATCTATAGGGTTAATACCTCTTTTTTTAGCACAATCATAGCAATAACCTTCTAAGGTATTCTTGCCATCATTCTCTTTTTTATTTACAAAAACAACTGCATTATTTTTTTTACAGTCTGAACATAACATTATATAAAAACCTCCATTCGAGTTTATACTCATCAAATTTAATATGTGATAAAAAACAAGCTTTTACTTGCATTTTTCTACATACTATATCATACAGCAAATTTGGCTTAAAGTCAATAAATTTTAGGTGAAATTTATGTGAATGTAACATGAATTAATAGCAAAATGCTAAATTTATAAATCAAAAAACTTGAAATTATAAAAAAACAATGATAAATTATAAATGAAAATAAAATGGTTGAGGAAGAAAAATGGCAAAAATAAAAGAACTATTTAAAGACAAATATAATATTGTATTTTTTATAATATTGCTTATAGCAATACTAAGCAGAATACTATTTTTAGAACAATTTCCAGCAGGAATAGACCAAGATGAAGCTGGAATGATGTATGATGCATATTGTATGGCAGAGTATGGAACAGATAGATACTTAAATGAAAATCCAGTATATTTAATTAACTTTGGTGGAGGCCAAAGTGTGATGTATGCAGCAATAGCAAGTTTATTAATTAGAATATTTGGGTTATCAGTATTTGTTATAAGATTGCCTGCTGTGATATTCAGCATTATAACGATTATTTTAGCATATCTACTTGCAAAAAAATATATTGGGAAAAAATTTGCATTAGTGTTGGCATTTTTAATTACAATTTGTCCATGGCATATTATGCAATCAAGATGGGGACTGGACTGTAATTTACTTGCATCATTTATAATGATATCTTTATATACTTTACTAAATGCAAAAAAGGATTGGCATTATATTGTATCAGGGATTTTTTGGGGCTTAACATTATATACATATGCACTTTCATATATTATATTACCTGTGTTTTTTATTGCTTTATGTATGTATCTTTTATATGTAAAAAAGATAACAGTAAAACAGATAATTATTACAATAATGCCAATTTTTATATTAGCAATTCCATTAATTTTATTGCAGATTGTCAATTATTTTGATAAAGGAACTATGAAACTTGGCTTTATTACTATTCCACAATTATATAGATATAGAATATCGGAGATAGGTTTTAGCAATATTTGGGACAACTTAAATATAAGTAATGAAGGAAATTTTTTTCAAGCATTGTTTTTGTCAAGTGGAGGTCAATCCAATGTGTTGCAAGAATTTGGAACAGTATATTATGTTCTTATACCATTTGTGATTTTTGGATTTGGATTGGTAATTAGAGAAACAATACAAAGTTTGAGAAAAAAAGAATTTAATTTGAAAACAGTTTTTCTAATACAATTTATAACAATATCATTATGTACATTGCTATTTAAAGAGTTACAAACCTATAAGCTAAATCCTTTGTTTATCATGCTTCTAGTGTTTGCAAGTGAATCAATAATGTGGATGTATGACAGAAGAAAAATGTTGGGATACTTTATTATTATTGCTGTATCAATCTTATTTATAATTTTTGAAATATTTTATTTTAAAAATATAAATGACAAAACAGGAATAGGTTTCAATTCAGATTTTATTCCTTTGGTTAAACACTTAGACAATGAATATCCTGACAAGGAAATATATGTGTACACAGATGCATTACAAGAATATATATACTTATTATTAGCAAAACAAATGTCACCTTTTGAATTCAATAATACAATGACAATGGTTCAGCTTGTTACAGATGAGGTAAATGTTGTAAAAGTTGGCAGATATAATTTTTTACATTATGAGCTTAGTACAGACTATGTATATGTAATAGAAAAAGATGTAGAGTTCAGAAAAGAGAATATAGACAAAATCCAAAATGAATTAGAAGAAAAGGGATTTAAATTTGAGCAATATAACAATTTTTTGATATATACTTATCAAGAATAATTGAAATTTAGCTGATTTTGTAGTATACTATATATGTAGAGAAATATCTCATGTAGAGAGGAATGGAGTAATAAATGAAAAATCCAAAAGTATTATATATTTTAATTAGTTTATTTTGTGTTTTTGCAATTATTGCTGGAATTTATGCACAATTTATAGAAACAACTACCACCGGAACTGGGCCAAATTTAGCAGAAGAAGATCAGAATATAATACAAGAGAAGACACAAGATGAAATTAAGTCTGATTTTAATGATTTATTTACAAACACATTAACTCTTGGGGGATTTGATACGACGGGTATATCAAAAATTGACAGTGAGCATGATATTGTGTATTCAGTATATGAGGCCACTGAATTGACAGATAATTATGAGATAAATATACATATTCCAGTTATAAATATTAGAAGTGAACTTGCAAATACATATAACACGATGACACAAACTGATTTTATTAGTAAAGCAAATGACGTAATTAACCAGCAAGATAATGCAGTAAGAACAATATACAATATAGATTATGCAGCATATGTTAACAATAATATATTGTCTGTAGTAATAAGGTCTACTTTGAGAGAAGGAAATTCAGCACAAAGAGTTATAATAAGAACATATAACTATAACTTATCGACAAACCAAGAAGCCTCATTACTAGACTTGATTACAATGAAAAGATTAAATAGAGATGATGTAAACAACAAAATAATGCAAGTTGTAACTGCAGAAAATCAAGAAGCAGAAAATCTACAAAGTATGGGATACAATACAGTTTTTGTAAGAGATTTAACAAGTGATATATATAGTATAGATAATGCAGGAGCATATTTCTTAGGACCAAATCAGGAGCTATATATAGTGTATGCATATGGTAATGGAGAATTTACTTCTGAAATGGATGTGATTTTGTTTGAATAAAAAGATAAAATTCACAGCTTTGAATTTATATATTAAAAATCCGTTCCATCTTGCTGTCACACATATTTTGTATTCTCCAAGTATTCGAATAAAAAATATGTGTGACACGTGGAACTAGATAGAGTAAGAAATAAGTTATTACCTATTATGAGTTCTAAAAAGCTGTGAATTCTAAATAAAAAAATAACATTTGATATTTGAGGAACGATGATTAAAGATGGCAAAAAAATTACTAATAACAGAAAAGCCTTCTGTAGCAATGGAGTTTGCGAAGGTGCTTAAGATAAATGGACAAAGAAAAGATGGGTATTTAGAATCTGAAAGTTGGATAGTAACCTGGTGTGTTGGACACCTGGTTACTATGTCGTATCCGGAAGTGTACGATGAAAAACTTAAATTTTGGAGACTTGATACTCTTCCTTTTATGCCTAAGGAATACAAATATGAAGTAATACCGAATGTACAAAAACAGTACAACATAATAAAAGGCTTGCTTGAAAGAGAAGAGGTTGATTCTGTATATGTGGCAACTGACTCTGGGCGTGAAGGAGAATATATTTATAGACTAGTTGAAGGTCAAATTGGAGTAAAAAAGCCAAATAGAAAGAGAGTTTGGATTGATTCACAAACAGAAGAAGAAATAAAAAGAGGAATAGAAGAGGCGAAGGATTTGTCTGAGTATGATAGCTTATCAAATTCGGCATATTTAAGGGCTAAAGAAGACTACTTGATAGGTATAAATTTTTCAAGACTTCTTACTATTATTTATGGAAGAAGAGCTGCAAGTGAGCTTGATGAAGATAGAATTTCTATATCTGTAGGTAGAGTTATGACATGCGTTTTAGGAATGATTGTGTCAAGAGAACGAGAGATTAGAAATTTTGTTAAAACTCCATATTACAAGATTATAGGAGAATTTGGAGATGAAAAATCATTTGTAAAGGCAGAATGGAAAGTAACAGAAAAGTCAAAAATGTTTGAATCTCCAAAATTATACAATGAATCAGGATTTAAGAAAGAGCAAGATGCAAAGGACTTCATAATTTCACTTCAAGGGAAAAAAGCAGTAGTTACAGAAATAAAAAAGAGCAAGACTAAAGAAAATGCTCCACTTTTGTTTAACTTGGCTGAAATACAAAATGAATGTACAAAAAGATTTAAAATAAAGCCAGACCAGACATTGGAAGTAATACAAAACTTATATGAAAAGAAACTTGTAACATATCCTAGAACTGATGCTAGGGTACTTTCAACAGCTATTGCAAAAGTGATTTCAAAGAACTTAAATGGAATTGCAAAAGGATATAGAGATGAAGAAGTACAAGGATATATTAAGCAAATGGCAGAAGAAAAATACAAGACAGATTTAACAAAAACAAAATATGTAAATGATAGCAAAATAACAGACCACTATGCAATAATTCCAACTGGGCAAGGGTATGAAAATTATGACAAATTACCAGAACTACAAAAACAAGTGTATAAGGTAATTGTAAAAAGATTCTTAGCCATATTTTATCCACCAGCAGAGTTTAACAAAATAACCGTAAAAATAAATGTAGAAAATGAAGAATTTAGTGCGAGTGGTAAAGTATGCACAAAACAAGGATATTTGGAAGTGCTAAAAGAAAGAAAACAAGCAGATGAGAAAAAAGAGGAGCAGGGAAGCGGAAATTTAGAAATGTTGAATTCTCTAAAAAAAGGACAAGAAATAGGAGTAGTAAACTATGAAATAAAAACATCAGAAACAACTCCGCCTTCAAGATACAATTCAGGCTCTATAATACTAGCAATGGAGAATGCAGGAAAATTAATAGAAGATGAAGAGTTAAGAGAACAAATAAAAGGAGCGGGAATTGGAACAAGTGCTACAAGAGCAGAAATAATGAAGAAACTAGAGCGAATAGGATATATTGCAGTAAATACAAAAACACAAATCATAACACCTACTAAAAAGGGAGAAGTAATCTACGACGTTGTAAATAGCTCAATGCCAGATATGCTTAACCCAAAACTTACAGCCAGCTGGGAAAAGGGATTGGACATGGTAGCAAAAAAAGAAATAGAGCCAGATGTTTTTATGGGAAAATTAGAAAACTATATTAACTCAAAAGTGAGCAAGTTGGTTGTGAAGTGGTAGAAAATATAAGCAAAGGAATGAAAAATGTGGAAAATATATTTGATATAGATAATTTTAACATAATAGATGATGAAGAAAACTATTACTTTTTCCGTGCCTTAAATATGGCAGATAATAAAGATTTGAAAGAAGGAAAAATAATAGATAGTACAGGAAGAATAGAGAAAATAAGGTCTGACAGAAAAAGATATGAAGAAAATTCTGAAAATGGAGCACCTAAATACAGTAAGGATGCTGAAATAAGTTTGGAGCAAGCATATGACCATATAAAAGAGAATTACAGAAAAGACACAAATTGTATATCACTATCAAGTAATTGCAATGTTTCAATTCTATATGGTAGAGGCTCATATAAAGATATATATATAATGGTAAAAGTTCCTAAGAATAAATTTGGAAAAAAAGTATTTGTTGCAGGACAATATTTATTAAAAGAAATAGCAAAAAGAATAGACAAATATATTTCTTCTTTAAATTCAGACAATAGACTTTTACAAATACTAGACGAAATAGATAATAGCAAAACACTAGATGAAATGATAAAAGCGATAGAAACAAGATACACATCAAAAGGAGAACTTGACGTAAGCAAGGCAAAAACAAGAAGGGGGATTACATATAAGGCACCAACTGTTAGAATTAGCAACTGGCAAGCATTAAATAAGGAGCAATCATTAGAAAGAAATAAAATAATTGCCAAACTAACTTTGCTTGAGAGAGTAGGTAAAATGCAACCAATAATTCCGCATACATCAAATAATAATAAGTTGGTAAGAACAATAGAGAATGCATTTTCATCACTAGAACTTATACATTATGGAGAAATTGAGAAAAAAGAAATAATAAATATACCAAAAGAAATCGTAGATATTTTTGCATTAATACAACAAATACATGGACAAAACCCAAAAGTAGTTAGAGACGTGAAACGAGAAGTGATTCGCTTTGTAAATGAAGGTAAAATCATTGAAATACCAGAAAATAGTGCTTTATTAGAAGATTATAAAATAAGAGATAGCATGGAAATAGATAGAATTCCTAGGTTAGCAGAAGAGAAAGAAGAGTACGGAAAAAATTCTAGTGAAGAAAAGATATTTTATTTAGAGAAATCAAAGACAGGAGCAAAGGAATTTGCTAAGATAATAAGGAAAATTGTAGGAGATAATCCTAAATATAGTGAGATTATACAATACATATCGGAAAATGGTTATAGAGTAGAACCAAGTATAATAACAAATCAAAATAATCATGGAGTTAAATTAAGTGAGGCTATTTCTTTGGACTTGAATGAAACATAAAACGAACAAAATTTCGCAAAACTATTGACTTATGATAATTTATATAGTAAAATTTTACCATAGGAAATATTTTGCGAGGTGGTACATATGGGAGAAAATTTAATTGCACAAAATGGAGACAGTAGAAAAAAAGCAATAGCATTAGCACAATGCAAGAGGAGATTATAAGAAAAATTCAGATATTGATATTATGATTTTAACTGATTTGAATTTTGAAGAAATAGAAAAGTATAGAGATGAGATATCAGACATAGCGTTTGACATAGAATTAGACAAGGGAATAGTAATTTCTCCGGTAATAAAGAATATTGATAAATACAATAAAAGAGTTGACATAGTTCCATTTTTTATGAACGTACAAAAGGAAGGAGTTGTACTTTAATGGATTATGAAGTCAACAAATAGAAACTGCTAAGGAACTAATAGAGTTAGTTAAAAAATATATAAATACCGAGACACAGAAAAAATAATATTAAAGAAGTTCTAAAATTTCAATGTATAACCTGAAATTTTAGAACTTTTTCTATGTTACTCTGCCAAGGTGCAATAAACCAGAAACACCACATTCACATTTTATGTCAAGAAAACATAAGATATAGCAAAAATAGAATTCTAAAACTTATATAGATATATCTTATGAAAGGAATGAGTAAAATGCCTAGTTACATAATAGAAGGGGGAAAAAGACTAGAAGGAGAAGTGGATGTGTCAGGCTCAAAAAATGCATCACTTCCAATCTTAGCATCTAGCATACTAAACTCTGGAACAACAAAGTTATATAATGTGCCAGAGATACGAGATACAAGAATAACACAAGAAATATTAAAATTTTTAGGATGTAATGTCAAAAAACATAAAGGAAAAATTGAGATAAATTCAAAAAATATTACAAAAAAAGAGATACCAGAACATTTAATGCATCAAATGCGTTCCACAGTAATTTTGGCAGGTGCAATCTTAGGAAGATTTAGAGAGGTAAGGTTTTCGTATCCTGGAGGATGTGACATTGGAGCAAGACCAATAGACCTTCACTTAAAAAGTTTTGAAAAATTAGGAATAAATATTGTGGAAAATGCTGGATTTATTGTATGTAAATGTGATAAAATAATAGGGGCAAATATAGACTTGGATTTTCCAAGCGTAGGAGCAACAGAAAATATAATTCTAGCATCTGTTTTTGCAGAGGGAGAAACCAATATAACAAATGCTGCAAAAGAGCCAGAAATAATTGATTTGGCGAATTGCTTGAATAAAATGGGAGCAAAAATTGAAGGTGCTGGAACAAGTAATATAAAGATTGTTGGTGTAAAGAAATTAAATGATATAAGTTATAATATTATGCCAGACAGAATAGAAGCAGGAAGTCTGCTATGTATGGTTGCGGTGACAGGTGGAAAGGTGAAACTAAATAATGTAATAGCAGACAACATTATTCCTGTGATAAACAAACTAGAAGAAAGTGGATGTAAAATAGAAAAATATAAAAATAGTTTATATTTGGAAGCACCAAAAAAGCTAAAAGCATTAGATATAAAAACAATGCCGTATCCAGGTTTTCCAACTGATATGCAATCTGTTTTTGCGACAATGCTTACTGTGGCAAAAGGTACATCAGTTGTAATAGAAAATATTTTTGAAAACAGATACAAATATATGTCTGAACTTATGAAGATGGGAGCTAAAATAACAATTGAAGGAAAGACTGCAGTTATAAAAGGTGTAAGAAAGCTATCTGGTGCTAAAGTTGCAAGTACAGATTTAAGAGGTGGAGCAGCAATGGTAACAGCAGGACTGGTCGCTAAAGGAAGGACTGAAGTTACTAATATAGAATATATACTAAGGGGCTATGAAAACTTAGATAAAAAATTAAGAAAATTAGGAGCAAATATATCATTAAAAGAAGGTGAGTAAATGCCAAGGGAGACTAAGGAGAAAGCGGTCAGAAGAAGAGCTAAAAAAAGTAATGGTAAAGATAAGAAGTATAAAAATAATATAAATCAAAATAATGTAAATGAGACAAATCAGAATGATAAATTCAGTTTTGATGATGAAATAGTTATAGGGTTAAGACGTATTGATGAACCAGAGATAAATCCTAAAGAATTAAAAAAACAAAAGAAAAATGCTAACAAAAGAAGTGCTAATAAGAAGAATACTAGAAAGGAAAATTCTAGTAAGAATAATACAAAAGAAAAAGCAAAACATATAGAAGAGCCAGAGCTAATAATTAAGTCTAAATATATGCAAAATTATGAGGAAAGCTTAGAGCAAGAAAGAGTACATAATAGAAATTTACAAGGAACAAGAAAGGGAGACAAAAGCAGAAATAATAAAACAAATAAAAGAGGCAAGTTAAATAACAAAAAATATATTGAAGAACAGCAGAGAAATAATTATAGGAAAAATAATAATAAAAATCCAAAACAAAATTACATAAAAAATAAAAACATATATGGAGATGGAAGAAATAATCTAGAATATGATATAGAGGAAGAAATTGAAGAAGACCCAAGACTCATAAAAAAACGTGAATTATCTAAAAAAAGAAGAAAATTTATATTTAAAATAATAAAAATACTAGTTCTAATAGGTATAATCATAGGTGGAATAATATTTGCATTGTTATCGCCAATATTCAACATTAAAGATATAACCGTTTCAGGAAATTCAAAAATCTCTTCTGAAACAATCATTAGCTTATCTGGCTTAAAACTAGAACAAAATATTTTCAATTTTAGGACAAGCCAAATAGTGGATGGCATAAAGCAAAATGCATATATTGATACTGTGGAAGTAAGCAGAAGCTTTCCGGATGAAGTTGAAATAAATGTAACTGAAAGAGAAGCCACCTTTATGCTTAAATATGGAAATGCTTATGTATATATAAACAACCAAGGATATATGCTTGAAATTACGAGTGAAGCAGGAGATTATCCTATAATAACGAATTATTCTACACCAGAAGAACAAATAAAAGAAGGAAATAGGTTATGTACAGAAGATTTGGAAAAATTAAATGATGTACTAAGAATAATGGAAGCAGCATCAATTAACAATGGAGCAATTAGAGATTTAATAACTAAAATAAATGTAGAAGATAAATCTAATTATATCTTGACATTGGAGAAAGAGAAAAAACAAGTGTATATTGGAGATACTTCAAATTTAAGTACAAAAATGTTATGGCTTGCAACATTTTTAGAGGAAGAAAAAGATAATGAAGGAATTATATTTATGAATTTTGATTTGAATACAACAGAGCCATATTTTAGAGAGAAAGTATGATAAGAAAAATCCGTTCCATCTTGCTGGTAGATATGGAAAAATATATCTATCACATGGAACGGAAAAGGACAAAGTAAATAAGATAGGAGGGAAATTGATTTGAAAAAGAAACAGATAGCAATTACTTTAGGGATAATGTGTTTACTTTTAACCATAGCTATATGTGTACAAATTAGAACAATGAATTCAGCAAGTTCCACTGTATCACAAACATTAGCTGACAATGAACTAAGAGACCAAGTACTAAGGATGAAAGAAAGATATGACAATGCTTCAAATGATTTAGCTAATGCACAGAAAGAATTGGAAAGAATAAGACAAGCTGCTACACAAGATGATGAAACAGCAGAAGCTAAAGAACAAGAATTAAAAGAAAACAATATGATTTTAGGAAATACAGATGTAACAGGAGAGGGAGTAGAAATTGTTCTGGCAGATGCAGTTAATATTAGTAGTAGTTTAAGTGCATCAGATCAAATCATACATTATGGAGATATACAAGATGTAGTAAATGAGTTAAGAAATGCAGGAGCAGAAGCAATAGAAGTAAATGGCCAAAGAATAGTAAATACATCCGCAATAACTTGTGAAGGAAATATAATCAAAATAAATGGAGAAAGAATAGGATCACCATTTACAATAAAAGCAATAGGCTCAAAAGATTTGTTATATGGAGCACTAGAAAGAGCAGGTTCAATTCTAGATTGGATTAGAGATGCAGGAAATACAGCTACAGTTACAAAACAAGATAATATTACTATAAATAGATATTCAGGGGTCATTAGTCATGAGTATTTACATGAAAATAGATAGTTTGTTTTGAAAATAATTGAGTTTTAGCGTTGTTAAACTTCACATCGAAAATCCTTTGGCGTAGCACAAAGTACGCCTGCGGTTTTCTCGTTCGTTTGCCTAGCTAAAACATCAATTCTTTCCAAAACTAGTAGAATGATATTACAATTTTTAGAAAGGAGAGTTGACAAGAAATGAAAAAATTCAAATTCAGAGCTGATATAACTGCAGTTACCATAGTTGTGTTTATAGTTTGTATTGTTCTTGTGAGTGTAATGTTAATGCAGTTTAGAACAATAGAGCAGACAGACATTACTGAGATAGAAAATATGAGAGAATCTGAATTACGAACAGCTTTATCAGAGTGGAAGACTAGATATGAAGAAATTGCAACCCAGCTTGATGATGTAAGATCAAGAATAGATGAATATAATCAAACTATTGAGGATAATGAGGCAGCTTCAGAATTAGTTGATGAAGAATTATCAGAATCAAATATTTTAGTTGGTAAAACAGATGTATATGGAGAGGGTGTGACCGTGACATTAAGTGATGGAGATATAGCGGTTTCATCAGACGATTTAAAAGATTTAGTAAATGAATTAAGATATGCAGGAGCGGAAGCAATATCTATTAATGAAAATAGGGTTTTAGCTACTACTGATATAATTGATATGGCAGATTATACATATATAATGGTAAACTTGCAAAGAATACAAGGGCCATACGTAGTTAAAGCAATTGGAAACAAAGAGCAACTATCAAGTATATTGAACATGAAGGGAAGCGGATTTATTGATAGGGCTAAAACCGCTGGATTAAATGCTAGTTCAAGTATGCAGAATAGAGTAGAAATACCAAAATATAACGGAGAGTTTGAAATAAACTATATGAGTGAAGTTCAGCAGGAACAACAAGCAGAATAAAACACATATATTGTTTAACAATAAATATTAATTGAATGCTAGTATTTAAAGATTTTGAATAAAATCTAGGCAATATGTATGTTGTAACTTAAAAACATACATATTACCTAAAAGAAATATAAACTATAAAGTTATTAATTTTAAGAATTAGAAATAACTAGAATGGAGGTTAGTGTGAAAAACAAGTTTTCCACACTAATGCTACAATCGCTTTCGCCCTCAAAATTCTAAAGAATTTTGAGATGGCTAATAAAAACCTCTTTCATTCTCGCAATATAGAGGTTTTTAATTAAAATTTTATTAGAGCATACATTGCTCGAATGGAGGTTTTTATGATTTTTATAGCAATAATTTTAGGTTGTGTAATTGGAGCAATAATTGGAGTTAATATGCCAATGATTTCGTATACATATTCAGGATATTTAGCAATTGCAATAATTGCAGCTTTGGATTCTGTATTTGGAGGAATAGCGTCAACTTTAAAGAAAAATTTTGATTTGAAAATATTTGTATCAGGATTTTTTGGAAATGCAATTCTTGCAATGCTATTAACATATCTTGGACAAAAATTAAATGTAGATATATACCTAGCTGCAATAGTAGTATTTGTAGGAAGAATGTTTAATAATTTAGGAATTATAAGAAGATATTATATCGAAAGATGGGGAAAAAACAAAGAAAATGTAGATAAAAAAGAGACTAAAAAAGAGGAAAAAGTAATTGCAAAAGAATAGAGACATAGAGCCTCAATAATTACGAGAAATGTTTCAGAAATATTACAAAAATATTACAAAAATATTACAAATTCTATTGACTTTTTTTTCAAAATGTAATATTCTAAAGAGCAAATAAGAGCTTAAAAAAAATGGAGGAATGAGCCTTGGCTATAGGAGATATAATCGTAGGAATGGACATTGGAACTTCAAAAGTAAGCTTGGTTATTGGAGAAGTCAATAATTTTAACCAAATAGAAGTCCTATGTACAACAAGTTGTAAGTGTAATGGTATTAAAAAGGGAAAAATAGTAGACGAAAATGAAATAGTATCAGCCATCTCAAAACTTATAAAAGAAGCTGAAAGCGAAACGGAAATGGAAATCAATTCTAGCTATGTTACAATCCCTGGAAAATATGTTACAATCGTACAAAACAGTATTACAAAAGAAGCCAAAGATAAATATGCAGGAATTTCGGGGAAAGATGTTACAACAGCCATATCCCTAGTAAAAGACATAGATGTTCCAGATGGAATGCAAATAATAGATATAGTTACAGATGAATTTATATTAGATAATGGAAAAATTGTTCAAGACCCAGTGGGAAGCTTAAGTTCTAGCTTCACAATAAAAGCGCAAATAGTTTTAGCGGAAAAAGATTACATGAAACATCTAGCATCAATTTTTAGAAAAGCAGACATAGACATAGATGGATTAGTTCCAATAACACTTGCAGAAAGAACTTTAGTTCTAGATGGAAATGAATTAAATGATAACGTAATGTTATTAGATATAGGAGCAGGAAATACAGAAATAGGTGTATTTGAAGGATTATCATTTTCATATACCAATACTATTCCACTAGGAGGAGATAGTATTACGAATGATATAGCATTAGTCCTAAATATTTCAACAGAAGAAGCAGACAGACTAAAACGTCAATATGGACTAGCGCTTAAATCATTTATAGACAATGATAATGAAATTTTGTTAAGCACATGCAAAGATGAAAACAAAAAAATAATAAAAAGCTCTGAACTTATAGAAATAATAGAAGCAAGAATAGAAGAAATTTTTTCATTAGTAAATAAAGATATAACAGCACAGGGAATAAAGCCTAGAATAAACAATGTAATTTTAACAGGTCAAGGAATCACTAATATTAATAAAAGTGATGTGGCAGGAAAAATTATACTGAATATACCTGTTAAAATTTCTACAGGAAGACTAATAAGTACAGTAAGACCAGAATATAGAACAGCATATTCACTTGTAAGATATATTGCATCAAGACCATTTGCTAAAAACTTATCAAGTAGTATAGATTCAAAATCTAAGGAAAATATTTTTCAGAATGTAGTAGAAAGAATTAAAGAATTTTTTTATTCATGATGAGAGTGTTTTTAAAGCAAAAAATAATTCATCTTATCTGAAATACTTATAAACTGTAAAAACGATAAGCACTTTCAAGAAAAAAAGATTTAAATTAATTAAATAAATTTAAAAATTTGGAGGAGGACAAGCATTATGTTCATGGATAATAATAACACTGACGAAAATATGATGTTAGATGGAACAGCTACAATTAAAGTAATAGGAATAGGTGGTGCCGGAAACAACGCAGTAAACAGAATGGTGGATTCAGGCATAAAAGGTGTTGAATTCATTACTGTAAATACAGATAGACAAGCATTACTATTATCAAAAGCAGCATCAAAAATAC
>CAKNQJ010000012.1 GCA_930990645.1 uncultured Clostridium sp. | reverse complement strand
TAACAGCAACAGACGCACAAAGTGGAATGAAAGATAGCTTAACATACACATATAGTATAAAAGTAACAGGAGCAGATGATAGCACATATACTACACCAGGCAATGCACAAAACATAGCAGCAAATAGCTATACATTTACAGGACTAACTCAAGGAACAAATTATACAGTAAGAGTAAAAGTAAATGGAGATAAGGCAAATAATGAAGGAACAGGAACATTAGCAAATCAAACAACAAGTACAGTAGGAGGAGCAACAGGGGGATTACAAACAGGAAATATAGTAGCAAGTAAACCAACATGGAAAAATGGACAAGCAAGTATCACATTAACAACAAGTACAGGAATGCAAATACAATGGCAGAAAAATGGAACAGCAGAAGGAAGTTGGCAACCAATAACAAGTGGAAATCAAATAACAGGACTAAACAATAATGATACAGTATATGCAAGATTAACAGATGGAAATAACTATGGAGATTATGCAAGTATAACAATAAAAGATACAACTCCACCAATAATAAGTAATATAACAACAAGTAATATAACAGCAAGTAGCATAACAGTAACAGTAACAGCAAATGATGGACAAAGTGGGTTAGCAACAAGTGGAACGTATAAATATTATTTGAATGATGATTATAAAACAACAAACACAACAGGAAGTTATACATTTACAGGATTAAGTGAAGAAACATCATATACAATAAAAGTAGAAGTGGTAGATAAAGCAAACAATATAGTATCAGAGACAACAACAGTAAATACAGATGAATTACCAATAGTAACAGCAGAGAATGTAACGGCAAATCCTAACAAATATTATGGAGCAGAAGTAAGAGGTTACTCATGTACAAGTAAAGGTGTGAATAAATGGAGAATTTTTTATTCGGATAATGACAATATATACTTAATAGCAGATGATTATATTTCATATCAATATGTACCAAAAGGTAGAGGAGGAACATCTGTGGATATAAATAGTGATTATGGTATATCGTTTTATGACATAAAAAATGACTATTCAGGAGCCGATTGGATAAGTAATAATAGTAAAGGAAAGAAGTGGTTAAATGAATACTTAAACTTTGACGGTACAAGTACTAATCCTAACATTAGATATGTTGCATATTTGATGGATACAAATGTATGGAATATTTATGCAGGAGCAAATGCAGAATATGCTATGGGAGGACCAACCATAGAATTGTTTTGCGCTTCATATAAAAGAACACATCAAAATAAATATATAGAATATCAAGTGGAAAATTCAAACGGATATGAAATCAAGTGGAGTACAGATGGTGAGTATGGACAATCAATTTCAGGAATTTCTGGAAATGAATTTAGTAGTATTTATATGAAGTCAGATTCTACAAAAACAAAATCAATGTGGATAGTTTCTCCTTCAATGTATCGACCTGATTATTTAATGCAATCAAATTGCTGGGGGACTGTAGGTGATCGTTCATATTCAAATAGAGAAACAGGAATTCGTCCTATAGTATGTCTAAAAAATGAAGTGCAGCTTAGACGTATAGAAACAGGAGTATATGAAATAAATTAGATTATTAAAAATATATGTAAAAATAAAAAATCAAGATATAGATTCTACAGATATAATATGAGAAGAGCACCGAATAAAAGGTGTGAGCATTAGAAAATAAAATCTGACTATTTATTATAGAACTATAACTTTTAAGTCATTCACCACAACAGGTGGATGACTTTTTTCGACCATTTGGTTAGAAGGGGATGCAAAAATTTCAAATATATGATATAATACTATACGGAAAAATTAGCGAAAGAGGAATACATATGAATTCAATAAAAATTGTGGCATCAGGTATGTATTTACCTAAACAAGAAATCGATAATAGTTATTTTAAAGATAAATTTAATATAGATGATGATTGGATATACCAAAGAACGGGAATAGAAAAAAGATATTGGGCAAAAGATGAAAATACATTAGATTTAGCAATTAAAGCAGTAGAAAACTTAAAAGAAAAAAGTAAATTTGATTTAAACAAAATTGGATTAATAGTAGTGGCATCAACAAATTATGATAATGCAATGCCAAGTATCTCATTTGAAATTCAAAAAAGATTTGATATATCTAATTGTATGTGTATGGATATTTTGGCAGGGTGTTGTGGATATATAAATGCATTGGATATTGCAAGAAAATATATTGAACTAGATGAAATAGAATATGCGTTAGTTATTGGAGTAGAAAAATTATCTAAATATTTAAATCAAGATGATGTTAATACAGCAATACTTCTTGGAGATGGTGCAGGTGCTACACTAATAGCTAAAGCAGAAAACAAAAAATATGCCAATAATATTCAAAGTATTGGTCAAGAAGGAAGTATTTTAACTTGCAAAGAAAATGAAAAAATATATATGGATGGAAAGAAAATATACAAATATGCAATTACTAAGGTTACGAAGAATATAAAGGAATTATTACAAAGAGAAAATTTAGATATAAAAAAAGTAAAATATATAATTCCGCATCAATCAAATTTGAGGATACTTACAAGTTTAGCTGAAAGAATAGGTGCTATACAAGAGCAAATGTATATAAATATAACGAATGTTGGAAATACTTTTAATGCAAGTATTCCAATTGCACTAAATGAAGTGATAGATAAAAAATTATTAAATGAAAATGATATAATAATGCTAGTAGGATATGGTGGAGGACTAAATTTAGGAAGCATATTAATACAAATATAATGTTGTAAAAGAATTGCAACAAGGAGGAGTGATAAAAGTGAAAATAGCATACTTATTTCCAGGACAAGGAACACAAACAGTAGGAATGGGAAGAGATATTTTTGAAAAATATGAAGATGCAAGAAATGTATATAAAACTATAGATACAGCATTAGGAGAGAATATAGAAAAATTTACATATGAGAATTCTCAAGAAGAATTGAACCAAACAAAAAACACACAAATTACAATATATGCAATGAGCATGGCAATTGTTGAAATATTAAATAAGAATGGCATAAAACCAGATGTTGCAGCAGGACTTAGTTTGGGAGAATATAGTGCATTAACTTGTGCTGGTGCAATTAGCTTGGAAGATGGAGCAAAAATAGTAAGAACTAGAGGAAGATTAATGCAAGAATTAGCACCAGAAGGAGATTGGTCAATGGCTGCAATCATTGGATTAGAAGACGATAAGGTAGAAGAGGCTTGTAATAAAGTGGAAAATGGATTTGTAAGAGCTGTTAACTATAATTGCCCAGGTCAAGTTGTTGTATCAGGAGAAAAAGATGCTGTAACTAAAGCAATGGAAATAGCAAAAGAATTGGGAGCAAGAAAAGTTATAGAATTAAAAACAAGTGGACCATTTCATACAGAAAAATTACAAGATGCATCAAATGAACTTAGAAAAGAATTAGAAAAAATCACATTTGACAAATGCAGTATACCAGTTATTAAAAATTTTGATGGATATGCATATAACGAAAATGACGACATGGTAGATATTTTAGCAAACCACGTAATTAACCCAGTAAAATTCAGAAAATCAATAGAAACTATGCTAGAGATGGGAATAGATACATTTGTTGAAATAGGACCAGG
The DNA here is from genome assembly GCA_930990645.1 of uncultured Clostridium sp. Taxonomy (GTDB): domain Bacteria; phylum Bacillota; class Clostridia; order TANB77; family CAG-508; genus CALXVA01. Next base: position 24,839 of record CAKNQJ010000012.1, on the reverse strand, counting down.
TAAAACTTTATCAGGATTTGTAAAGAAAGTATGCAAAGAAAAAGCAGTAGAGGCAAATGTACTTAATATAGAGAATGTAGAGACACTTGAAAATGCGCTTAGTGCATTAAAATAATTAATCTACTCTACCGCGCAATAGAAATTGTATATGATAATGTATAAAATAAATTAAATAGATTAGGGGAGTGTCCCAAAGTGTAAAAAAACTTTGACAAAAAGGAGTGTCCCTATTGTAAAAGGAGGAAAAAATGGGTGAGAATAAGGTAGCGCTAATTACAGGTGCAACAAGAGGAATTGGAAAGGAAATAGCATTAGAGCTTGCAGCAAATGGCTTTGACATAGCTGTAAATTGCAGAAGCATACAAGATAGTTTAGAAGAAGAACGAAAAGAAATTGAAGCATATGGAGTAAGATGCGAATTTGTTCAGGCAGATGTAGCAAACTTTGAACAATGTGAAGCAATGGTAAAAGAAACAATTGAGAAATTTGGTAAAATAGATGTATTAGTAAATAATGCAGGTATTACAAAAGATGGACTAATTATGAGAATGAAAAAAGAAGATTTTGAAGCAGTAATAGATATAAATTTAACAGGTACTTTCAATGTAACAAGAAATGTAATACCATACATGATAAAACAAAAATCAGGAAGAATTATAAACTTATCTTCTGTAGTAGGTGTTGCAGGAAATGCAGGACAAACAAATTATTCAGCATCAAAAGCAGGAGTTATAGGATTTACAAAAAGTCTAGCAAAAGAAGTAGCAAGTAGAAATATTTTAGTAAATGCAGTTGCACCAGGATTTATTGATACAGATATGACAAAAGTATTATCAGATTCAGTAAAAGAAGGAATAAATGCACAAATACCATTAAGAAGAATGGGTACACCAAGAGAAGTTGCAAAAGTTGTAAAATTCTTAGCATCAGATGATAGTTCATATGTGACAGGACAGGTTATTAATATTGATGGTGGCATGGTTATGTGAGGCTTTCAAAATAAACGGCGTATTGCGTTGTCAAAATTAATCACAAAATCCTCAACGTGCAACAAGCACGCCTGCGGTTTTGCAATTAATTTTTCCTAGCACTACTTGTTTCTTTTGAAAGCAGAAAGTGAGTGATACCCGTTTCTTTTGAATTTTATGGGAAAAGAAAATATAAAACGGTTACAGGTTTACTTGTTTGCCCGGCCAAAAATCAATTCTTTTCCGAATTTAGAGAAGAGAGAAAAGTTTAGACAAAAAATAGAAAGGAAGAAATTTCAAAATGGAAAGAAGAGTAGTAATAACAGGTTTAGGAGCTATAACTCCAATAGGAAATAATACTGAAGAGTTTTGGAAAGGTATTAAAGAAGGAAAATGTGGAATTGATGAGATAACACATTTTGATATAACAGATTATAAAGTAAAATTAGCAGCAGAAGTAAAAGGCTATAATGCAGAAGAACATTTTGACAGAAGAACTGCGAAGAGAATGGATAAATTTTCTCAATATGCAATAGTTGCTGCAAGAGAAGCTTGGAATGATAGCAAATTAGACAAAGAGACTGAGAACATGGAAAGAGTAGGAGTAATCCTAGGATCTGGAATTGGTGGACTAGAAACAATGCAAGCAGATATTTCAAATTTAATACTAAAAGGCCCAGACAGAGTATCTCCAATGTTTATTCCAATGAGTATTTGTAATATGGCAGCAGGAAATGTTGCAATAGACCTTGGAATAAAGGGCGAATCTATTTCTATGGTAACAGCGTGTGCATCTGGAACTCATTGTATAGGAGAAAGCTTTAGAATGATAAAAAATGGATATCAAGATGTTGTGCTTGCAGGAGGAACAGAAGCATCTATCACACCTGTAGGAATAGCAGGATTTACAAATATAAAAGCGCTTTCTCAAGTAACAGACAAGAATAGAGCAAGTATTCCTTTTGATAAGGAAAGAAGCGGATTTGTAATGGGAGAAGGAGCAGGAATAGTTATACTTGAAGAATTAGAGCATGCAAAGAAAAGAGAAGCAAAAATATATGCAGAGATAGTAGGCTATGGAGCAACATCAGATGCATATCATATTACTTCACCAGCACCTGAAGGAGAAGGTGGAGCAAGAGCTATGAAAGTGGCTATGGAAGAAGCTGGAGTTAGACCAGAAGATATAACATATATTAATGCTCATGGAACATCAACACATTTAAATGACTCTTGCGAAACAGCAGCTGTTAAAGCAGCTTTAGGAGAAGCTAGTAAGAAAGTAATGGTAAGTTCAACAAAAGGACATATAGGACATTTGTTAGGAGCAGCAGGAGGAGTAGAAGCTGTAATATGTGCAAAAGCTGTTGAAGAAGGATTTGTACCAGCAACAATAAACTATAAAGTACCAGATGAAGAATGCGATTTAGACATAGTTCCAAACGAAGGAAGAAAAGTAGATGTTAAATATGCAATGTCAAATTCATTAGGATTCGGTGGACACAATGCGACTATATTGCTAAAAAAATATGAGTAATACAGATTGAAAATAAACTTCGTCTTGCGTTGTTAAAATTTAGATAAAAAATCCTCGACGTACAAAGAGTACGCCTCCGGTTTTTTACTAAATTTTGCCTAGCAATACTCGTTTCTTCTCAATCTGAAATAATAAATTATAAAAGGAGAAAAACAATGAATTACAAAGAAATTAAAGAAATAATTGATGATTTTGGAAATTCTAAAATTGGTGAACTTAGCATAGAATTTTCAGATGGAACAAAAGTAAGCATGAAAAAGAACGGCATGCCAGTTATGCAAGAAGTTGCTAAACCTGTTGTAGTTCCAGAGCAAGCTGTAACTGTAGTTCAAAACCAAACTGAAGAGAAAAAAGAAGGGGAATATAAAATAGTAAAATCTCCAATGGTAGGAACATTTTATTCAAAATCATCTCCGAAGGCAAAACCGTATGTAGAAGTAGGAAGCAAAGTAAAAAAAGGAGACATACTTTGTATAGTAGAAGCTATGAAATTAATGAATGAAATTGAGTCAGAATTTGATGGAGAAGTAGTAGAGGTTTGTGTTAAGGATGGAGAAATGGTGGATTACGGTAAGCCACTATTCAAGCTAAAATAAAACGAATGAAAAATGGCATCTTGCGTTGTCAAACTTCATAAAAATTTTTTCGATGTACAACGCGTACTATCTCAAAAATTTTTATTCGTTTTCCTAGCAATATACCATTTTTGCTTCGTTTTAAAGTAAAAAAGAAAGTAGTCTCACGTGTCACATATATTTTTTACTCGAAAACTTGGAGAGTATAAAATATATGTGACAGCAAGATGAGACGGATTTTAAACAACTTATAGGAGGTTGAATACAATGTTAGATATAAATGAAATTATGAAGATAATTCCTCAAAGAGCGCCATTTTTGATGATTGATAGAGTAGAGGAATATGTACCAGGACAAAGTTGTACTGCGTACAAAAATGTATGTGTAAATGAGCCACATTTTCAAGGACATTTCCCAGGTCAACCAATAATGCCAGGAGTATTAATTGTAGAAGCTTTAGCACAAACAGGTGCTGTTGCAATACTATCAATGGAAGAAAATAAAGGTAAAAATGCATTATTTGGTGGAATTGATAAATTACGTTTCAAGAAACAAGTAGTACCAGGAGATGTACTAAAATTAGAAGTTAAAATAATAAAACAAAAAGGACCAGTAGGAGTGGGAGAAGCAATTGCAACAGTAGATGGAAAAGTTGCAGCAAAAGGTGAGCTTACATTTGCAATTGTATAAAAAGGAGAAATGACATGTTAAAGAAAGTTTTAGTAGCAAATAGAGGAGAGATTGCTGTAAGAATAATTCGTGCATGTAAAGAAATGAACATAAAAACAGTAGCAATTTATTCTGAAGCTGATAAAGATGCACTTCATACAAAACTTGCAGATGAGGCAGTTTGCGTAGGACCTGCACCTTCAGCAAAAAGTTATTTAAATATTCAGAACATATTAGAAGCGGCTTGTATCACAAACTGCGATAGTGTTCATCCTGGATTTGGCTTTCTATCAGAAAATGCAAGTTTTGCTAAAATATGCAAAGAAAGTAATTTAAAATTTATTGGACCATCATATAAAGTAATTGACATGATGGGAAATAAATCACATAGTAAAGAATTAATGAAAAACGCAAAAGTGCCTGTAGTGCCTGGCTCTGACGGATGTGTAGAGACTGTTAAAGATGCTATAAAATGTGCAAGAGAGATAGGATACCCAGTTTTACTTAAAGCATCTGCTGGTGGCGGAGGAAAAGGAATAAGAAAAGTTGAAATGGAATCAGAAATGGAAAATGCCTTCAACTTAGTAAAGCAAGAAGCTAAAGTGTCTTTCAATGATGATGCAATATATATAGAAAAATTCATTGTTAATCCACGTCACGTAGAGATGCAAGTATTAGCAGATGAACATGGAAATATAGTGCATTTGGGAGAAAGAGATTGCTCTGTGCAAAGACGTAATCAAAAAGTATTAGAAGAAAGCCCATCTATGATACTTAATGATGAATTAAGAGCTAAAATGGGAAAAGCTGCAATAAGAGCAGTTAAAGCATCTGGATATACTAATGCAGGTACAATTGAATTTCTAGTAGACAAAGACAAAAACTTTTATTTCATGGAAATGAATACAAGAATTCAAGTAGAGCATCCTGTAACAGAAATGGTAACAGGAATAGATATCGTAAAAGAGCAAATTAGAATAGCATCAGGCGAGACTTTGGGATTTACACAAAAAGATGTAAGCTTTAGAGGGCATGCAATAGAATGCAGAATAAATGCAGAAAATCCAGAAAAGAACTTTAGACCATGTCCAGGAAAAATTACAGAACTTAATCTTCCAGGAGGAAATGGTGTAAGAGTAGACACAGCAGTTTATACTGGATATACAATACCTCCAGTATATGATTCAATGATAGCAAAAATAATAGTTCATGCAGAAAATAGAAATGCTGCAATAGCTAAAATGAAAAGAGCATTAGAAGAATGTGTAATAGAAGGAATAGACACAAATATTGATTTCTTATTCAAAATATTATCAAATGAGCACTTTGTAAATAATGACTATGATACGTCATTTATTGAAAGTGGAATTTAGGGACAGGTCTCAAATTCCACAAAAGTGGAAAATAAGACCTGTCCCTAAATTCCACAAAACGAAATGGAGGACGAAAATGGTTATTGATAAAATAAAAAAAAGAATTGAATATGAAGATGATGGCACAGAGAAAGAGCGTAGAAGCGATATTCCAGTAGGAATGTGGGTAAAGTGTAGTAATTGTAAAGAAATCTTATATAAAGATGATTTACATGAAAATTATAGCATATGTCCTAACTGTGGAAATCATTTTAGATTATCTAGTAGAAGAAGAGTTGACCAAATTATTGATAAAGGAACATTTGAGGAATTTGATTTGAATATTACCACAGATAATCCACTTCACATGGACGATTATGTAAAAAAAATTGAGACATTAAAGGAAAAGACAGGTTTGGACGAAGCTGTTAAGTGTGGAGTTGGTAATATTAATTCTGAAAAAGTTGTACTTTGTGTTATGGATAGTAATTTTATGATGGGAAGTATGGGAAAAGTAGTTGGAGAAAAGATTGCATATTCCATAGAAAAAGCTATTGAACTAAAATTACCAGTTATAATCTTTTGTGCATCTGGTGGAGCGAGAATGCAAGAAGGAATTGTATCTTTAATGCAGATGGCTAAAACTTCGGCAGCAGTGAAAAAATTGCACAAAGCAGGACTGTTATATATTTCAGTTCTCACAGATCCAACTTATGGAGGAGTTACAGCAAGTTTTGCAAGTTTGGGAGATATAATTTTAGCAGAGCCAAATGCAATGATAGGTTTTGCGGGACCAAGAGTAATAAAACAAACAATAGGTCAGGATTTACCAGAAGGATTTCAAACAGCAGAATTTTTACTAGAGCATGGATTTGTAGATAAAGTAGTTAATAGAAAAGATATGAAAGAAACTTTGTATAGGTTACTTATCTTGAGTAAATAAGATATTACTATTTAATTACCATTAAATAGTAACAATAAAAATACTGTAAAAAATTAAGGAAAGGACTGTGAGGAAATTGGCTAAAGTAACTGCATGGGAAAGAGTAAAAATTGCAAGAGAAGCGGATAGACCTACAGCACTGGATTATATAGAAAATATCTTTGATGAGTTCATTGAACTTCATGGAGACAGATATTTCAAAGATGATAAGTCAATTGTATGCGGACTTGGTAATATAGGTAAGCAGAATTATACAATTATAGGAGAGCAAAAAGGTAGAAACACAAAGGAAAATATTGAAAGAAATTTTGGAATGCCTAACCCAGAAGCATACAGAAAAGCATTAAGATTTATGAAACAATCTGAAAAATTCGGTAGACCAGTGATAACATTCATAGATACAAAGGGGGCGTATCCAGGACTTGGTGCTGAAGAAAGAGGACAAGGTGAAGCAATAGCAAGAAATTTAATGGAAATGTCTGATTTAAAAGTCCCAATTATAGCTATAGTAATTGGAGAAGGATCAAGTGGAGGAGCACTAGCATTAGGTCTAGGAGATAGAGTTTTAATGCTTGAAAATGCTGTGTACTCAATTCTATCGCCGGAAGGATATGCAAGTATTTTGTGGAAAGATAGTACAAGAGCAGAAGAAGCAGCAGAAAAAATGAAACTTACAGCAAAAGATTTGCTAGAATTAGGAGTAATTGATGAAGTCCTAAAAGAACCAAATGGTAATGCAAAAACAGACATTGTTAAAATAGCGGATACTATGAAAAAGAGAATTGTTGCATTAACTAAAGAGTTGCAGGAACTAGATGTAGACGAGTTAGTTGAAAAAAGATATGAAAAATTTAGGACTATGTAATTAATATGGATGTGAAAAATAGATTATTTATTTTAGTCATAGTATGGTTAAATATGTGAACTTTAGTTTTGCATATATATTTAGATTGTAAGTAAAACTAAGTTAGCATTTTAAGTAGAAAACTGTGTGTTAACAGTTTCTAGGATAAAGAGGAGTGTCCCAAATGTCCAAGAATTTGGACGTTTAGGAGTGTCCCTAATGTCAAAGAGGAGGAAGAAAGATGTTATTAGAAAACAAAACAGTACTAATCATGGGGATTAGAAACAAATGGAGTATTGCGTGGGGAGCTGCAAGGTCAGCTGCTGACAATGGTGCAAAAGTTTTATTTACATTTATGGGAGAGGAAAACAGAGAGAAAATAGAAGATTTAATTTCTGAGATACCAAACGCAAAGGCGTATGAATGTGATGCATCAAGTGATGAAAAAATACAAGAATGCTTTGAAAAAATAAAAGCAGATAATGGAAAATTAGATGGAATATTACATAGCATAGCACATGCTAATACAGAAGATTTAAGAAATGACTTTATAACAACAAGTAGAGAAGGATTTTCACATGCAAATGATGTAAGTGCATACTCATTTGTAGCAGTTGCAAGAATTGCAGATGAACTTGATATGTTAAATGGAGGAGCAAGTTTAGTATCATTAACATATTATGGCTCTACAAAAGTACTTCCAGGATATAATGTAATGGGTGTTGCAAAAGCAGCTTTAGAAACAAGTGTAAGATATTTAGCAGATAATCTAGGAAAGAAAAATGTTAGAGTAAATGCAGTATCAGCAGGACCAATAAAAACATTATCAGCAAAAGGAATAAAAGATTTCGGAAGCATATTAGATGTTGTGGAAGAAAAAGCACCACTTAGAAGAAATGTAACTACAGAAGAAGTGGGAGATGTAGTATCATTCTTATTTAGTAAAATGTCTTCTGCAATTACAGGTCAAGTAATTTATGCAGACAATGGATATAATATAATGGGAATTTAGGGACACTCCTTTTCGTCCAAGTTCTTGGACATTTGGGACACTCTTAAATGTCAAAAAAAGTTTACAGAAAGGGACAGACCTTCAATATATTGTAAATGGAAGGAGTGTCCCAAAGTGTAAAGAAAGATTGACAAAAAGGAGTGTCCCTTTTGTCAACCGAACTTTTCCGTTTAGGTTTTCATGTTCATGGCTGTATTTTAATTTGGTAGCCATTCCTCCTCTAATGTGTCTTTCAGCTTTATTTTCATCTAAAATGCTTCTCACTTCTGCAGCTAGACAAGGGCTTATTTTTTGTAATCTTTCGCTTACATCTTTATGAACAGTGCTTTTACTTACTCCAAACTTTTTTGCAGCACCTCTAACAGTATCTTTACTATCTATAATATAATGTGCTAGGTTTATTGCACGTTCTTCTATATATAATTTTCCCAATTTTAAAAACCCCCCTAAGAAACTATGTTTTGTAACATTGTATTCTTAGAGGAAGTCCATTAGAACTAAAAGAAACTTCAAAATTGTTTTTTACAAATATGATTGAATGCTTGACTTGTTCGCAAAAACATGCTAATATAATAATCACATAAAAAGCGAAACCGCATAGCACACCCCATAAGATGTGCTAATGTGGCATTTGTTGCGTGCGAAAATAAATTGGAAAGGAAGATTTAATAAGTTGCACTAACCAAAAATTAACGGAAGATTTATAATCCTAGAAAAATCAAATCAAACCAAGGATGACCAAAGTAAATTTGTATTTACAAAATTTATACTGAAAGGAAGTGTATTAAAAGTGGAACAACTAGAGTTTGAAGCAGAAAAAGAAAAACTAAAAGAAGTACTAGAAAAGTACAAAGATGTTATAAAGTACTATGACTTAAGACTTGAAGCAATACCAAAGCTGTACAAGCAAGACACAGTAATGCTTGAAAATATGCTAAACATGTATGCACAAAAACTCCGATTAATGGAGAAAAGTGTGAAAAATCCATATTTCGCAAGACTAGATTTTGCAAGAGATGGAGAGCAAAAAGTAGAGAAGTTATACATCGGAAAAGTAGGAGTAATGGACGAAGAGAACAACAGTATAACAATAGATTGGAGAGCTCCGATTTCGTCAATGTACTATGATAGCAATCTTGGAAGAGCATCATATGAAGCACCAGAAGGAACTTGCACAGGAGAACTTCTAGTAAAAAGGCAATATGAAATAGAAAATGGCGAATTGAAAAGTTATCAAGATGTAGATACAGTATCAAATGATGAATTATTAAAACCATATTTAGGAGCAAATGCAGATAACAGATTGAAGAATATTGTTTCTACAATCCAAACAGAGCAAAATGCAATTATACGAGAGCCACTAAACAAAAATGTTATAGTACAAGGTGTTGCAGGTTCAGGAAAGACAACAGTTGCACTACATAGAATTGCATATTTAGTGTACAATAATAGAAATAAAATCAAGCCAGAGCAATATTTAGTAATAGGACCAAATAAATTTTTTGTAAGTTATATTTCAGGTATTTTACCAGATTTAGACGTAAACGATGTTTCTCAATTAACGTATTCAGAGTTATGCTCGGAGTTTATAGGTGAAGAATTAGAACTTATAAATGAAGAAAAAAAATTAATTAAATCAATTTCAAATGAACAGGAGTTAACATATGAAAGACTAAAAGTTTCAATGAGATACAAAGATCTCTTAGATGAATTTATAAATCAACTAAACAAAAGTATTATTCCAGATAAAGGGATTACGTTAAAAGGAATGGAAATAATACCAAGTAATTTAATCAAAGAAATTTACAATTCAATTTCTACAAATGAAATCTATAACACAATCCATAAAAAGACAGAAAGAACAAAATTGTTGCTTGAAAAATATATAGAAGATAATTATGCTGAGATAGCAAAAGAAATAAAAGAAAAATACACAGATGAACGTAAATTGAGGAAAGATGTAGGGGAAGCGGTAAAAAAATATTTTAAGAATTTAATTCCATCGACTATAAAATTATATGAGAGATTTTTGGAAGATTTGGAAAAAGATATGAATAAAATTGACCAATGGAATAGTAAAGGCATGAAGGAAGAAAAAGAAGACAATGCTAAAAGTGTAAAAGAAAAGATTGAAAACAACATCAAAAACATAAAAGATAAAAAAGTAGAATTTGAAGACTTAAGTGCACTTATATATCTAAAATGTAAAGTAATTGGAACAGAAAAGTATGCTACATATAGACAGGTTGCAATAGATGAAGCACAAGACTTTGGAGACTTTAGTTTTTATGCACTAAAAGTACTTTTAGAAAGTGCTACGTTTAGCATATTTGGAGATATTGCACAATCAATATATCAATATAGAGGGATACATAAATGGGAAGATATGATGGAAGAAACTTTTGCAAATGATTGTGAATTAAAATATTTGAAAAAGAGTTATAGGACAACTGCTGAGATTATGAATGAAGCAAATAAAGTAATAACTCATATTGGATTAGATGCAGCAATGCCAGTAATTAGACATGGAGAAGAAGTTAAATACATACCATACAACGATTTGGAAAATCAAGTAGAAATAATCACAAATGCAATAACAGAATATAGACAGAGAGGATTTAAATCTATTGCCGTAATATGTAAAAACGAAAAAGAAGCAAGTCAAATAAACGATGCATTAGCAAAGCACGATATTATAGCAAAAAATATAACCAATTCTGATACAGAATATGATGGAGGAATTTGTACAATTACGAGCTATCTAGCAAAAGGACTAGAATTTGATGGAGCAGTAATCTCCGATGCATCAGAGGGAAGTTATAACCCAAATAAAGCAATAGATATGAAACTTTTATATGTTGCAATGACAAGACCACTACATGAGCTAAGAGTGCTAGAACAAAGAGGAGGAGTAGACAAATAAATTTCAAAAAAATTATCTTTATATATAGATAAAATTAGTAAAATGTTGTATAATAAATATGGAGGGTAGACGAATGATAAAGATATATTCAAGTAGAGCTATTGATTATGAAATAGACAATATTTCTGATGGAAATAAAAAAAGACAAGTTGAAGATTTATATGATGGATTAGAATTAGAGAAAATACCGTATTCATATGAAATAGAACAAAGAGTACAGGTATTAAAAACTTTTAATATACATTTTATGGATGCATATCATATAGCATATGCTGAAAGCAAAAATCTAGATTATTTTATAACAGTTGATAAACAATTAATAAATGCTTCTAAAAGAGCAAGGCTAGAATTAAAAGTGGTAAATCCTATGGAATTTATACTGGAGGTGATGTAAATATGGCAGTAACTGTTAAAGATTTAGAAAAAATTAGACAAGAAGGGCTTAAAGCATTGAGAGAAAAATTAGGACCAGTAGGCATGGTAAAATTTATACAAATGTATAGCGATGGTGAAGGAGATTATACAGAAGAAAGAAGAAAAAAATTGAAAAATTTAAAAGAAGAAGATTTGAAAAAATATTTAAGAGAAGAATTAAATTAATTGTATTTGACAAAAGCTCTTAGATGTGCCAATGAGGTCTGTCCCCAATGGCACTATTTTACACTATTCGACATAATATATAATGACTGATTGTTTAATAGAGGTGATTATGTTGAATAATATAAAAAAAGGAGATGTCGTTACAAGAAAATCATATAATAATGATGTGATTTTTATTGTAGATTTAGTAATAAGTAATAAGATAGCAATACTTACTGGAATAACAACAAGACTTAAAGCAGATAGTCCTATTGATGATTTGGAGATTATTAGCAAAAAAGAGATTGACAACATCTATAAGAAGATAGATGAAAAGATAGATAAAATAAGCAATAAAGCAAATGAGAAAAAAGATGGTTTGCTAAAAAGAAGTAACAAAGTAATATACACAGGAAAAATATTACATTTGGATGGAGATAGAAGGTATAGTGAAAAATCTAAAGCATATTATCAGAAGATGGGCTTAAATGCAGTTGTAAGAAACATTCCAGAAAACAGACAAGCAAATATGGTTAATAGATTAATAGAGCAATATAAACCAGACATATTAATTGTAACTCGGACATGATGGAATGATTAAGTCTGGTAAATATTATGAAGATATATATAATTATAGAAATTCAAAATATTTTGCTCAGACTGTAAAGAATGTAAGAAAAGAAGAGAAGAATAAAGAGTTAGTTATTTTTGCAGGGGCATGTCAGAGCTATTATGAAGCATTAATAAATGCAGGAGCAAATTTTGCATCATCACCTGCCAGAATTTTAATTGATTTTGTAGATCCATTAGTAGTTGCGAGAAAAATAGCAACTACTGATTCAAACAAATTTCTTACTATCTATGATATAGAAGACGAGTTAAGAGATGGAGAGAGAGGAATAAATGGAATAGGGGCAAAAGGAAAGAAAAAAACTTTATTAGTTTGATAGGAGGACAATTGGGGACGGGCTTGTTTTGCCCTATTTTAAATTAAGGACAAAACAAGCCCGTCCCCAATTGTCCGGAATTGTTAAGAAATTGTAACAAAAATGTAATATAAATGTAATATTTAACATAAAAACGTAGCAAAGCTTAGGCACACAAAGGATACAGCAATTCGACAATTAACTTCTTATTTTGACTTTGACCCATTTTTGTGATATGATTTAGCCAGATTTAAGAAGTAGGTGATAGAATGATTTGCCAAAAGGATATAACAAACTTAAAAACAGATATTGGTGAAAAAATTGGACAAAAAATAATTGTCAAAGGTTCGTTAGGAAGGAGTAAATCGTTTGAAAAGGAAGCTACGATAGAAAAAGCTTATCCAAATTTATTTATAATTAAATTTGAAGAAGAAAATAGAAACGTAAGCTATAGTTACACTGATGTATTAACAAAAACAATTGAAGTTGATGTGTTTGATGGAAAAGGATATAGTCCATTAAATCTTCCACTTACGGTTGCAGAAACTTAGAAAAAGACCTAGAGTTATAGATAAACTCTAGGCTTTTTTGTGTTAGAACAAAACAAGCCCGTCCTCAATTGTCCTAGAAAAAAATTCTTGAGAATAGGAATTTTTTTAATGCCTTTCCAATATACATTTAGTAATTAAGAAATTTAAGGAGGGGTATTAATGGCAATAGAAACCACAAGGGAGAATGTATGTGTAAACCATATAGTAGCTCAAAAAACTGAGACAGTAATGGTCGAAGGAGATAGTATAATCCCAGATATAAAGCCAGATATAATAAATGCAATAAGTACAAGCGGAATTGTCTGCATTTATAAAAAGGAGATAAACGAAGGCAAAGTAAGACTTGATGGCTCTGTAGATACATATGTTATGTATTTAGCTGATAGCGATGAAAATAGTGTTAGAAGTATAAATGTAAATTTAGATTTTACTCAAGTAATAGATATACCAAATGCTATGCCTGACATGGATTTAGAAACAAATGCCAAACTTAAAAACATAGAGTGTAAAGTAATAAACGGTAGAAAAGTAAGCATAAAAGCATTTATAGAAATAAGTATAAAAGTTACATCTAAGGAAGATATAGATATAATAAGTAGTGTTAATTCAAAAGGAATGCAAACTCTTAATAAATCTATAGACATAAACTCTGTTGTAGGGAGGGGAAGTACAAAAGTTTATGCAAAAGATACACTAATGATAGACAATATAGATAATTTGTCAGAAATAATGAAAGCAGACTTCGCTATAACAAATAGAGATATAAAAATAAGTTATAACAAAGTGTTGGCTAAGTCTGATCTTAATGTAAAAATCATGTATTTGACTGATGATAATAGAATAAATTCTGTAGAAAGTACAATACCAGTTATGGGATTTATAGATATAGAAAATGTTACAGAAGAGAATATTTGCAATACCCAATATGAAATAAAAAATGTGGTAATAAAGCCAAATAACGCAGAAGAGCATTCAATATATGTAGAAGCGGAAATAGAGATATATTGTGAAATATTTAAAAATCAAGAAATTAATGTTATACAAGATTTATACAATCCTAACACAAATGTCATATTTACCCAAAAACAAATACAGGTAATGCAAAAAGTAGAGACAATGCAGTCTACATACAGTGTAAGGGAAAAACAAGTAATTCCTGAAATTGGAGGGAATAAGATATATGATGTAGAAACAGGAGTAGAGCTTGCAAAGCAAAGTTGTCTAAATGATAAGATATTATTTGAAGGGGAAGTGAAATTAAATTATCTATTTGATGGCGGAAATGGAATAGATACAAAGCAAACCTCGATACCATTTAATTTTAGTGTCGATTTTATGGGAGTAAACCAAAACTCAAGTGTGGAAACAAACATGGAAATATCAATGCAAGACTTTGTTGTAACAGGAGATGGAAGTATAGAAGTAAAAATAGATGTGCTATTTAATATTGCATTATCAAAAAGCACCGAAATTAATGTGATAGATGATATAAAGGAAGAGGAAAACAGAAATGTAAATTCATGTAGCTTAGTTATCTATTATGTTAAAGAGGGGGACACATTGTGGAAAATTGCTAAGAGATTTGGAAGTACAGTGGAGGAGATAGCAAGGATTAATGGAATAGAAAATGAAGATAAACTAAATATAGCACAGCAACTATTTATTCCTAGATATAATGGATAGAAAAGAAGAGAAAATTTTTAGTAGGCCTAGAATAAATTTAGGCAAAATAAAAGGGAATAATAAATTACGAAAAGTCATTACGATAATTGCAATACTTACAATTGCAATTATTGTGTTTAAATTAGTAATAAATTCAAGCATGCCGATTATAGATGAGAGATGTAGAAACTTAGCAAAGTCAATAGCTACAAAAGTTTCTAATGAACAAGCAACAAGAGTTATGGCGGACTATAAATATGAGGATTTATTTAGAGTAGAAAAAGATGATAACGATAATATAAAATTGATTAGTGCAGATATGATAACTATAAACAGAATTATCTCAGATATACCAATACTTATACAAGAAGAATTAGAGAAAGCAGAAAATAGCACATTTAAAATAAAACTTCGGAAGCTTTTTAGGAAGTAAGTATTTTGCAGGAATTGGACCAGACATAGAAATAAAAATGCTAGTAGATGGAAGTGTGGAGACCGATTTGAGGTCAGAATTTCAAGAAGCAGGAATAAACCAAACATTACATAGGATTTATTTAGAGGTCAGATGCAATGTTACAATTCTAACACCATACAATACAATGACAGAAACAATAGTAAATCAAGTATTGTTAATGGAAGGAGTCATAATTGGAAATATACCAGATACATATTATAATTTGGAAGGATTAAACAATGACCAAAATATGGAGATGATAGAATAAAGTGAGGCTATCTTAATTAGAAACTTCCTGAGCGGACTTAGAATTCATATTAATCATTATCTAGTAATATGTGTAATTGCACAATTGTGACAGAACTTGAAATTATAGGAAATTTGTAGTATAATGTTAACATAAGTTGATTGAATTAATGCAGCGTCGATTGACAAAGGAGTGAGACTACAAATGGAAGAAAAGATTTTTTGCGAAGGAAAATACATTATCAAGTTTCATCCGCCGACTGATAAAGGAAAATTCTTTTGGGCGATTGAAATTAGAAAATGTGACGCTGACAACGAAGTGACTTTTGTTTTCATTAAGATAAGGAAACTATCTCCTAAAAAAATGAAATTTATTGCCACATTTATTGGTGAGGGGCACTCATCGGAAGAAGTCAGGAGATTTGTTAAAGACAGATTTCCATGGAACAAGGTATGGATTTCAAAATCCAAAAGCAATTAATCAAAAAGGGCAAGGAACACAAAACTTTGTGACCTTGCCTTTTTGCATAAATTCTATCTCTTTGAGAATTGAGGAGCTTTTCTAGCTTTCTTAAGACCATATTTCTTTCTCTCTTTCATACGTGGGTCTCTTGTTAAGAAACCAGCAGCTTTAAGAGTAGGTCTATATTCGCTATTAGCCTCTAATAATGCTCTAGCAATACCTAAACGAATTGCTCCAGCTTGACCTGTAAATCCTCCACCTTGTACTTTGCAGATAACATCATATTTATCTGTAGTATTTGTAGCTGTTAGAGGTTGTCTAACTATTACTTTTAATGTGTCTGTTCCTAAATATTCATCTATATTTTTTCCGTTTATAGTGATTGTTCCTTTTCCTTCAACTAATCTAACTCTAGCAATAGAACTTTTTCTTCTTCCTGTACCATAAAACACTATTTTATCTGTTTTTGCTTTAGGCATTTTAAAAATCCTCCTTTAATTAAAAATTCCAAACTTCTGGTTTTTGAGCAGCATTTTGATGCTCTGCTCCTGCATATACTCTTAATTTTTTAAGCATTTGTCTTCCTAAACTATTATGTGGAAGCATACCTTTTACAGCACGCATCATCATTTGCTCAGGGCTCTTATTTAATAAATCTCTTGCTTTGATTTCTTTTAAACCACCAATATATCCAGAATGATGTCTGTATATTTTTTGGTCTAATTTTTTTCCTGTTAAAACAACTTTACTTGCATTTAATATAATAACATGGTCTCCAGTATCTAAGTTTGGAGTATAAGTTGGTTTGTGTTTTCCTCTTAATAATCTTGCAGCTTCTGTAGCAACTCTTCCTAGAGGTTTATCAGCTGCATCAATTATATACCATTTTCTTTCAATTTCACTTTTTTTAATACTATATGTTGTATTGTTCATGGTAATATGTATCCTCCATTTCATAAATAAATTTTAAATATATATGAAACCATCGTAAAAGCCACCGGGGAGAAGCTTCTTCTCTGGTCATATTCGATATAATGCTATAATATTTTATAACAAAAATGCGTAAATGTCAATACAAATTTGGAAAAAACTATTGACTTTACAAAAAAAATGTAGTATTATAGTATAGTCATTGAAAGAAGAAGCAATCCACTTCTCACCTTAACTTAAGTAGGAAAAGGTAAGAGACTATATTAAAATTATTCGCATTAGCACATTGACATTTTAGATTTGTAGCAGAGTGATGATATGGTAAAAAGCACAAAAATAGTAATTGGTTGATAAAATGTGGATAATAGTTAGGAAAACTAGTTAAATTGTGGGTTGATTTGTTCTTTAATACAAATCAATTTTTTATTGCATAGAAAATTGCATTTTCTATGACAATGTTATGTGCACAGCACATATTAAATTTTGGAGGTGTTATATATAAAACAAGAATTACCTATTAATGAAAGAATTAGAGCAAAAGAAGTTCAAGTGATTGACGAAAATGGAGAAAAAAAAGGAGTAATGAAACTTAATGATGCCTTAGACTTAGCCTTTGGAAAAAAGCTAGACCTGGTATTAGTTGCACCAAATGCAGAGCCACCAGTTTGTAAAATAATGAATTATGGCAAATATAAATTTGAGCAAGCTAAAAAAGAAAAAGAAGCTAAGAAAAAGCAAAAAACATTTGAACTTAAAGAAATTAGAATTACACCTAATATTGAACAACATGATTTTGAATTCAAAGCAAAAAATGCTAGAAAATTCATAGAAGATGGTAACAAAGTAAAAATAACAGTTAGATTTAGAGGAAGAGAGTTAAACTATGTAAAACTTGGTGAAGCTAACCTAAACAAATTTATAGAAGCTTTATCAGATATTGCATCTCCTGAAAAGAAAGCTGTATTAGAAGGTAAAAATATGTTTATTATATTATCTAAAAAATCAGATAAGTAATTACATAACATAAAAGTATCAACAAGATTAATGATTTACAAAGTTGGTAGATAAATGTATCTATTAAGATATATTTTGACATAGAAAATAAATTACAAGGAGGAATAAATTATGCCAAAACTAAAAACAAACAAAGCAGCAAAGAAAAGATATTCATATACTGCTACAGGTAAAGTAAAAAGAACAAAATCAAATAGGAGACATCTATTAGCAAATAAAACTCCTAGAGCAAAATCAAGAGGAAAAGTTCAAGATGCTTATGCAGATAAGACATGCGAGGCAGGTATTAAGAAGTTATTACCATACGGCAACTAAAAATTCAAATGAAAAACGTCGTCTTGCGTTGTCAAGCGTCGCTAAAAATTTTTCAATATACAACACGTATTATTTCAAAATTTTTAGCTCGCTTTCCTAGCAATACTCGTTTTTGATTTGAATTTGGAATTTTAATGAAAAACGTCGTCTCGTTTTTGATTAAAATTTAAAGTAAATTAAAATAATTTGAAAATTAGAAAAGAAAAAAATTCAAGGAAGGTGAATAAAAAATGGCAAGAGTAAAAACAGCAATAATTACACGTAAAAAACATAAAAAAATATTAAAAAGAGCAAAAGGATATTATGGTGCAAAACATTATAGATTTAGAATGGCTAAACAAGCTGTTATGAAATCAGGAATGTATGCATATGTAGGAAGAAAAGATAGAAAGAGCAATTTTAGAAAATTATGGATAGCAAGAATAAATGCAGCTGCAAGAATGAATGGATTAACATATAGCAAACTAATAGCTGGACTAAAAAAAGCTAATGTTGTTATAAATAGAAAAATGCTAGCTGAACTTGCTGTAACAGACCAAAAAGCTTTTACAGAGATTGCAGAACTTGCAAAAAAAGCTTAAAAAAATTGACAAAAGGGACACTCCTTTTTGTCAATTTTCTTTTACACTTTGGGACACTTCTATTAGTGTTAAAACAAACGCGAACAAAGGCGATGGAGCATTTGTCCGGAATTTCGAACAAAGAGGGACACACCTATTAGTGTTGAAAGACATTAGCAGGTGTGCTTTTTTTATTGCATAGGAAATTTCGTTAGAAATTTCCGGAGCAACAAGGTTAAGTTTCCTTGGACCGTGCATATTCGCAAAGCGAAATGCACATGTGTGCGTCGAAAGCTTTGCTTTCGCTAACGCACACTTTTATTATAAAAGTGAATTACTATTTGATAGTTAAAATGAATTTTAAGTCTGTTCAGAAAGCTTCAAATTAAAAATGGAACAGAGAGGCATGTGGGGACTTAGTGATTCTATTTTAATTAGAGATAACGTTACAAGAAATATAAAATTATTAAATAGTGTACTTTTTAAACATTCCAAAATTCTTATTGACATCATATCGTGCCTAACATATAATAATAGCTGTAGAATAAAATGTAGTAGAAGGGGGAGAAACAAATGCAATACAAAATTTTAGGGCAAACTGTGCCAGTAGTAGAAATGACACTAAATAGAGGAGAAACTGTATATACTCAAAGGGGAGGTATGTCATATCAGACAAATGGAATATCAATGAAAACAAATGCCAGAGGTGGCATAATGAAGAGTTTAGGCAGAATGTTTACAGGGGAGTCTATTTTCATGGCCAATTATACTGCAGAAGTAGATGGCGCTATGGTAGCATTTGCAACAACAGTTCCAGGAAATGTTATACCAGTAGATTTGAGACAAATGCCAAATGGTATGATATTACAGAAAAATGCATTCTTATGTGCAGAAGATTCAGTAGAAACATCAGTTGTATTTACAAAAAGAATTAGTGCTGGATTAGTCGGTGGAGAAGGATTTATATTGCAAAAAGCTGTTGGAAATGGAATGGTATTCTTAGAAGTAGATGGAGATCCAATAGAAAAAGTATTGCAACCAGGAGAAATTCTTAAGGTAGACACTGGAAATGTGGTAGCGTTTGAGCCAAGCGTATCATATGAAGTAGAAATGGTAAAAGGCTTAGGAAATATATTCCTTGGTGGAGAAGGACTTTTCTTAACGAGATTAGTTGGACCTGGAAGAGTAATATTACAATCTCAAAACTTTGGGGACTTTGTAGGAAAAATTGTTCCGTTCTTACCAAGTAGTAGATAATAAATGATTTTACAATAAATTGGAAAAAGAATTGATATAAGTATGCATTGCAGATATAGTTCAATTTATATAATAAAGATATGGAAGGAAAAAATATAAAAAGAGTTTGCAGATGGTATGACAAGCTTAGCAAACTTGGACAAAAGGGACACACCTAAAGTGTAAAAAAATTTGACAAAAAGGAGTGTCCCTTTTGTCAAATTTACTGCTTTTTAATTCTAGGTTTTGCAATTAGAGACGCAATATAACCAAAGAAAATTGCTGCTGTAATTCCACCTGCTGACGCTTTTACGCCGCCTATAAACGCACCGAGAAGACCTGAATTTTGTGCTTCTGTTATTGCACCTTTTGCAAGATTTGCTCCAAAGCCTAGCAATGGCACAGTTGCTCCACACCCTGCAAAGTCAATTACATATTTATATATTCCAATAGCACCTAAAACTACGCCAGTAGTTACAAATATTACTAAAATTCTAGCTGAAGTAAGCTTAGTTTTATCAATTAAAATCTGTCCTACAATACAAATTAGACCACCTACAACAAAGCACCTAAGCATTTCCATCCAATCTATACTTTGTAAAAAATCCATACTAAATTTCATTCCTTTCCAAGCTATAAAAGTTATAAAAATAATTTCTTTCAAAATAATCTAAATATTTAGATTTTAACTATAAATCCAAATTTATTTCAAATAAAATTCGCTATGATGCAATAACACGGTTGCATAAAAACAATAAGTAAATATATTGTGAATAGAGGAGTGTCCCCAAGTGACAAAAAACTTTGACAGAAAGGAGTGTCCCCAAGTGTCAAAAAACTTTGACAGAAAGGAGTGTCCCTAAGTGTAAAGATTCTCAATTGCAACTGCGTGTGCAATACCAGGAATACTTTCTCCTTGCTGAGAACTTGTTGAATTCATCAAAGCTCCTGTTGCCATTAGCAAGATTTTGCTTATTGAGCCTTCTTTTAATTTTCTATAAAAATATCCTGAGAAAACAGAGCCGACGCAGCCACAGCCACTTCCACCAGAGTGGGTATCTTGGGCATCTCTATCGAATATAAGCACCCCACAGTCGTTGTAATTATTCTTTATGTTGTATCCTTTGGTTTCAGCCATTTCTGTTAAGATTTCTTTTCCAACATATCCTAAGTCACCTGTGATAATTGCATCATAATAACTTGGTTTTCTTCCTGTGTCTTGCAAATGTGTAATTAATGTATCTAGTGCAGCTGGAGCCATTGCAGCTCCCATGTTATTTGCATCTTTAACTCCCATATCCACAATTTTTCCAGGTGTAAGATATGTTATCTGAGGGCATTTTTGTCCTTTATTAGAACTTGATATAATGGCAGCACCAGATCCAGTTACAGTCCATTGTGCTGATTGAGGTCTTTGATTTCCAAGCTCTAATGGAAATCTAAATTGCTTTTCTGCACTGCAAAAGTGACTAGATGTGGCACAAAGCACATTCTGTGCAGCGTTTCCATCTATAAAAATGCTACCAAGACACATTCCTTCTACAAAAGTTGAACAAGCACCAAAGATTCCAAAAAAAGGAATATTTATTTCTCTTAAACCAAAGCTAGAAGAAATACATTGGTTAAGCAAATCTCCTGCAAAGCAAAAGTCTATATCCTGACTTGCAATTCCAGACTTAGCAATAACAGTGTTTACATTTTCTTTTATAATTTTACTTTCAGCCTTTTCCCAAGTTTTTTCTCCCCAAAACTCGTCCTCTAAGCATTGGTCAAAATACTTAGCCAAAGGTCCTTCAGATTCCTTAGGTCCAACTATAGAAGATGTCTCTATAATATATGGTGGAGAAGAAAGCTGTATAGTTTGTTTACCTATCTTATTCATCAAACCATTCCTTATACAAATATTTAGGTCTTTAATGGAAAGCACCTATAAAACCATATGCTGTTGGTTGATATTAGTATATAAAGTCCGCTCCATCTTACTGTCACATATATTTTGTACTCTCCATGTTTTCGAGTAAAAAATATATGTGACACGTGGAGCTACATAGCAATATATAGAGTTAATAAATATAAAAATTAAAAGAACAATGCAATAATTCCAACTAGCACTGAAGCGGAAATACCAAATACCAGAACAGGTCCTGCTACTGTGAACATTTTTCCGCCCACGCCCATTACATAACCTTCAGATTTATACTCAATAGCAGGGGAAACAATAGAATTTGCAAAGCCTGTAATAGGTACAAGAGAGCCAGCTCCTGCAAATTTTCCGATTTTGTTAAAAATATTTAGAGCAGTTAGTAAAGCAGCAATACCAATTAAGGTAATGGAAACAATAGTTGAACAAGTGGTTTCATCCAACCCTTTAAATTCACAAAAATCGAATATAATCTGTCCAATTGAACAAATCAGTCCGCCAACCCAAAACGCATTAAAACAATTTTTAAGAATAGGCGAATTGGGAGACTTTTTATCTACATAATCAAGATATTCTTGTTTAGTTTCAATCTTCTTCATAATTGTTTTTCATCCTTTCCATGTTATTGCATCTAATACAATGTGTAACATAATAAATTAAGATATAATTCATATAAAAGTCAATATCTGTAGTTTGTATAAATATATGAAATACTCTATCTTTAAATATACCAAAATTCTAATCTCTGTCTCTGTCAACTACAAAAGACAAATCCAAATCTACATAATATTGAATTAGCTTACGACCATCAATTTTAGCTCTCTGGTCAATAACCCTAACAGAAGATAAGTAATCAATTGTCTTACTAGCTTCAGCAACAGCTTGAATAACAGCATCCTTCCATGAAACATTTGATGTCCCTGTAATACTTAAATGTTTTTCTATACCCACAAAAATCAACCTCCAATAAAAATAATTTCATTTATATAATTTCCAAAAAAATTCAAAATATACATAAAATTAAAAATATTACAAAAATATTACAGGAATGTTACAAATATATTACATTTTGCTAAAAGTATTGAAAAAAGAATACTGCTAGTATACAATATAAGTATGCTATTAGTGTTTTGGTAGAGGTGTGAACTTTGTCAAAAGCACAACCTTTTTCCCAAATATAATAGTAAAAAAAATATGAATAATTCGAAACAAAAGCAAGAAAGGGATGAAACAAAATGATAAAAGGAAAAATACAGCAAATAAAGATGAATATGCATAAAAAAGAAAAAAATGGACAAAATGAGGTTAGGTATTGATATAAAAATAAAACGAATGGAGGAAAAAGAAAGTGGAAAGAGATAAATACAAAGGTAAGCAAAGTATAAATGCAAAAAGTCCAAAAGGAATAACTTTAGTGGCACTAGTAATTACAATAATTATCATAATCATACTAGCAACAGTAACAATCAATATGGCATTTGGAGATAATGGACTTATAACCCAAGCACAAAAAGCAAAAGATATGACAGCAAATTCGATAGCATCAGAACAAGAAGGAATGAATAGAGTAATGAGTGAGTACTTAAATGTAATGGCAGAAGATAGTGAGATAACACCACCAGATATACCAGAAGAACCATATGTAGACAGTGTATTACCAACAGCCCCAGAACTAAGCGATGGAATGACACCAGTAAAATGGAATGGAAGTAACTGGGTAAGAACTACATCAGATGACGAAGAATGGTACGATTATGCAAATAAAGAATGGGCAAACGTAGTACTAGGAGATGCAAGTTGGAATGGAAATACATTAAATGAAAATGAGCCATATAGTATGCTAGTATGGATACCAAGATATGCATATCAAATAACAAGTCAGTATCATACAAGTACAAGCAGTGCAGGAAATATAAATATAGTATTTGTAGACACAAACAATAGAAATAAAGCAGGAACAACGACATACAGCACAAGTTATCCAAGTGCAACAGCAGGAGCAAGCAGTGGAATGAGTAGTTATGTAGTGCATCCAGCATTTAACTATGGAGGAACAGCACTACCAGGATTCTGGGTAGGAAAATTTGAAACAAGTAATACAAATTGCACAACAGATGCAAGTACAGGAAATGTAACATATACAGGAAATGAAGTAATTCAAATCAAAGCAGGAGTAACAAGTTGGAGAAACATTCAAGTAAGTGACATATTCACAACATGTATAAATATGAATAATAGTGGCAATCTATATGGGCTAAATACAAGTGATAGTGTAGTAGACCCACATATGATGAAAAATAGTGAATGGGGAGCAGTAGCATACCTAAGTAGAAATACAACATATGGAAAAGGAAGCGAAGTGTGGATAAATAATAGTAGCAGTTATATAACCGGAAATGCAGGAAATAGCGTAAGTGCAAGTAGTGCAAGTGGAACAACAAATGCATATGATACAGGAAATGGACCACAAGCAAGTACAACCGGAAATGTAACAGGAGTATACGACATGAGTGGAGGAGCTTGGGAATACGTAGCAGGATATGTAAACAACGGAAATAGCAATTTAACAACATATGGAAGTACATTAGTAAATGCAGCAGCAAAATATAAAGACGTATATAGCGTAGGAAGTAGCGATAGCAATAGTAACAACTATGCAGTATCAACACCAGCGAACGGCCACTACGGCGATGCAGTGTACGAAACATCAAGTAGCGGTAGCGGCTCGACATCATGGTACAGTGATTACTCTTACTTCCCTAACGCTAGCGGTCCGTTCTTCATCCGTGGAGGCAATTACAGCGGTGCGTCCATTGCCGGTGTGTTCTGTTTCACCAACAGCTATGGCACTGCTTACAGCACTCACAGTTTCCGCGTGGTCCTTCCCGTACTTTGATGTGACCTAGCGCCTTGTACCCTTTAACACCAGCACACGAACGACATCGCAAGGCATGAAACAAATAGGAGAAAAAGTAGTTCACAAGTAATAAATAGGCGTCCTTCAAGGACGCCTATTTTCCACAACCCCGAGCGGATAGCGAGGGGTGAGGTAGCTGTATTCCACACACCAGATTATACACTACCTACACTACTGGTTTTTGCATATGTAAATGGTAAAATAATATGTAGGAAATTGACAAAGAAAAATGTCGGTTTTCC
>CAKNQJ010000011.1 GCA_930990645.1 uncultured Clostridium sp. | reverse complement strand
AGACTCAAAATCTGGCGGGAAACCATGTGGGTTCGAGTCCCACCATCGGTACCACGAGTTTATTTTTTTTCTAGTATATTTAAACAAACAATCCAATCATGTACAATGTGAAAATCAAAAGTAAAATAAATCCTTTAAATCTTGTGATTGTGCTTTTCTTTCCAATAAAATTGAAAATCCAAAGAATTAAGTTAGAAACAATTAATAATATTAAATTTTGTGTAAATTCTGTTGAAAATTCTAAAGGAGTTATAATAGCACCAACTCCAAGTATAAGGAATAGATTAAGGACACATGAACCTACTAAATTTCCTACAGCTAAATCAGTATCTTTTCTGATTACAGAGATTATAGAGGTGACTAATTCGGGCATTGCAGTACCAATTGCTACAATAGTTAAACCGATAACTCTTTCAGAAACACCAAAATATTGTGCAATTTCAGTAGAATAGGCAACTACAAAATCTCCACCATATTTTAATAGAACAACACCAATGGCAATAAAAATAATTTGTATAAAAATATTTATTTTCTTTTTACTTTCATCATTTTTATTTTCTATATAAGATTGCTTTATGTCTTTAATTTCTTTAAAAATAGGATATGTGAAATATATTGAGAAGAATATAACAAGAATAATTCCATCAATTCTATCAATAAAAGAAGGACTGCTATTTATATGACTTATTTCTATAATCAATACTATTATCGCAGCAAGAAGTGCCACAGGAATGTGAATTTTTTTAGCTTCATCATCTATTAAAATAGGACGAATTACAGTCATTAAGCCTAATATAAATAAAAGATTACACAGGTTACTTCCTATAGCATTACCTATAATTAAATCGGTTGAGCCACTTGCAGCAGATGTGATTGTTATAATCAGCTCTGGAGCAGATGTTCCAAGAGCTACAATGGTTAAACCAATTAGCATTTCTGGAATATGAAATTTACTAGCTATATTGCTAGCTCCTCTTACTAAAAGGTTAGCACCTACTACTAGCAATATGAATCCTAGTACTATCATTAGTATATTTAAAATCATAAATTTTCCTCCAATTTGACACTTAGGGACACTTCTTTTTGTCAAAGTTTTTTGACACTTAGGGACACTTCTTTTTGTCAATTTTCTTTTACACTTGAGGACACATCTTTTTGTTCAAATTTTGGACGCTTATGAGTATCCATTTTCTTCAAGTTCTTGAGAATTTGGGACAGTTCTAAATTGTAATTATTGAATTTTTGGACATGAATTCTTAGCCTTATTTTAATTGTACACAATTTTAAAGAATTATATACAAAAGTAATATAAATTGTTTTGATTGTTAAGATTATCATAAAATGGAAATAAGTAAAATGTAACTGAAATTGCTATTGGCCTTGAGATTTCCTTTATTAGTTTAAAATCAAAATGACATGAACAAATGGAGAATTTCGTTACTTTGTTCTCTTCATACTTTTAGTGTAAAAGATAAACAAGCAAAAGAATTATCATAAGTCAAAACTAATTTACATAATTTGACTTTATGGCGTTTACGGTGTATAATATATTTGTATAAGGGTTGATATCCTTAAAAAATAATTTTGTAAGGAGGCTGTTTAAATGGCTATGGTTCAGTCAGAAAGAACTCGGCGCATGATGGAAAATTTCATGAAGCTACATCTCGAAGGCAAATCTGTTAAAGAAATTGCAGAAGAGTTTGGACTTTCACCCAAGACAGTTTATAACAATCTTCAAGAGATTGCAGAAGCAAATGAATGTGAACGTGATGAACTTTTGGAAAGAGTTCCCAAAGGAGAAAATCTTCTGAAGGGACGAATGCAGGAGCGTGAAGCACGGACAACTTTTAATGAAGTTGCAGTCAAACTTCGCGAAACAGAACAAACAATTTATAAGACTATTGGTCTTATTGACAAGATGCTCGAAGAAATTGAGGAGGACAGAAGTTATGAAAACGCTTAAGAAAGTAATGTCAAAAGATCTTCACATTTTTGCCAAGCAGGGGTGGACTTCAGCTGAAGTGCTCGATTATTATGGTTTGAAAACCATGGAAGAACTCTTAGACATAATAAAAAGGGTATCACATTCGGAAGTGTCCTTCTTCAAGAAGGCGTTTGAAAAAAACGATAAAATGAAGAAGCGGCAAAATGCACCTCAGAAAAAGGCAACAAAAGCTTTTGATACCTTTGCTCAAACAGAGGATATTTTGATGGAAGAGGCTATAGCAAGCAAAGAGTTGGAAACTCCAATAGCTGTGACTACAAATACAGTAGCCTGTATGGAATTCCTTCTAAAGAAAGAACAACGTCTTAGTGAGAGCCAATTTGAACTCGAAAATTCACGCAAGCAAGCTCTTGCTAAGCGTAATGAGGTTTTCACCGTGCTGAAATACACCAAATGTGAATTGGAAGAGATACTTGAAAAAGTTTCTAGCATGGCAACTAAGGTGGAAGAACTGCAACAGCAGTTTGATGAAGGTACAGAAGTTGTTGAGGAATTTAACAAGAAGATCAGAGATACCCGAAAAGAACTCCAAGATGTGCGTGGCAAAATCGCACAGATGAAAAAGGTTTCAATTTTTCTCTATTCCAGTGGTAAAATTGAAATTGAGGGAGCAGAGAAACCGAGTATTAAAGAGGAGGAACTATCGAGAATGTTTGAAGAAACATTGAACAACACAGAAGTCGAAGCTCTGACTGTAGGAGAAATCAAGAGGGTTTGTCCATTATTGTGTATGGTTAAAAAATACCTGGAAAAAGGTATAGAGCCAGAGCTGTATTTTGACAGCTCGAAGCTCGAGGACTATTACAATAGTTGGAGAGCTGAACTAGCCACAATAGTCTAAGATTACTATCTTAGACTAAAGGACAAAAGAGACTTTAGATGTATTTCTGGGGTCTCTTTTGCATAGTGTTCTCAATATTATTATAAATGTGAATTGTAATGTATGTTATGAAATCAACCTAAAAAAAATAAAAAACACTTGAATTATTTTTGAGTTAGTGGTAAGATAATTACGAAGTTCTTTGATTATATATAGATTTTTGAAGAAGTAGGTTAAAAAAAAACGCTTTTTGGCGTTTGGCTTTGATCTACTTCTTTAACTGTTTATAAGGGAAAAATTGGCGAGATATTCCAGAACTTAAAAAAAGAGCATGTGACTTCTTGTTTTACAAGTCAAGAAAAAATGAGGAGTGTCCCAAACGTCCAAGAACTTTGACAAAAAGGAGTGTCCCTTTTGTCAAAATTTAGAAAGGTGGTAATTAAATGAAAACAAAGTATATTTTTGTAACAGGTGGAGTAGTATCTGGACTAGGAAAAGGCATAACAGCAGCGTCTTTAGGAAGACTTTTGAAGAACAGAGGGTATAAAGTGGTAAATCAGAAATTTGATCCATATATAAATATAGATCCTGGAACAATGAGTCCATATGAGCATGGAGAGGTTTTTGTAACAGAAGATGGTGCTGAAACTGATTTGGACTTAGGGCATTATGAGAGATTTACAGATGAAAGTTTGACTAAGAATTCTAGTGTAACTATGGGAAAAATTTATCAAGAGGTCATAGAAAGAGAGAGAAGAGGAGATTATCTTGGTAAGACAGTACAAGTAATACCTCATGTTACAAATGCAATAAAAGAAAAGATATATTCATTTGAGGATAAAGATATAGATATTGTAATAACTGAAATTGGTGGAACTGTAGGAGATATAGAGGGACTATCAATGCTTGAGGCAATAAGACAAGTTGGAATTGAAAATCAAGCAGAAGATGTTGTATATATCCATGTTACATTGCTTCCATATATTTCAGGGTCAAACGAACTAAAATCAAAGCCTACACAGCACTCTGTAAAGGAACTACAGTCATTAGGGATTAAACCAGATATTTTGGTTTGTAGAACAGAGATAGATATACCAGATAATATGAGAGAAAAAATTGCTTTGTTTTGTAATGTTAGGAAAGAAAGTGTTATTGCAAATAGGACAGCTAGCTGTCTATATGAAGTGCCATTGTTACTAGAAAAAGAAGGACTTGCTATGCAAGTTTGTAAACACTTGAGATTAGAGAACATAGAGCCACATAATGAAGAATGGGAGAAATTAAATAAAAAGATACAAAAGGTTTCTGATAAAGAAGTTACAATAGGAATTGTTGGAAAATATGTTAAGCTAGAAGATTCGTATTTATCAGTTATAGAGAGCTTAAACCATGCTGGAATAGAAAATGGAGTGAAAGTAAAAGTAAAATTAATTGATGCAGAAAAAATAACGGCAGAAAATGCAAAAGAAATGCTTGCAGAATGTAAAGGAATAGTAGTACCAGGTGGATTTGGAAATAGAGGAATAGAAGGAAAAATCCAAACTATAAAATATGCAAGAGAAAATAAAGTGCCATTTTTAGGTATTTGCCTAGGAATGCAAATGGCAGTAGTAGAATTCGCAAGAGATGTACTAAACCTAAAAGATGCGAACTCAGAAGAGTTTGACGAAATCTGCGAAAACCCTGTTATACACATTATGTATGACCAAAAAGATATAACCAAAAAAGGTGGAACAATGAGACTTGGAAGCTACCCATGCGTTATAAAAAAGGGAAGTTTAGCAGAAAAGGTATATAAAACAAACGAAATAGGAGAAAGACATAGACACCGTTTTGAATACAATAATGCATATAGAGAAGAAATGGAAAAGAATGGACTTATGATTTCAGGGACATCACCAGACGGCAATCTAGTAGAAATAGTAGAGATAAAAGATCATCCATACTTCATAGCATGCCAATTCCATCCAGAATTTAAATCAAGACCAGACAAACCAGCACCACTATTCGTAAATTTGGTCAAAATGTCGATGTGAGAAAATAGGGACAGTCCCTAAATTCTCATTTGTGAGAAAATGGGGACAGGCCATTTTGTGACATTTCGTTTTGGGAACGACTTACCCTCAAATTTCACAAAAGTAAAAAATTGGGACAGGTATGTGGACGAAGAAAAGTTGGGGACAGGTTTAGATAAGTAATAGAGAGAGAATAGAGATAATAAAAACATCCTACTTATAAAATTAATAGGATGCTTTTATTATGCCTATAATCTAGTTTGAAGTCTTTTTATTAAATTTTGAGCGGACACTCTGTCTATATAACTAGAATTTAAGTTTTTGTTGCTTTTGAGCCATCAACTAAATCTTTTCGCTTGTATGCATTCATACAAATAATTCCTAAGCCTAGAATAAATACGATAAGTCCAATTGGCGCTCCAATATATGGAATATATCCAACTAGTTTAAGTACTAATACGACTAGAAGTGAGAATAGTACAAAGGCTGTATTGCTTTTGAATTTTGTTTTACTTGTTATCAATTGGCCAATTGCCATACTAAATACTGTTGTTGCTACTATACATGCTATTGCTAGGACAGCTATTGCAAATACGGCTACACTTGTAACAAGTCCATATGTGAATAGCAATAGGATAAAAGATGCTATTATTGTACCAAAGAATACCAGCAATCCTATTCCAAAGGCTTTAAGACTTTTCTTTTCTACAATTTCGCATGCGCTTTCTTTAAATTTAGGTGCTATCCAAAGAAGTAACATTATTATTACAAATGAGAATATCAAAGAGCTAATCACACTTGAAACTATAGACCACACCATATTTTCTGTGCTTGCCTCAACTTTTGTATAATTCACTTCGCCAGATACTATACCATCATTAATTTGAAATTCATTGTTAGATGTGTAATTCAAATTTCCTTTTACTATAGCACTTTCATCGAAATGCAAATTATTAACACTTGCATTGATATCTCTTGAAATTTGTCCAGCAATTGTTATCTCAGAAGAGGTGACATACAAATTTCTAGCAATCATACCAGTTGAAGTTATGTTCAAGTTATTTGACATTATATATGCATCTGATGCAAGGCCAGAGATTGTCATTGTATTTGATAATACAAATATATTACCATGGATTACAGCATTTTCAGCAATATTCAAGGAATTTGCCATTACAAAAAGGTCTCCATATATTTGACCTGTGATATTTACTGTTTGCCCATATGCAAAAACATTGCCGTTAACTACGTCGGACATTTCAATGTTTACAGCATACAAGAATAAGTCTGAATCTTTATATGTACTTGTTGCGTCATCTTGTGTAGGAACAGTTTCTGAAATAGTTTGAACGTCGTTGGTGACTGGAATAATCTCGTTAGACGTTTCTCCTGTGGTAGTTAAAGCTAAAACATTAGTTGACAAAATGAATAATATTACGAGAAATAAACATAATATTATTTTACTAAATCGTTTGATTTTCAAAAAAATCCCTCCTTAAATTAAATTACGCTTATATGATATAATGTATGATTGTATTTGTCAAGAATTATAAAATTTAATGCTGATATTTTGGAGGCGTGTCCCTCTTGTTCGAAATTTCGAACGAATGCTCGTCCCTTTTGTTCACTTTGGAGAAAAATAAATACAATCTTTGCTAGGAGATATTTTTTGAGATTTAATATCATCTAGATGGCATTTGCCATCAATTTGATATTTACAATTACACGAACAATTTATATTTGTCAAAGCAAATCACCCCATAACATATAGTATGGAGTGATTTTTGTTTATTATACAATAAAATTGCAAATTTTGACTTTAATTATTTTAATATAGATAAATCATAATGCTTAGGCTTTTTCATAAAACCTACAGAATTCTCTAATTGGGCACTCTTCACATTTGGGAGAACGTGCTGTGCAAATTGCTCTTCCATGATAAATTAAAACATGATTAATATCTTTTAAATATCCATAAGAAAATAGATTTAGCAAATCCTGTTCTATCTTTTCAGGAGTTTCTTCATCTGAAAAGCCAATTCTATTTGCCAATCTTTTGCAATGTGTGTCTACTGCAATTCCTTGAGGTTTATTAAAAGCTTCAAGCATTACAACATTTGCAGTTTTCCTTCCAACACCTGGTAAAGATAGAAGTTCATCCATTGTATCAGGAACTTCTCCACCAAATTCATCAACAATTTTTTGTGCAGTAAGTTTTATATTTTTTGCTTTGTTCTTATAAAATCCACAAGGGTGAATAAGCTCCTCCAAAGTCTCCAAAGGCATTCCTGCAAAATCTTCTGGTGTAGAGTATTTGCTGAAAATACTAGGTGTAGTTTTATTTACTCTTTCATCTGTACATTGTGCAGACAAAATAACTGCAACTAACATTTCAAATGGAGTAGTAAAATCAAGGCTACATTTCGCATCTGGATATGTATTTTTTAAAATTTCTATTATTTTTGTTGCTTCATCTTTTTTCATAATCAACCTCCTGTGACAATTTTTATTAACTTGCATAAATAGTTCCACGTGGCAGATATATTTTTTATTCGAATGCTTGGAGAATACAAAATATATCTGCCAGCAAGATGGAACGGTAAATATATGCCAATAATTATATCACAAAATCGCAATTTTGACTAGTAGCCATAAAATGGTAACAAATAATAGTAAATTATAATATAATATACAAAAGATAGGAGGTAATAATATGTTGCGTGCACTAAAAAAGACAATTGCAGTTTGCTTGATAGGTTTAGGTCTGGGAATGCTTCTCGTATTATTACTTCCTTTATCAGGATGGTTATTTATAATTGGAGTAGTAATTGTAGCAGTAGGGCTAATGTGGCTTTGTTGTTAAAAGAAAATAACTAAGATTAAATAAATAGAGATGAAAAAATCTCTCATTTATTAAAGATAGGAGGGAATGCGAAATGACTATAGTTGTTAAAAAAGTTCCAAAATTCCTAAGAGGATTTGTGAAATTTATATTTGGAATAAAAGATAATACATAAGATAATATATTCCAGATAGATAATATTAAAAATCGCATAGATAAAGCGGAGACGAGGACTGGGTAGTGTATAAACTGCCTAGTTTTTTTTCAATATCCATTGCAATTTATAGAATTATGTAATATAATTTTGGTGAAATAAATCATAAAGAATAGGGGAAGATACATGAAAGCAATAGAAATTAGAAATAAATATTTAAATTATTTTAAAAATCATGGACATAAAGTAGTGCCAAGTGCACCATTAATTCCAGAAAATGATCCATCTGTTTTATTTACAACAGCTGGTATGCAACAATTTGTACCATATTTATTGGGAGAAAAGCACCCAGAGGGAACACGTCTTACAGATTATCAAAAATGCTTACGTACTAATGATATAGATGAAGTTGGAGACAATCGTCATCTGACATTTTTTGAGATGCTTGGAAACTGGTCATTAGGGGACTATTTCAAAGAAGAGTCAATTGCAATGAGTTATGAATTCTTGACTAAAGAATTGGGAATACCAGCAGAAAAAATATCTGTTACATGTTTTGCTGGTGATGAAGATGCTCCAAGAGATGAACTTACAGCAGAATGTTGGAAAAAAGCAGGAATTCCAGAAGAGAGAATATATTTTTATGGAAAAGATGATAATTGGTGGATAGCAGGAGAAGAAGGACCATGTGGACCTGATACAGAAATGTTTTATGATACTGGAAAGCCAGCATGTTCGCCAGATTGTCAGCCATCTTGTGATTGTGGTAAATATGTTGAAATATGGAATAATGTATTTATGGAATATTATAAAAACAAAGATGGTAAATACGAAAAGTTGAAACAACATAATGTAGATACAGGACTTGGACTAGAGAGAATGACAATGCTTTTACAAGGCAAAGAAACACCATTTGACACAGAACTTTTTGCTCCAGTAATGGAAAATTTAAAAGAACTTGCAAAAGAAGATAACATAGAAAGTAGAAGAATTGTTACAGAACATTTACGTGCAAGTATGATGGTTATAGCTGATGGGGGTAGACCTTCTAATGTAGACAGGGGCTATGTTTTGAGAAAGCTTATAAGAAGAATGGCAAGGCATTTAAACAAAATGCAAATTGACTTAGCAGAGTTAGGAAATCTAATTGACTTAGACGTAGATATACTAAAAGAAATGTATCCAGAACTTGAAAAAAATAGAGATACAATAAAACAAGTTATAATAGAAGAAAAAGACAAATTCATGAAAACATTATCACATGGAGAAAAAGAATTTGAAAAAGCTATAAATAAAGCAAAACAAGAGAATAAAAATGTGATAGATGGACATACTATATTTAAACTATATGAAACTTATGGATTCCCACCAGAAATCACAGCAGACTTAGCAAGAGAACAAGGATTTAAAATAGACAATTCAGAATTTGAAAAACTATTTAAAGAGCATCAAGAAAAATCAAGAATGGGTAGTGAGCAAAAGTTCAAAGGAGGATTAGCTGAACAAAATGAAAAAACGATTAGCTATCACACAGCAACACACTTGCTTCATAAAGCTTTGCAAATAGTACTAGGAGAGCATGCAACACAAAAAGGCTCAAACATTACAACAGAAAGATTAAGATTTGACTTTTCTCATCCAGAAAAAATGACAAAAGAACAATTACAGCAAGTTGAAGATATAGTAAATGAACAAATAAAAAGAGATTTACCAGTAACTTGCGAAGAAATGACAGTAGAAGAAGCAAAAAGATCTGGAGCAATGGGATTATTTGAAAACAAATATGGCGAGAAAGTAAAAGTATATACAATAGGAGACTTCAGCAAAGAAATATGTGGTGGACCTCATGTAACACATACAGGAGAATTAGGTCACTTTAAAATAAAGAAAGAAGAATCAAGCTCAGCAGGAGTAAGAAGAATTAAAGCAGTTCTTGAGTGAGAATTTAGGGACAGGCCTCAAATTCCACAAAAGTGGAAAATGGGGACAGGCCTTAAAGAAAAAAAGCCCTTCTTTTAGCGACTAGTCTTAAAGAAAAAAGCCCTTCTTTTAGTGACTAGTTTCTAAAAGAAGAAAGATGTGGAAAGAGTGTCCCCAACGTCCAAGAACATGGACGAAAAGGAGTGTCCCAAAGTGTAAAGAAAATTTGACAAAAAGGAGTGTCCCTTTTGTCAACGAAGAGGAGGAAGAATAAATGGAAAATTGTGTTTTTTGTAAAATTATTAATAGAGAGATACCTTCAGAAATAGTATATGAAGATGGAAAAGTTATAGCATTTAAAGATGTTAACCCAGCAGCTCCTATTCATATATTGGTTGTACCAAAGAAACATATAGAAACTCTATTAGATGTTCCTGAAGAAGATAGTTCTTTAATTGCTCATATTTATCAAGTTATAAACAAAATTGCCAGAGACCAAGGATTTGCAGATAAAGGATTTAGAGTTATAGCTAATTGCGGAAAGGACTCTGGACAAGAAGTTATGCATATACATTTTCATGTATTAGGTGGAAAGAAGTTGGGAGATAAAATAGTAGGATAGTAGTTTAGATAGGATTGCTAAGTATACAACAATGAAATGAAAATGAGTTAAAAACATAAGCAAAAGTATGGATTATATGAAGATTTTGTGATATAATATATTTATGTAATTAAAGAAACAAGGGAGGAAGAAAAATGTTTAATAGTAAATATAGTAAAACATTAACTGTAATTTTAATAATAGTTATAATTGCAATTGTGGGGTTACTTATATATTTTGGAATAGACGTTTATAGGAAATATTATATCCAACAAGCTTCTGGAGATGCGGTAGAGAATTTTCAAGATGAGGTTAACCGAATAGCTACTCTACCTGTAGAGAATACTATTTTAAATGATGTAGGACCAAGTGTTGATTTAAATACTTTATATCAAAATACTACAAGCAATGATACTACAGGAGGTGCTCATGTTCAGTATATGGGGTATGATATGATTGGTACAATAGAGATACCAGCTACAGATATAGAGTATCCAATTATTGCTGATTATGATGCTAGTATCAATTCTTTAAATGTGGCTATTGTAAAATTGTATCCAGGAACTATAGCTCTAAATGAAGTAGGAAACACAGTATTTGCAGGACACAATTACAGAAATGGAACTTTCTTCTCAAATAATAAAAGACTTGAAAATGGAGATAAAATATATATAACTGGAACAGATGGACAAAGAGTTGAATATGAAGTTTATAACAAATATGAGACAAGCACAAGTGATTCGGATTACATGAATAGAGATACAGATGGAAAAAGAGAAATTTCATTAACAACTTGTACAGATGACACAAAAAGAAGATTGATTATTTGGGCAAGAGAAGTAGAAGAGGAATAAAAAGAATTTTAACTACTTTTAATAAAATTAAAAAAATAGTTAAAAATAGTTGACAAAGACATATAAGATGGGGTAAAATAATATATGCAGTTACTTGAAGATGGTGGATGTAGCGTAGTTGGTTAACGCGTCAGTTTGTGGCACTGAAGACCGTGGGTTCGAGTCCCATCTTCCACCCCATCAAATTTATATTTTAGTTACTAAAAAAGTTTATGAATAAATTTGATGAAGAAGTAGCATAATAATTAAATATTGGGCTGTAGCCAAGCGGTAAGGCAGTAGACTTTGACTCTACCATGCGCTAGTTCGAATCTAGCCAGCCCAACCAAAAATAATTAGCAACTTTCAAGAAATTGGAGGTTGCTATTTTTAGTCGGAAATAGGGAGAGGCAAATTTCTCTGATGATTAAATGAAACTCAAAAGAACCCGCAATGCGAGTTCTTTTATCTTGTCAATATTTAAAATATATTTAATTATTTATCAGAATATTTTCTTATATAAATTATTCTTGCAATTACTACTACTGCGATAATTGAACCTATTGCAATGAACAATCCTGTTGAGCCTGAACCAGCTTGAGGAATTGGCGTTTTTGCAACAGTATTATCAACTATATTTGTTTGCTGTTGAGGTTCCTCATATCTAACTACAACTGTAGGAGAAACATCTGATGTTTCTGAAAAACTATTTTCGTTATTATCAGCAGTTATATCAACTCTTTCGTTTGTTGGTAATATTTGATCAATTATTTCTCTATTATAATCCTCTTTTAATGTTAATTTATAGCTTAGACTTGCTGTTTCACCTTCGCTTAAAAGTTCAATATTCCATGTAATAGAATTGTCAGATGTATCGATTGTTTGTGATACATTGCCAACATTTGGACTTGCTACATACTCAAAATCAAAGTTATCGATTATTTCTTGAGGGAAATAGTCTTTTATAACAATATTTCTTAAAGTATTATCTACACGAACTACTAAGCTATCAAAAATATCATTTACTATTGTATCTTCTATCTCTGAATCTGGAACATAGAAATAAGTGCTTGTTGTAGGAGCTTCTACTGTGCCAAATACTTCTTCAGCTAATGCTCTATATGTTTGACTTGTAGTTGGCTCAACTCTTTCACCATCTAAGTTAATCATAGCAGCAATAATTTGAATTCCTGAATCCTCAATTTCTTCTATTGTATTTTTTGTTTGTGTTGCAACCTCTCCAGAATATGTTTGAGTTATACCAGTTATTGTAGTGTTTGGAACACCATCAGTTAAAAGTACAATATATCTATCTTTATCCTCTTCAGTACTAAAGTTGTTTTGAGCGACTGTTAAACCAGCTTGAATATTTGTTCTTGGACCATCTTGATAATCGGCCAAATTAGTAATAGCATTTTGTACTTCTTCTTGTGAATTGCTTAAACCTAGCCTAAGCTCTGCATCATTGATTGTTCCTTCTTGGTCACTTGTAGAAAAACCAACTACTCCAATCTCTGTATTTGGATTTGATTCAAACAATTTTTCTACTAATGAATTAGCTGAATTTATAACTGCTTGTTTTCTTGTAATACCATTGTATTGATTTAACATACTAGTAGAATTATCTATAACAAGAAATATTTCAACATCTCTATAAGTTTCTTCTACAGTTTTGGTATTTGTAAAAGTAAGAGTAAGTGTAGCAGATTTTTCCTCCTCATTAAACTCTGTTAACCTTTTTTCAAACCTACCATAATCACCAACAGTAATTGTACAAATATTATTTTCAACCAATTCTAAAGTTGTGTTTCCTCCAGCAGAATTTGGTGTAGTAGTAGTTGTTGTGTTGGTATCTGTATTGACTACAATGTTTTGGCTAGCAAATACACTAGTAGTCATACTAAATACAAATATGAAAGCTATGAAAACAAATAAAAGCTTTTTTAATTTAAACATATAAACCTCCAATCAAGCAATATTGCTAGAATATTGCTTACCTTTATAAACTTCACAATATATTATACCTTAAAAAAATATTATTATCAATAAATTTTGACAAATTTTATATTACATTTTTGTTACAAAGTGACTTGACAGGTGTGATAAAATAAAAAAGACAAAAACGAATTGCGAAAGGAAATAATTGTATGGATATTTTAGACAGTGTGAATTTACCACAAGATTTGAAAAAGTTAAATAAAGCAGAAAAGGAAAAGTTAGCGGAAGAACTAAGAAAATTAGTAATAGATACAGTGTCTGAGACTGGTGGGCATTTGGCGTCTAATTTAGGTGTAGTGGAGCTTACAATTTCGTTACTTAGTTCATTTGATGTACCAAAAGATGTAGTAGTATGGGATGTTGGACATCAGACATATGTACATAAAATTTTAACTGGTAGAAAAGATCAAATTTCAACACTTAGAAAGTTTGGTGGAATAGCAGGTTTTCCAAAAACATCTGAGTCTGAATATGACTATTTTAATACAGGACACAGTAGTACTTCGGTATCAGCAGCATTGGGGATTGCAAGGGCAAGAGATATAAAAAAGGAAGAGAATTTTGTTATTGCAGTAATTGGAGATGGTGCATTGACTGGAGGAATGGCACTAGAAGCTTTAAATGATGCAGGAAATAGCAATACAAACCTTATTGTTGTGCTGAATGACAACGAAATGAGCATTGCCAAGAATGTTGGTGGAATATCAAATTTTTTAACAAGAGTAAGAACTAGAAAATTATATAATAAATCAAATAGATACATAAAAAATGCAGTGTCGCATATTCCTAAGCTTGGTAACAAAATAATAAAATTTGTAAGAAGAGTAAAATATGGAATTAAGCAAATGATAATTCCTAATATGCTTTTTGAAGATTTGGGATTTAAATATTTGGGGCCAGTAGATGGAAATAACATAGGTGATTTAGAAGAAATTTTCAAAAAAGCGAAAGACTTGGAAGGGCCAATATTAATACATGCAATAACCAAAAAGGGAAAGGGCTATGCACCTGCTGAGGAAAATCCAGATAAGTTCCATAGCACATCATCATTTGATATAGAAACAGGCAAGGCAAAGAAACAAAAGGGAGAGGACTATTCAAAAAGATTTGGCAAAAAATTAGTAGAACTTGCAGAAAAAGATGAAAAAATAGTTGCAATAACTGCTGCAATGAGAGATGGAACAGGAATGACAGAATTTGCAAAAAGATTTCCAGATAGATTTTTCGATGCAGGAATTGCAGAACAACATGCATTAACAATGGCAGCTGGAATGGCAAGAAATGGACTAAAACCAGTAATTAGCATATATTCATCATTTTATCAAAGAGGGTATGACCAAGTAATACACGACATATGTATGCAAGAATTGCCAGTAGTAATGTGTGTGGACAGAGCTGGAATTGTAGGAAATGACGGGGAAACCCATCAAGGAATATATGATTTAGCATTTTTCAATATAGTACCGAATATTAACATAATGGCGCCAAAGGACTTTGAAGAACTTGAACAAATGCTAGAATTTGCAGTGAATTTGAACAAACCAGTTGTAATAAGGTACCCAAGAGGGGGAGAAGGCAAAATAAAATTCACAAAGCATGAAAAAATAGAATTAGGAAAATGTGAAAAAATTGTAGGAAACGAATTCGAAAATAACGAAAAATGTGTTACAATAGTTGCAATTGGCAATATGGTAGAAAGAGCAGTAGAAGTGTCGAACATATTGAAAGGAAAAGGCATAGGAACAGAAGTAATAAACAGCAGATTTTTAAAACCATTGGACAAAGAAGAAATTATAAAATCAATTACAAAAACAAAAAACTGCATAACAATAGAAGACGGAGTAATTACTGGAGGATTAGGAACTAGTATAAAGGAAATGATTGTGGACGAAAATTTGAGAGATGTTAAAATTAAGGCATTTGCATACCCAGACAAATTCATAGAACACGGCTCAATCCCAGAACTAGAAAAGAAATATGGTATGGATGCAGAAACAATCGCGACTTGGACAAAAGGGACACTCCTAAACGTCCAAAAACTTGGACAAAAGGGACAAGCTTAAAAGTAAAAACAATACAAAAATGAACATAAATTTTAAAAAATAGAAGTTGATTATGTATAAAGCAGAGTGTACTTATTATATAAAAGCTATGATTATACAATATAAACACATTAATTATATAAGTTTAAAAATTGGTCATATAAGCAATAGGTGTATCGATAGTTGTATTAGAGAAGTGTCCCAAAGTGTAAAAAAATTGACAAAAAGGAGTGTCCCTTTTGTCAATTTCAAAGAAAGGAAAATAAAGTTGAATAGACAAGAAATTTTAAGCAAATACATAAATGAAGACGATAGATTATTAGTGTCAAAGTTACTTGACAAGATAAAGTTTGTAAATAAAAGAAATTCGGTTGAGCATACAGATTTCTTAGATATGAGGCAAAGACAATTACTAGAAAAAGTAATGGCAGAATTAAAAATTCCAAATTATGTAGCAACAGGAGGATATAAAACAGCAGAAAGAACAGTGCTTGTTATATATCCTGAAAAATTAGAAGAGATTATACGAAACGAGCAATTTGATTTTAACACAGTGCTTGGAGTTGTTAGAATAAGTTTGCCAAATGAGCTCAAGGGAATGTACTCGCATAGGGACTACCTAGGAGCAATTATAAAAATAGGCATGAAAAGAGAAAAAGTAGGAGACATTATAACAAGTAAAGATGGAGCAGATTTATTAGTTTTGAAAGATGCAGAAAAGTACATAATTGATGGCTTACAAGGCTTAACTAGATTTAACAAGGCAGAATTTCAAAGCCTAAGATTAGAAGAACTTAATATAGAAGAGCCAAAAACACAAGTGATAGATATAATAATTCCTTCAATGAGAATAGACAGCATAGTTTCAGAGATAATAAGGACATCTAGAGCAAAGGCGATAACAATAATAAAAGAGGAAAGAGTATTTGTAAATCACGAATTAATTACAAAAGGCTCAAAAGAAGTAAAAGAAGATGACATCATAACAGTTAGAGGAAAAGGCAGGTTTAAAGTAGGAAAAATAGTGAATAGCACTAGGAAGGGTAATTTAGTACTGGAAGTAGAAAAATATGTGTGATTGGACTTCGTGACACTCCTTTTAGTTACATTAATTTATACAAGTTAAAAAATTGGTTATATGGTTATATAAGTAATAGTTGTAGCAATAGTTGTAGCAACGGTTGTATTAGAGAAGTGTCCCAAAGTGTAAAGAAAAATTGACAAAAAGAAGTGTCCCAAAGCGTCAAAGAAAATTGACAAAAAGAAGTGTCCCTTTTGTAAACGAGGAGGAAAAAGATGGAAATAATAGATGGAAAAGCACTTGCAAAAAAGATAAGAGAAGGGCTAAAGATTGAAGTAGATGAATTAAAGAAAAAAGGAATTGTTCCAAAGCTTGCTGTTATAATGGTTGGAGATGATAAAGCTTCAAGTGTATATGTACGTAATAAGAGCAGGGCTTGTGATGAGATTGGGATTGAGTTTGAGGAGTATTTGAAAGATGGTTCAACGACTCAAGAAGAGCTTATAAATCTTATTAAAGAATTGAATAATAGAGAAGATGTACATGGCATTTTGTTACAAAGTCCAATTCCAGAGGGGCTAGATATAAGAGATGCTTTCAATACTATAGATTACAGAAAAGATGTTGATGGATTTAATCCAATAAACGTGGGAAAACTTTCTATAGGAGAGGATTGCTTTATTTCATGCACACCACATGGAGTTATAAAAATGCTTGAAGAGTACAATATAGAGACAGAAGGCAAAAGGGCAGTTATAATAGGTAGAAGTAATATTGTTGGTAAGCCTTTAATACAATGCTTGCTAAACAAAAATGCTACAGTTACAGTATGCCATTCAAAAACAAAGAATATAAAGGATATAGCAAAAGAGGCTGATATATTGATAGCGGCACTTGGCAGACCAAAATTTGTTACTGAAGATATGGTAAAAGACGGAGCAGTAGTTATAGATGTAGGAATTAATAGAAATGAAGAGGGCAAACTAGTAGGAGATGTGGATTTTAAAAATGTTTCAAAAAAAGCATCATATATAACACCTGTGCCAGGTGGAGTTGGACCTATGACTGTGGCTATGCTTATGTTTAATGTGGTTAAGGCAGCTTTGTTGCAAAAATAAACGGCGTCTTGCGTTGTCGAATTTCACAAAAAAAGGTTTTCGATGTACACGCACGTACTATCTCAAACTTTTTTGTTCATTCTTCTAGCAATACTTGTTTCTTTTTGCAACAGAGAATGCAGTTAAATAATTAATATAAATTTCACGTGTTTACCTAGCCAAATAGCAATTCTAACAAAAATTAAAGTTACATTAATAATTTGTAATTTTATTGATGCACTCAAT
The DNA here is from genome assembly GCA_930990645.1 of uncultured Clostridium sp. GTDB lineage: Bacteria > Bacillota > Clostridia > TANB77 > CAG-508 > CALXVA01. Next base: position 10,984 of record CAKNQJ010000011.1, on the reverse strand, counting down.
AAAAAACTTACGCTTTGATTAATAAAATCGTAATACAATTTTTCGGGGGCAATCTTGATAAAGGAGAGATTGCATGCAAATAAATTTGAAAAAAGATAAAATTAAAACAATAACTTTAGGTGATGAGGATTATCCAGAAAAATTAAAGTACATTTATGCTAAGCCTCAAAGATTATATGTGCTTGGAAATGAAAAACTACTTAATGAGAAGTCAATTGCAATAATCGGGTGCAGAGAGGCAACTGAGTATGGATTAAAGAATGCATATAAATTTGCATATGAGCTAGCACAAAAAGGAGTTTGTGTTATCAGCGGATTTGCAAGAGGAATAGATACATATTCACATAAAGGTGCGGTTGCAGCAAAGGGAAAGACAATTGCTGTACTGGGGTGTGGATTAGATATAGTGTATCCACCAGAGAATGTGGAATTATATAAACAGATAATTGTAAATGGTGGAGCGATAATTACAGAATATCCATTAGGAAGTAAGCCGGAAAAGCAACATTTTCCTGCCAGAAATAGGATAATTAGTGGGCTTTCAGATGGAGTGCTAGTAGTTGAGGCAAAAAAGAGAAGCGGAACAATGATTACTGTGGAGCATGCATTAGATCAAGGCAAGAATGTATATGCAATTCCGGGAAATATTAATAGTGATAATTCATATGGTACAAATGAGCTTATAAAAGAAGGGGCAATACCTGTGACTAGTATAGATGATTTTGAGTAAAATCTAGGAAATATGTATGTTGTAAATATTTGCTTTCGACCCCCAACATCATACAAACTGTATAAACTCCACTAAAGTGTCGTTAACAGTTTGTAAACTTGTCGGTCCCCACCTTAAGCACTCAAGCAAAATTTAAAACATACATATTTCCTAGATAAAAAAGCAAAAATCAAAAAGCTTTAAATAGTAACTACGAAAATAAAAATAATGATTACCCCTATTGCCTCAACCGACTTTTTATGATATATTATTTCAGGTAACGAAATAAAGTTAGGACAAAACATGCCCGTCCCCAATTGTCCTAAAAAGGAGAAAAGTATGTCGAGAAGAGCAAAGAGAGAAGCAAAAGTAAAAAGTAAAATTTTAATTAAGTTAATAGTAGTAGCAATATTTTTGGGATTAGTATTTTGGGTTTTAAAAATTACTCCAAATTATGTGAATACAGATATTACTGACAAAACAAATCTAGTTATTAATAATAATAATGTCACAAATAGTTTGGAAAATGATGTTATAATAGATAATGGAATTATATACATTTCTCAAAATGATATTGAGAACTTTTTTGATCCATATGTATATTATGATGAAAAATACAATCAAATAGTTACTACATCTAATAAGCAGATTGCAAGTATTGTTGTTGGGGAAAATTCAATGACTAGAAATGATTCAAGAGTAAATATATCTGGGACTGTGATTGAAAGAAACGATATATTGTATTTGCCTTTTTCAAGCTTGAAAGATGTGTATAATGTAGAGATAAATTATATTGATTCGACAGATACAATAACTGTGGACTCTAAAGACAGAAAATATGTACTAGCAGATAGTAAAGATGATAACGATGTAAAGGCGTATCCTACTTCGTTTTCAAGAAGTGTAGATACAATAAATGCAAATGAGACTGTGACAGTGGTGCAAAATGAGAACGATGAGAATCAAGTTGTAGATGGCTGGGTAGAGATAAGGACTGATACAGGAAAGTTGGGCTATATAAAAGAGGATCAATTAGTAAATAGCTTAACCGTACGAGAGGCAATTGAGAAAGAAAAGCAAATAGATGGAACTGTAAGTATGGTCTGGGATTATTATTATGAACTATCACCAGCACCTGATAGGACTGGTAGCAGTATTAAAGGTGTAAATGTAGTGAGTCCAACATTTTTCACATTAGTGGATGAAGGAAGAGGACAAGTTAGCGACAATGTAGGAGATTCGGGCAAAGCATATATTGAATGGGCACATTCAAATGGATACAAAATATGGCCTAGCATATCAAATGGATCATATATAGAGACTACATCAGAAATAATGAATGATTATAATTTAAGACAAACATTAATACAAAATATAGTTAGCTTAGTTATGAAATATGATTTGGACGGAATTAATGTGGATTTTGAGTATATGCACGACGAGGATAAAGACTTATTCTCAAGATTTATTATAGAGCTTAAACCTAGACTAAGTGAAATAGGAGCAGTACTTTCAGTTGATGTTACAGCACCAGATGGAAGTGAAGAATGGTCACTTTGCTATGATAGACATGCTATAGGAGATGTGGCAGATTATATAGTATTTATGGCATATGATCAATATGGAGAATCTTCGACCGAGGCTGGAACAACAGCAGGGTATAACTGGGTAAGAGCAAATGTAGAAAAATTTTTAGGCCAAGAAGATGTTGCAGCAAATAAAATAATACTTGGAATACCTTTCTACACAAGAGTATGGCAAGAACAAGATGGAGAATTAGTAGACAATCCAGCAGTAGATATGAAGAATATAGATGAAATAGTACCAGAAGATGCTACACGAGCATGGGATGACAACTTAAAACAGCACTATGTAGAATATGAACGAGATGGAATGACTAATAGAATTTGGGTAGAAGATGAACAATCGATAGAAGCAAAACTATCTTTAATACAAGAGTATGGTTTAGCAGGGGCTGCATACTGGGAAAAAGACAGAGAGCCAGATTCAATATGGGATTTGGTTTCAGAGAAGTTAGGAATTTGACAAAAGGGACACTCCTTTTTGTCAATTTTTTTTTACGCTTGGGGACACTCCTTTTTGTCAATTTTTTTTGACACTTAGGGACACATTTTTTTTAATTAATAGTAAAATTTATTATGAAGTGGAGGAAAAAAGTTGTGGAGATATTTATAAAAAAAGCTATAAAGGATGATATAGAAGAGATTAATAATCTACTAACTAACTTAATTCAAGACGAAAGACAATATGATATAAATATAAATAAAAATTATGCAGTGAAAAATTATTATGAGCGGTTTTTTGAAAAAAAGGATTATTGTGTAATAGTTGCAAAGGACGAAAACAATAATATTCTTGGATATGGTTTTGGATTTATAATGGATTATGGTAATGTTTATGATAATAAAGTTGCGCAACTGGATGCTGTATATATTAAACCTGAGTATAGAAAGAAATTGCTAGACAGGTAATTCAATACTTTACTGAATGGTCAAAGAATAATAAAGTGTCATATATTGAATTAAAAGTATGCAATAACAATAATAAAGCTATAGAGTTATATGAGAAAGAAGGTTTCAAAACAGATAAAAAAATTTTAAAGAAAAAATTATAAAAAATTGAAATAATTAAAAAACAACCCTAATATAATTTAAGACAAGATGTTTTAGAATGTATTGGAGGGGAGTTTATGGTAATTGCATATATTAAAGAAGAAAGATTAAGCGAAGGCATTTTTCAAAAAATGCAGGGATTGGAAATTAGCAGGTTGGACAACAATTATATAATAGCTATTCATGACAAGGATAGAAAAAGCATACAAAAAAGACTAGTTAAGAAGATATATAAATTAGAAATAGATACTATTGTTTTTTCAAAAGAGTTAGAAGGAAAGTTCAAGGATGATATATGTGAGATGCTTGCAATAGATGACAATATTAATGTGAAGATGATTAATGGCAAGAAATTAATGGAATATATGAATTTTGATATTATTAAGTATATTTTAGAAAAACAAAAGCATAATATGAAGCAAGAAGACATATATATTATTTTCAAGAAAGATAATAGCTTAAATTTGAATTTTTTGGTAAGGTTTATTGAGAATTTTAGGATGACTAATGTTGTGACAAATGATATTGCAAGGCTAAAAAATGTACAAGATAATCTATTAGATAATGAGAATATTTTGATTTCTGTATCTAATAATAAGAAGAAGGCATTGAGAAGGGCAAAATATATTTTAAATGTGAACTTGACTACAGAGGAATTGTCAAAGTATAACATAAACAGAAATGCGATTATTATAAATATTAGAGAAAACGTAAAGTATAGCAATCTTGGTTTTGAGGGAATAAATGTGAATTATTTTAAAATAAATGTGCCTGATGAATTTGAGGAAAAGTTTGAGCAAATAGGGAATAATTTTGATTTTGTGAAATTATATGAAAGTATACTGCTTGCGGAAAATTTGGGAGAAACTTTTCATGAAAAAGTGTATGAAAAAATCGCACGAGATGAAATAAAAGTAAGCGATATTGTTGGAGTAAATGGTAAAATTAGCGATGAGGAACTGGAAAGGGTTGGTTAAAGAAAATTCAAAAAACCGTTGATAAATATGGAAAAATGTATTATAATATTAAGTAAGGAAAGTAAGGAAAAGAGAGGAAGTGATTTTATGGAATTGGCAAAAGTAACTACAAAGGGACAAGTAACTATTCCAAAATCGATTAGAGAGTTGTTAAATTTAAAAGAAGGTAGTAAAATTCTTTTTATACAAAAGGGAAATGATATAGTTATAAAAAATTCTGCAATGATTGCATTAGAAAAAATACAAGAGGCTTTTGAAGGAGAAGCAGAAAGATTAGGGTTAAAAACAGAAGATGATGTTGTAAAGATGATTAAAGATTTTAGAAAAACAAGAAAAAAGGACTAATTTATGAGGGTAATGCTAGACACAAATATTCTAGTTTCTGCATTTGTATTTAAAAGCAAAAAAATGAATGAATTAATTTATAAACTTTCTAATGAACATGAGATAGTTATTTGTTCATATACAATTGAAGAATTAAAAGAATTGGTAAATACAAAATTTAAAATAAGTCAAAAAGATTTAGATGAGTTTTTAAAGGAATTTCCATTTGATTTAGTCTATTCTCCGTCTACAGTGGAAAATAAATTATTTCAAATTAGAGATAAGGATGACTATATTATATTACATACTGCAATAATAGAAAATGTAGATGTGTTTATAACTGGCGACAAAGATTTTGATGATATTGATATAGATAAGCCAGAAATTATGAATACTTCTGAGTTCATGGAAAAATATGCAAATTAGCACTTGACAAAATGCGAAAATTAGTTTAATATATATCAAGTTGTTTAAAGCAAGTGAAAAAGTAAAAAAGCATAAAATCTTTTTCAATTAGCGAAATTAAACAACGATTTTCTTTTATGCGAAGGAGGGAGACAAAATGGATAATGAAAAAGAAGTCTTATTGACTCAAGAAGGATATGACAACTTGGAAAAAGAATTAGAATATCTTACTACTGAAAAAAGAGCTGAAATAGCAGAGAGAATCAAAGTGGCTTTGGGTTTTGGTGATTTATCAGAAAATTCTGAGTATGATGAAGCAAAAAATGCTCAAGCTGCAAACGAAACAAAAATTGCTGAATTAGAGAATAAATTAAGATATGCTAAAATCATTGACGAGTCTGAAATAGATACGAAAACAGTTCAAGTTGGTAATACTGTAAAAGTACTTGATATGGAGTTTAACGAAGAAGAAACATATACTATAGTAGGCTCAACAGAGGTTGATTTGGCACAAAATAAAATCTCAAACGAATCTCCAATTGGTGCAGCTCTTATGGGAGCAAAAAAAGGTCAAGTAGTAGAAGCTCAAGCACCAGCAGGTGTTATAAAATATAAAATTGTTTCAATTACAAAATAATGTATAAGTATGTATAAAGTCCGTTCCATTTCATAACGTGGAACTACTTATGCAAAACAATAAAACGTAATGCATTAGGAAAGGAATGTTGGTTATAGTGAAAAACTTACTTATACAAAAGCTAAAGGACTTAGACAAGTTTAAAGAATTTGCAGACCAAATTGAAATGAAAAAAACCCCGATATGTTTATCGGGGTTAGAATTCGTTGGTAAATCCCATATTATAGCAACCACAATTGATAGCATAAAAAAGCCGATTTGTATTGTTACATATAATGAATTGCAGGCACAAAAATTGGTTAAGGATTTAAGATTTTACACAGATAAGATTGAGTATTTTGGCAAAAGAGAAATTGCTTCATATGACTACATTACAGAGAGCAAAGATTTGCCATATGCAAGGATTGAGGTATTAAACAAAATACATAATAAAGAAGCTAAGATAGTTGTAACTACAATAGAAGCTATAATGCAGAAAATGATACCAAAAGAGGTGCTTTACAAAAATGTACTTTCTTTTAGTGTGGGAAATCTTTTTGAATGTACAGGTTTTGCAGGCAAAAAGAATTTGAACAATCTTAAGCAATTACTGCTATTAATGGGGTATGAGAGAAATGATTTGGTTGAAAATAGAGGGCAATTCAGCATTAGAGGCGGGATTGTCGATATTGGCCTGTCTGAAAAGATGGGTGTTAGAATAGAATTTTGGGGAGATGAGGTAGATTCAATAAGGTACTTTAGCGTAGCATCTCAACGTACTACAGAGATGACTGACAAAATCAGCATATTCCCAGCCCATGAGTATATTTTAGATTATGAAATAATAGATAATGTCTTGCCAGAATATTCAGAAATTGTGGCTAGATTTACTAATAGTATGCAAGAAAGATATTTAAAAAATATACATACACTAAAGTTTAATAGTATGCTACAGAGCAAAGTTAGTGCAAATTTAGAGACTTTGGGGTTGTTAGCGGACAAAGATATTTCTAGTGATGGAAAAACAAAACTTGCTCAAAATATTCAGGCTGACATAGAGGCTATACAAAATGGCGAATACATTAGCAAGATTGATAAATATTTTAATGAGTTTTATGAAAAAAGCAATACAGTCTTGGATTATTTACCAAAGAATTGCTTATTATTCATTGATGAAAATTTGAAAATAAACCAAAGAATAGAGAATATTATTATAGAAAACAACAATCTCATAAAATCTTTAGCAGAAAAAGAGAGATTTGTACCAGAGGCAATACAAAATATTAGTGATTTTAGCAAAGATGATTGGAATGAAATATATGCATCAAAGCAAGTTATATATTTAGACGAGAATAACAGCAGTTCTCTTAATAAACTTGAATTTAATTATAGGCAAATAAATTTCTTTAAAAGTGAGACAGAAATTTTAATTAGTGATATAAAAAAATGGCAATCTGAAGGCAAAGAGGTTATTGTACTTGCTGGAAGCAAGGAAAATGTAGATAAAGTAGAAGAACTTTTAGCGCAAAATGGAATTGTAACTTCTGAAAATGAACTTGCTGGATTAGATAGAAAAGAGCGCAATTTAAATATACAAGGAAAAAGGCCTGTCCCTATTACGACAGGGGGGCTTTCTTCTGGATTCGAGTGCTATGATTTAAACCTAGTTGTAATCAGCATGGCTGAGGCGCTAGAGGGAGAAGTTAAAAAGAAAAGAACAAGTAGTACTTTTAGGCAAGGTGAGAAGATTGTATTTGCAGATTTGAAGCAAGGTGACTTTGTTGTTCATAGAACACAAGGTATTGGTCAATTTGTTGGTGTAAATACGATTGAGGCAGATGGAGTTATAAAAGACTACATAAAAATAAAGTACAAAAATGAAGATATGCTTTATGTTCCAACTAATAACCTAGATAATGTTCGTAAATATATTGGTGGAGGAGATACTGCTCCAAAGCTAAATAGGCTAGGTAGCAAAGAGTGGAGCAATACCAAAAATAGGGTTAAAAATAACTTACGTGAAGTAGCAAAAGATTTGATTGAACTATATGCTAAAAGGCAAAAAATGAAAGGATTTGCTTTCTCGAAAGATACAGATTGGCAAAGGCAATTTGAAGATGAGTTTCCATATCAAGAAACAGATGATCAATTAAGATGTATAGAGGAAGTTAAAAAAGATATGGAGACACCTAGACCAATGGATAGACTTCTTTGTGGAGATGTCGGATATGGAAAGACAGAGGTGGCTATAAGAGCAGCTTTTAAGGCTGTTATGGACCATAAACAAGTTGCATATTTAGTTCCAACTACAGTACTTGCAAACCAACAGTATGAAGGTTTCAAAAAGAGAATGGAGAATTTTGCAGTTAATGTAGAATTACTAAACAGGTTTAGAACTAAAAAAGAGCAAAGTGAAGTAGTAAAGAAATTAAAACTTGGAGAAATTGATGTAGTAATAGGAACACATAGACTTTTGAGTCAAGATGTAGAGTTCAAAGATTTAGGACTACTTATCATAGATGAGGAACACAGATTTGGAGTAAAAGATAAGGAAAAAATAAAGAAATTAAAGACTAGTGTAGACGTACTTACAATGACAGCAACACCAATACCTAGAACACTTCACATGTCAATCCTAGGTGTACGTGATATGTCTGTAATATATGAGCCACCACAAAATAGAAGACCAGTACAAACTTATGTATTGGAATATGACGCAGAAGTCGTAAAAGAAGCAATAACAAAAGAATTAGAAAGAAATGGTCAAGTATTCTATTTATACAATAATGTGGAAAATATAGCAAAAAAGGCGATGGACATAGGAGAACTAGTACCAGAAGCAAAAGTAGAATTCGCACATGGAAAAATGACAGGTAGAGAAATAGAAGACATCATGGAAAGATTTATAAATGGAGAAATAAATGTACTAGTATGTACAACTATTTTGGAATCTGGAATAGATATACCAAATGCAAACACAATAATAGTAGAAAACGCAGATAGATTAGGACTAGCACAGCTATATCAAATAAGAGGAAGAGTTGGAAGAAGTGACAGACAAGCATATGCATATGTAACATACAAGAGGGACAAACTATTATCAGAAGTAGCAGACAAAAGACTAAAAGCAATACGTGAATTCACAGAATTTGGATCAGGCTTCAAAATAGCAATGAGAGACTTGGAAATAAGAGGAGCAGGAAGCTTACTTGGAGAAATCCAACATGGACATATGGAACAAGTTGGATATGACACATATTGCAACCTATTAGACCAAGTTGTAAAAGAGATGCAAGGAATAGAGATTGAAGAAGAACAAGAAATACAAATAGACATAAACATCTCAAGCTATATACCAGACGAATATATAGAAAACAGCAGTCAAAAGATAGAAATATATCAAAACATTGCATTATGCAGAACAGAAGAAGACATACAAAATGTAATAGACGAAATAATAGACAGATATGGAGTAATGCCAAAAGAATTAGAGAACTTAATAGAAGTAGCCAGAATAAAAGAAATGTGCAGAGAAGCGGGAGTAATAAAAATAGCAGAAAAGAAAAACAGCTTCACAAATTCACAAAATTTAGTATTTTATTTTGACAAAAATAAATATAATCCAGAAATTGTGGACATACTAATAAAAAAATACGGATACGACATAAAATTCTCAGCAGGCATAGAACCATACGTAACACTACGAATAGGCGAATTAACAGATGAAGAGCTAATAGATAAGATAAAAGAATTTTTGAGAAGTGGAAAATAGGGACAGGTCTCAAATTCCACAAAACCGGAAAATGGGGACAGGTCTCACGACGAAAAAAACTTCGTTTTGGGGACATATCTAGGTCTGTCCACGAAATGAAAAAGAGTTCGCTCACAGACCTGTCCCAGAATTCCGTAAAAGCGGAAAATAAGACCTGTCCCTATTTTCCACTAAAAAGGAGGAGAGTTAATGCAAGTTATTTCAAGTAAGGATAATGAGATTGTAAAAAATATAAGAAAACTTAAGGAGAAAAAATACCGTGATATAGAAAATTGCTATGTTATAGAAGGTATTAAATTAATAAAAGAAGCAATCGATGAAAATGCGAAGATTAAGGAAATAGTAGTTTGCGAAGAATGCATAAATAGCGGAGAAATAGATAAAGACACAATGTATGAAATAGCAAAATACAATGTTATTTATGTAACAGAAAAAGTGTTTAATGCAATAACTGATGTAAAAACTCCTCAAGGGATATTAGCAGTTATTGAAAAGAATGCATCAAATAAAGATATTGACTATTCACAAGATATAATTATTGCATTAGATGGTGTGCAAGACCCAGGAAATATGGGGACAATACTAAGGACAGTTGATAGTGCCGACCTAAATCAAATAATTATATCTAAGGATAGTGCTGATTGCTACAATCCAAAAGTAGTTCGTTCTACAATGGGAGCAATTTTTAGAGTGAATATAATTGAAGTGGATAATTTAAAAGAGACATTAGAAGCGGTTAAGCAAAATAAGTTTAAAGTAATGGTAACTGCATTAGATACAAATGAAAGCATATACAGCGTAGACTATAACAAAAAAATTATTGTAATAGGTAATGAGGCAAATGGCGTATCTAAAGAAGTGCAAGCAATTGCTAATGAGAAGGTAAAAATTCCAATGCTTGGCAAAACAGAGAGTTTAAATGCGTCAGTAGCTGCAGGAATTATGATTTATGAGTATGTGAGAAGGAGGATAAGCTAGCCGCTTATCCTAATATATTGATCTTCTTTATATTTTTTTATTAATTTTTCGACTTCACTGTTTAACTTAAAAAAACAGTCACAAATCTCAACTCCTTTTATAATATATTAATAGATAAATATTACAAAAATATTACAGAAATATTACAAATATATTACATTTTGTAGAAAGTGTTGAAAAACTAACACTAGTAGTGTACAATACAAACATGCTATTAGTGCTTTTTGAGTTTGAAAAATAATTGCATTTTGGCGTTGTTAAACTTCGCTGCGAAAATCCTCGATGTACACAAAGTACACCTCCGGTTTTCTTGCTCGTTTGCCTAGCCAAAATAACAATTCTTTTCCAAACTTAAAAATAGTATAAGAGTTAAAAATAATGAGAAACAAAAGCAAGAAAGGAATGAAGCAAAATGATAAAAGAAAAAACACAGCAAACCGTTGAAACTGTAAGAGAGAGAGAGAGAGAGAGAGTAATATTAGCAAAAATACGTTTTATTAATCATGCCCAAAAAACAAATATATTAAGAGTGTTAAAAAATCATAAAAATATAAAAGAAAGAGAGATAGG
>CAKNQJ010000010.1 GCA_930990645.1 uncultured Clostridium sp. | reverse complement strand
TTTTTGCAATTCTTTTATTTCGTTCCGTTGCGAGGCACGAGCAATTTAGTACTATGGTTATTACTAACGCTACTAATGTTATTCCTTTCTGATTTTTTGTTCTGTACTTGTTTTCTACTTTGCTACTTTCTTTACATTTCTTTTCTACTTTTTCCATTTTACTTTCTCCTCCTCGCATAATTTATTTTTTTACAGACTAGTTACACATACCAGATACATTTTTTATTTATATTTTGCACTTTTCTTAGTGCTTTTATACATTTTTATTTATATATTTTCATTATCTTGTTTTCCACTTTCTGTTCTATTACTTCTCTGTATTTATCTTCATTTTTTATTTTCCGTTTTTCATTTTTTGCAATCACTTTTAATTGCATATTTTGCCTATAAAAGGATAGGCTATCTCCATAGCTTTTGCATCTATCTACATAGCCTATCACTCTTTTTCCTATATATCTATTATTTTTTAATTTACATATTTTACTTAATTTTTTAGCATGATTAAAAAAGCATATTTTTGTTAATATTACTCTCTCTCTCTCTCTCTCTCTCTTACAGTCTCAACGGTTTGCTGTGTTTTTTCTTTTATCATTTTGTTTCATCCCTTCCTTGCTTTTGTTTCGCATTATTCATATTTTTTTGCTATTTCTATTTTGGAAAAGAATTGTGCTTTTGGCTAGGCAAACGAGTAAGAAAACCGGAGGTGTACTTTGTGTACATCGAGGTTTTTCGAAGCGAAGTTTAACAACGCCAAAACGCAATTATTTTTCAAAATCACACAAAAACACTAATAGCATACTTGTATTGTACATTATCAGTGTTTCTTTTTCAACACTTTTAGCAAAATGTAATATATTTGTAATATTTCTGTAATATTTTATATGTTACACTTAGGGACACTCCTTTTTGTCAATTTTTTTTGACACTTTAGGAGTGTCCCTAAGCGTAAACTTTATTCCTCTATCCCATCAATACAATTGTCATAAATCCATTGCTTTATTTCTGTCATATCGTTAGTCTCATAATAATTTATAAGTTTAACAAAATATTCTCCTATCTTTTCAACAGGAACAGCAATAATTCCTTGACCATATTTAATCATTTCTTTATTTGCAACCAAATTAGCCACTCTTTTATTTCCATCAATAAACATTTGGCTTCTTTGTATCCAGCAAAATATGCTAATGCATCTATCTAAATTTTCTGGAATTGTTAACAGTTCTTTTAATTCTTGTTCATAGTTACATTCACTAGGTAACTTAGGTCTCCATGCAGTACCAGTAATTCCTACGCCTCTATCTCTAAATTCTCCTAGAGGTCTAATATTTTGCCCTTTGCATATTTCAAAATGAACTTTTTTAATATAATCTATAGTCAACTCTTCATCCACATTCTTTAAAACATACTCCCATGCATCCTTTAATCCCTTTAGTTTTAGCATATCATCAATAGAAATATTACCTGTGTTTACATTATTCATAAAAGAATATGTATCTGCAAAAGTAATTGCTATTCCCTCTAGATTAGCACTTTTATATATGTTATCAACTAATTTTCTTTTAGCAAAAAATATATTATCTTCTTGAGACATGTTGTATTTGTCTTTCATCTTCAAATCTCCTCTTACTAATATATACTTACCTTAACATATTTACAATTCTTGCTTTAGGTGTGTCACTCTTGTTCGTTTTCTCGAACAGACGCTCCGTTCCCTTTGCTCGACTTTAATATGTACATCTTCTAACTGCTTTTCTGTAACTTTGCTTGGTGACCTCATAAGTAAGTCTCTTGCTTTCTTATTCTTAGGGAATGCTATTACTTCTCTTATATTATCTGAATCTGCAATAAGCATTACCATTCTGTCTAGCCCTGGAGCTGCTCCTGCATGTGGTGGTGTTCCATATTGGAATGCATTGTATAAAGCTCCAAATCTACTTTCAACTTCTTTTTCTGTGTATCCTGCTATTTCAAATGCTTTAACCATAAGCTCTGGATCATGATTTCTTACCGCACCTGATGCCATTTCATATCCATTACATACCACATCATATTGATATGCTAAAATCTCTAATGGGTCTTTATTTTCTAATGCCTCTCTTCCACCTTGTGGCATAGAGAATGGGTTATGGTTAAAATCTATTGTTCCTTCATCAGATAATTCATACATTGGAAAGTCTGTTATAAAGCAAAATCTGTATACATTCTTTTCTAATAAATCCAATCTTTTTCCAAGTTCTATTCTAACTAATCCAGCAATTTTCTGTGCTGTTTTTAATTCATCTGCCACAAAGAAAATTGCATCATTTTCTTTCACCCCATATTCTTTCTCTAATCCTTGCTTAATATCATCTGTTATAAACTTTGCAATTCCACCAGTATATCCATTTTCTTTATCTATTTTTACCCATGCCAAGCCATTTGCTCCTGCCTCTTCTTTTGCAAAATCGGTCATGCTATCAAAGAACTTTCTTCCTTGCTCTACTCCATTTGGCACAACAATTATCTTTATAGTTTTGCCTTTAAAAGCATTAAACTCAGTATTTGCAAACAATTTAGTTGCATCTTGTATAATAAGTGGGTTTCTTAAATCTGGTTTATCTATTCCGTATTTCTCCATTGCCTCTCTATATGGAATTCTCTTAAATGGAGCTTCATCCACTTTCCATGTAGTATGCTCTTTAAATACAGTTGTAAAAATATCCTCAAGTACCTTAAACACATCTTCTTGCTCTGCAAAACTCATCTCAAAATCCAATTGATAAAACTCACCTGGTGCTCTATCTGCTCTTGGGTCTTCATCTCTAAAGCATGGAGCAATTTGATAATATTTATTAAATCCAGACACCATTAGAAGTTGCTTGAATTGTTGAGGTGCTTGTGGAAGTGCATAAAACTCACCTGCATGTAATCTACTTGGCACTAAAAAGTCTCTTGCTCCCTCTGGAGAAGAATTAGCCAAGATTGGTGTTTGAATTTCAGTAAAACCAAGCTCATCCATTTTTCTTCTTAATGTTTTCATCACTTTAGAACGAAGTAAAATTGTTTTATGCAATTTATCATTCCTCAAATCTAAAAATCTATATTCTAACCTTAAATCTTCCCTTGCTTCACCTGCTTTTTCAGAATTAACTTCAAAAGGTAAAACATTTTTGCATTTACCTAAAACATTAATCTCTTCTGCTTCAATCTCAATCTCTCCTGTTGGAATTTTAGCATTTTTATTACTTCTTTCTACAACTTTTCCTTTGACATTTATAACGCACTCTGTCACAAGTTCACCAGCCTTAGCCATAAGCTCATCATTATCACTTACAACAACTTGAGTAATTCCAAACTCATCGCGTAAATCTATAAAATACATTGAGCCCAAATTCCTTATTTTTTGTACCCAACCTGCAATTAATACTGTCTCTCCTACATTTGCTATATTTAATTCACCACAATTATGGTCTCTATACATTGTTATCAATCCTTTCCTTGAACTATGAACGATGGGGACGAAGCATTCGTTCGAAATTTTGAACAAGAGGGACACACCTCCATACAATCAAACTACTTTCATTCTACATTCTTTTCCTTTAAATGCAAATACCATTTTAGTTATATTGTTAAACCCTCTTTCACGCAAGTTGCTTTCATAATCTCTTTCTTCTATTTGTTTTTTTGCATTTTCTATTACATCTTCTATTGTGTTTTCTTGCATGTCATTTGCTACTTTGAATTCTATTATAAAACTATAATTCATCACAGCCTTTCCTCTGTTTTTTATATATCATATTTTACTATATTGCTTATAATAAATCAACATATACTACCAAAAAAGTTATCCACCCAAACCATTAAAGCATATGGGCAACTATTATTTCAGACCTGTCTTTTTCCAAGTTCTTGGATGTTTTATGAGGGTACATTGTGCAAGAGAGGTACCCATAAAACAGGTAGCCCCCAATATAGAAATCAACTTGCTAATAATTTGCTATTTTCTTTTCTTTTTCTTCTGCACTGAAAATCCAAATCTTCCTATCTTTTTTCCCATGCTATAGTAATGACCATTTGAATATGCTATTAAATTACATTTAGAAATATCAAAAGCACCTTTTTCATCTATGTATTGTTCATCCGCATCTATTGATAGCACTTCTGCAACAAACATATGATGACTGCCCAGCTCCTTTATCTCCTTTACTTTGCATTCTATTGCCACAGGGCTTTCTTTTATAATTGGACATTTTACAAACTCTGCCTTTTCCTTAGTAAGATGCATTTCTTTAAACTTATCTACTTTAGCACCTGTTTTTACTCCACACCAATCTGTTGCATAGGCTAACCTTTCATTTGTTAAATTTATTACAAAATCACCTTGCTCCTTAATCAGATTATATGAATACCTCTCTGGTCGTACTGAGATATAACACATAGCTGGATTTGTATTTAAAATACCTGTCCATGCTACTGTCATTATATTTGATTTCTCCATAGTTCCACATGATACCATTACTGCTGGAAGTGGATATATGAATGTTCCTGCTTTCCAAATTTTTCTACTCATCTATTTCATCCTTTCTTTACACTTAGGGACACTCCTTTTTGTCAAAGTTTTTTGACACTTGGGGACACTCCTTTTTGTCAATTTTTCTTTACACTTTAAGAGTGTCCCTAACGTCAATTTTCTTTTACACTTTGGGACACTTTTCTATATTTTATCAGCGCTGCTTGCTATTAAGTCTGTCCCTTTTGTCCAAGTTCTTGGACGTTTAGGAGTGTCCCTTTTGTCAAAGTTTATTTTTCAAGTATAATAGTCACTGGTCCATCATTCAACAGACTAACTTTCATATCTGCTCCAAAGATTCCCTTTTGTACCTCTATTTGTTCCTCTTTACATTTCTCGCAAAAGTATTCGTACAATTCATTTGCCAAGTCAGGTTTTGCGGCATTTACAAAAGAAGGTCTATTTCCTCCAGAGCAGTCTGCATATAGTGTAAATTGTGATACTATAAGAAGCTGTCCTCCTACATCCTTTATACTTAAATTCATCTTTCCGTCTTCATCCTCAAACACCCTAAGTTTGCACAATTTCTTAACTAAATAATCTGCAGTTTCCCTTGTATCTGTATGAGTAACCCCAAGTAATACTAAAAATCCTTTCTCTATACTACCTACTATCTTTCCATCTACATCTACCTTTGCATTTTCAACTCTTTGAATTACTAATTTCATCTAATCATTCCTTTTTCTTTTTTGTAACTATATTTTACATCAAGATTACACCATTATCAAGCCCTACTTTTTTAACACGAGATTTAAAATTTAGAATTCTTTGTTACTGTTTAAAGTAATTTTGTTTTCTTGCTTTTTATCCAGGTAATATGTATGTTTTAAATTTTGTTTGAGTGCTTAAGGTGGGGACCGACAAGTTTACAAACTATTAAACGAAGTTTTTACAGTTTGTACGCAGTTGGAGGCCGAAAACAAACATTTACAACATACATATTTTTTATTCAAAGTCTTAAAATAGTATCAAGATTTTACAAAATTTTGCATATTCCTATTTTCTTTTTTTTTGTTTTATAGTATAATATATAGTGTTAGAGTTTTGTGCTATACATTATATCAGATATGCTTTCATATAATGTAACTAAATAAGGTTTATGAGTTTTCCTAAAAACTTAAATTTATATTAAGGAATGAAAGATTATGTGGATATTTTGGCTAATCGCTGCGGGAGTATTTTTTATAATTGAAATGGCAACAATTGGCTTTTTAGTTTTTTGGCTTGGCATTGGAGCTTTGCTTGCAATGGTAACAAGTTTCTTAACAGATAGCATACTAATTCAAGTATTGGTATTTGTCATAACATCAACATTACTATTAATTTTCACAAGGCCACTTGTAAACAAATTTATAAAAGTGCCTAAAGAAGTTAAAACAAATGCCTATTCTATAATAGGTAAAAAAGGAATTGTTATCTCAAAAATAAACAATATCGAAGGCAGTGGACAAATAAAAATCGATGGAGATGTATGGTCTGCAAAATCTGCAGATGATGAAGATATTGCAAAAGATACAGAAGTTGAAATTGTTGAGATAGACGGTGTAAAGGCAGTTGTGAAGAAAATTTCAGAAAATACTACAGCTACTATTTCATAAATTATGAATTAATATTGGTTATTATTTTAACAAGTATACTTATTACAATGCACAAATAATAACTGCTATAAATAAGATTTTAATTTTTTTACATAAAGGCTTGCTCATTGCCTAATTATAATTATGAGTATACAGTAAATAAATATTAGGAGGATATTTTTATGTGGTTTTTAATCGTATTATTAGTAATTATACTAATTATTGCATTTAAGACAATCAGAATTGTAAAACAATCAGAAGTTTATATTATTGAAAGACTTGGTAAATTCTATAAAATAGCAGATGCTGGTCTTACAATAATCGTTCCATTCTTTGACCATGTACGTAGCATAGTAAGCTTAAAACAACAAACAATGGACATTCCACCACAAGGTGTTATCACAAAGGATAACGTTACAATTACAATAGACACAGTTGTGTTCTACAAAGTAACAGACCCAGCAAAAGCAGTATACGAAATTCAAAGTTTAAAGAAAGGTATAGAATATCTAGCAATTACAACAATCCGTGATATAGTTGGTAAAATGGACTTAGACTCAACATTTAGTTCACGTGATGCAATTAATGATAAATTAAGAGTATTACTTGATGAAGCAACAGACCAATGGGGATGTAAAATAGACAGAGTTGAAATTAAAGATATCACACCACCAGCAGACATACGCGACGCAATGGAAAAACAAATGAATGCAGAAAGAAATAAAAGAGCTTTAATCCTTCAAGCAGAAGGTGAAAGACAATCTGCAATCACACTTGCTGAAGGTAAAAAAGAAGCAGCTATTCTAGAAGCAGAAGCTGATAGAGAAGCAAGAATAAGAAGAGCTACTGGTGAGGCTGAAGCAATTAAGAAAGTAGCTGAGGCAAAAGCCGAAGAAGTACATATGGTATATGATGCAATCATGAAAGCAAACCCAGATGAAAAATTAGTACAATTAAAATCATTAGAAGCATTAAAAGAAGTAGCAAATGGAGAAGCAAACAAAGTATTCATACCATTTGAAGCAACATCTGCCCTATCAAGTTTAGGAGCAGCAGCAGAAATGTTCAAAAATGATAAAAGAAGACCAAAAAAGAATCAAATAGTAGACGCAAACTCAAATAGCGAAGTTGAAGCTAACGGAAATAGCGTAACTATTGAAGAAAATTGACAAAAGGGACACTCCTTTTTGTCAATCTTTTTTTACACTTTGGGACACTCCTTTAATTAATTTGCTTTAAATTATTGTTACTGTTTAATGATTTAAATGAACTTAAAGTCCGCGCAGGGAGTTTCTAATTAAAATAGCCGAGCGGAGCAGGGAGCTCCGTCGGGACGGAGTGAGGCTATTTTAATTAGAACTACCGTTGCAGGACATGCATAATTCGAAAACCATTAAACAGTAACAAATTATTTAATTATATTTATTTTAGGTCTTGACATTTTATGTAAAACAATGTATTCTATATTAAAATTTATTCATTTTATTTTTATTCTTAATAAAATCCAAGTAAAAAACGAAAAAGAAAGAGTGGTGTTGTTATGCCAAGAGAGGCTAGGAATATATTTAGTGGTAACTATTACCATATTATGTCGCAAGGAATTAATAAAGAAAAAATTTTTTATAGTGATAAATACAAAAAAATGTATATCAAATTATTGTTTGATTACGCAAGTAAAAAGAGCATTAAAATCATTGCATATTGTATAATGATAAATCATGCTCATCTACTTTTAGAAATAAAAAATACAAATGATATGTCTGAATTTATGAAAATGGTAAATATGAAATTTGCATTGCTATATAATAGGTTAGAAGATAGAGTAGGAGTAGTATTTAGAAATAGATTTGAAAGTGAATATATTTATAATGAAAAATATTTTTATAACTGTATACATTATATACATAATAATCCTGTTAAAGCTGGAATTGTAAAAGATGCAAAGGATTATAAGTTTTCTAGTGCAAATAATTATAATTTAGAAAAAGTTTTAAGTGAGATACAAAATAGAATTAATACACAAGAAAACGAAATTCTAGATTTTATTGACACAGACGTAGACAGAAAACTTAATCTTGAAAGTAATATATCATCAGTCATTAATGAATTTAAAGAGAATTATAATCTAGATAATATAAACTTAAAAGATAAAAGAATGTTAAAATTATTAATACAAAAAATTAAAAATACAACAAATGCCAATAATAATGAAATTGCAAAAATATTTCGGATTAACAAGAGCAACTATTTCAAATTATGTGAACAATAAAAGATAGTTAAACACACTATATTTATTTCAATTAATTTTAAACTTTCTTTAAGTTGTGAAATTTTTTACTACTGCATTTACTATACTTATGTCTTGCTTTGTTTCAATAATTTTTAAGTTTAAGAAAGAGTCCTTAAAAATGTAAAGACAAGAAGAAGTATCTTAGTTCAAAAAAATAAGTACTCAAAAAGAAGTGTCCCAAAGTGTAAAGAAAATTTGACAAAAAAGAGTGTCCCAAAGTGTAAAAAAAGATTGACAAAAAGGAGTGTCCCTTTTGTCAAATTTCGCCCAAGTATTTTGTTCCTACCATTTTATCTGGCAAGTATTGTTGTTCTACCCAGTGGCCTGGATAATCGTGTGGATATTTGTATCCTTCATGGTAGCCGAACTGGCTCATTCCTTCTGCTGGTGCGTTTCTTATGTGCATTGGTATTTCTCCTGTGTCTTTGTTTTTTACGTCTTCTAGTGCTTTGTTTATTGCCATGTATGATGCATTTGATTTTTTTGCAAGCGCTACATATATTGCCGCTTCTGATAGTATTATTCTTGCTTCTGGCATTCCTACCATGTTTACTGCTTGCATTGCTGATGTTGCTACAACTAATGCATTTGGGTCTGCTAGTCCTACATCTTCTGATGCACAGATTACTATTCTTCTTGCTAAAAATACTGGGTCTTCTCCTCCATCTATTGCTCTTGCCAAATAGAATACTGTTGCGTCTGGGTCACTTCCCCTCATTGATTTTATAAATGCACTTATGTTGTCGTAATGGCTATCTCCGTTTTTATCAAATACTGCTTTTCTTCTTTGCACACATTCTGCTGCTATCTCATTTGTTATATGTATATATCCATCACTTTCCACATTAGTTGTAAGTACTGCTACTTCTAATCCGTTTAATGCTGTTCTTACATCTCCATTTGATACTTCTGCTATTTTCCTCAATGTTTCAACTTCTATTTTTATATTGTAGCTTGCTAGCCCTTCTTCCGATTCCAACGCCCTTTTTAGGACTTTATATATATCATTTTCAGTAAGTGGGTTTAATCTGCATACCATAGACCTTGAAATCAAAGCCTTATTTACTTCAAAATATGGATTTTCTGTTGTTGCTCCTATTAATATAACTGTTCCATTTTCCACATATGGCAATAGTGCATCTTGTTGTAACTTATTAAATCTATGTATCTCATCTATGAATAATATACACTTTCCACTTGGATTTAATAATAAATTTCCTGCTTCTTCAATTGCTTGTTTAATATCGCCAATTCCTGCTGTTACTGCATTTATTCTTTTAAATTTATATTTTGTTGTATTGCTTATTACTCTTGCAAGTGAGGTCTTTCCACAGCCAGGAGGTCCCCATAATATAATACTTGAAAGCCTATCTGCTTTAATTGTTCTATATAATATTTTGTCCTTTCCAAGGATATGTTCTTGTCCTACATATTCTTCTAATGTCTTTGGTCTCATTCTATATGCCAATGGCTTGCTTAAATCCATTATAACTCTCCTTTCTGAATGCTCCAGTCAAGCTTGGATACGCCAAACTTGTAATGCTTTTTCAAACTTTATCTCCCCAAATATTTCAATCCTTGTTTAATTATATCTTCCACAGTCAAATTATTTGTATCTACTTTAGATAAAGCTATGTCTATATCTTTTCTCGCATATCCTAATACCTGAAGTGCTTCAACAGCATCCCTTGCATTGTTATTCTCTGGTATGTATTGTGGTACTATATCATTATCAAACTGTATTGCTTCTTCTGTTTTCATCTTATCTTTTAACTCTAAAATCATTCTTTGCGCAGATTTTGCTCCTATTCCAGGTAAACTCTTTAACACACCTACATCTCCTGAAATAATTGCTAGTGCAAATTTTGATGGAGATATATTAGATAATATTGTTAATGCTGATTTTGCACCTACTCCACTCACTCCTATAAGTTGTTCAAACATTCTAAGCTCTTCATTTGAACAAAATCCATAAAGACTTATATCATCTTCCCTCACTCTCATATATGTATGGACTTTAACTATCTCTCCTAATTCTCCAACTTTGTCTATAGAATTTCTCGACATAAAAACTTTGTATCCTATTCCTCCAACTTCTATAACTATACTATCTATGTTTTTAGCCTCTACGCTTCCTTTTAAATATGATATCATTGTTTTTCTCCTTTACTTTAATTTTACTTTACATATTTTATCACAAATCTATAAAAAAGCAAGAGATTTTACAAAAGTTTGTTTGTCAAATGTTACTATTTACAGCATATTAATATCGAGAAGAAGTATATATTTTTTTATTTTTATTTCCGGCCCCCAACTGCGTACAAACTGTAAAAACTTCGTTTAACAGTTTGTAAACTTGTCGGTCCCCACCTTAAGCGCTCCAATAAAAAGAAAAAAATATATACTTCTTTTCTAAAAGAAAAGGCTGTGAATTGTAACTGTCAAATTTGACCTTTTCTTTTTAAGCATGTTATAATAGTTATAGTTGCTCTGGAAATTTATAAAAAAATTTTCTATTCAATAAGAAAAGGAGGCTCACATGTATAATAATTGGCTTAATAGAACAGACATGCTTATTGGCTCGGAAAACATAAATAAATTAAAAAATGCAAATGTTGTCGTTTTTGGTTTAGGTGGAGTTGGCTCTTATGTGGTTGAAGGATTAGTAAGAGCTGGCATAGGAAATATTGCTATAATAGATAAAGACATTGCTGACATCACAAATATAAATAGGCAATTAATTGCAGATACTTCTACTATAGGAAAGGCAAAAGTTGATGTGGAAGAAGAAAGAATTTTAAAAATAAATCCTGACATTAATGTTTGCAAGATTAAGGAGTTCGTAGATAAAAGTAATATTGAAGAGATTATGGAGCATATAAATAGTGAATTTACTATAATTAATTCTAATAATAAAGAAATCTTACCAAACTCTAACAATTCATCAGAAATAGATATTAAATTCCATATTGATTATTTGATAGATGCTATTGATACTGTTTCATCAAAACTAGAAATAATTAAATATTGTTATAAAAACAGTATCCCTCTGATTTCATGTATGGGGACTGGAAATAAGCTAGATGCAAGTAAATTTGAAATTACAGATATAACAAAGACTTCTGTATGCCCTCTTGCAAAAGTCATAAGAAAAGAATTAAAAAAATTAAATATTCCACATTTAAAAGTACTCTACTCTAAAGAAGAGCCAATCAAAACTAATTCCTCTTCACCTGCTAGCATTAGTTTTGTCCCATCTGTCGCTGGACTTTTAATTGCTGGAGAAGTTGTAAAAAATATTATAATAAATTAAGTAAATTTCATACAAATTTCTCTAAAACCCTTGTTTTTTATGCTATTTTATGATAAACTTATATTTAGTCGATTTTATTTTTACATATAGGAGGTGCAAAATCATGGCTAAATGTGAAATTTGCGAAAAATCAGTAGCACACGGAAATAAAATAAGTATAGCTCGTTCTCATGTAAGCAGAAGAAGCACAAGAACATTCAAACCAAATTTAAGAAAGGTTAAAGCAATAGTAAATGGAGATACAAAAACAGTCTCTGTATGTGCAAAGTGCTTACGTTCTGGCAAAGTAAAAAGAGCTTAAATTATGATTTTCATAGTTAATATATATTTTATTACGCGTAATAATTGGTGGGTTTAGTATAGGCTAAACCTATTTTTTTCTTATAGGTTTAATGCAATTGGGTTTCATCCCCAATTGCACAACTTTCTACTTATTAAGTGCCCAAATCATAGCCTTATCTATTCTTTGATTTAGTGCTCCTTCTAATGCTTTTTTGTACAAATCTAATTGCACTTTATATTTTTCCTCTAGCTTACTTACATCTCCATCTGGTACATAGTCAGTTTTATAATCTACTAAAATTAATCTTCCATCCGTATCTATATAATACAAATCTATTATACCTTGTACCAATATCATTTCGTCTTCTGCCGCTTCATCAAAAATTTCTCTTGCTGGAACATTTATGTAGAACGGCTCTTCCTTATGTATCTCTTTGGCTTGTTTCAATTCTCGCCATAATTCAGATTTTGTGTATTTATATAATAACTCTATATTAATGCTTTCCGCTTCTCTTTCTGATATAATATTTCTATTTTTTAAATCTAATACAAACTCATGTAAATCTTCTTCTGTATAGTCTTTCTTTTCGTCTAATTTTTGTACACATAAATGTATTAGAGTTCCTTTTTGAGCAGCTGTTAATTTTTGCACTTTTTCCATGAATTTTGGTTTTGCAGTTAGTCTGTTGTATTTTTCAGTACTTTGTGCATTTGATTTTTCACTTTCTTTTACTATTCCTTCGTTTCTTAGTGTTTTTTCTTCTGGTTTTTTATTAGCTATGTGTTCATTTTCAATATTTTCTTTGTCATCAATAACTTCTTCTTTCAGATACTTTCCATTTAGAACGGTTTCACTTTCATTATCTTTCTTTTCTATACTAATTCTATTTCTTGCCATCTCTATCAAATCGTCTATGTCACTTTCTTGTTCCATCTCTTTAAGCTTAGTTACAGATGTTTTTGTTGGTATTTTAGATGATGCTATGTACTCATATTTCCATTCTAGTAATTTCTTTATTTGCATTTCATCTAAGTTTATTTGTCTTTCACTAGTCATCTCTTCTGTATGCATTATTCCTTGCTGAATTTTGATGTCATTCTTTAAATTTTCTATACTATTCATGAAATTTCCAATATTTACATCTCTTTCTTGTGAACTTGCACTTAGTTGATTTTCGCTATTCCTTTTATTTACAGCATTTGCTTTTTCTTTTATCACTTTAGCCATATCAATTGTCTCATTTTCTTCTCTTTGGATCTGCTTTATTAAATCAGCTTTGTTGTATGTATGTAAATCAATAACATTTCTTATTCCATTTTCTTTGTTATATTCATATACAAGTTCTAGCCAATCTAAGTATGATGTATACTTTTGCACAGCATTTTTGTTTATCTTAAAATCTGGCCTTTCTACTCTTGCTACATTGTCCAAAGAAATCTGGAATGCATCACTTTTTTTGTATATATCTAGCACTTTTTCCTTATCTTTTAGAGCCTTTTCTAAATCTCTGCACATTCCTGTTATGATTAGTTTTTCTTTTGCTCTGGTTAACGCAACATAAAGCACTCTCATTTCTTCAGAAATTGTCTCTTGCTTAGAACTAATTCTTATTGCTTCTTTACTTAATGTGCTATACTCTATTCTTTTTTCAGAGTCTATGAATTGCATTCCAAATCCTATATCTTGGTGTAGCAATATTGGCGTGTTCAAATCTTGCATGTTGAACTTCTTGCCTGTACTTGCTAAAAACACTACTGGAAATTCTAGACCTTTACTTTTATGAATACTCATTATTCTTACTACATTGTCATTTTCTCCTATTATCTTTGCAGATGATGCATCTCCACTGCTTGTTTTAACTTTATCAATAAAATTAATAAAGTTATATAATCCTTTAAAGCTTGCTTTCTCATATTGTTTTGCTTTTTCAAAAAGCAATTTTAAATTTGCTTGTCTCAAATCCCCATTTGGAAGTAAACTTACATAATCATAAAATCCTGTATCTAAATATATTTTCCATATAAATTCATTGAGTGGAGTATATTTTTCTTCTGCTTTCCACTTTTCTATTTGTAAAATAGTATTATCGATTTTTGCTCTTAGTCTATTATCTACACTTAGCTTTGCTTTTAGCATAGATTCATAAAAAGAACATTTTTTATCGCTTAATCGTATCTGTATTAAATCATTATCAGTAAATCCAAAAATATTGGACCTAAGTACTGTAACAAGTGGTATATCTTGCATTGGATTGTCTATAACTTTAAGCATAGCCATTATTGTTTGTACTTCCATTGTTTCTAGATATGTGTTTGAACTATCACTAAACACTGGTATATTTAGCTCTTCAATCTCTTTTTCGTAAATTGGTGCTAATACTGATGTAGCACGTAAAAGCACGCAAATATCTTTTGCCATAACTTTTCTGTAAGCTTTTTTCTTCTTGTCATAGACATGATAGTTGCTCTGTAGCAATTCTTGTATTTTCTTAGCTACAAACCTAGCCTCCAAAACTGAGTCTTCTATTCTTTCCTCTTCGATTTCTTCATTTGAAAGAGATTCTTTAATTTGGATACCAATGTTCTCTTTTATACTCTTGTTATCATTCTCCCTGTCATTTGTTTCAATACTATTTTTCTCACCTGCTAAAGCTCCATCTTCATTATCTACAGTCTTATAATAGTCCTCTTCTTTTTCCTTTAAATCAATTATATGTAGTTCTGCAATTCCAGCATAGTCTACCTTTTCGTCTGGATTAGGATAATCCGCACCCAAATTCAAATATTCTTCTTCATTATATTCTACATTTCCAAGTTCTTTACTCATTATGTTTTCAAATACTAAATTAGTAATATCAAGAACATTCTTTCTACTTCTAAAATTCTTAAAAAGCTGAATTTTTAGGCCTGTACTATCCACATTTTGTCCACTTTTTGTGTCATATTGTGCATGGTTTGCTGGTAAGATATTTTTATTTGCATGTTTTTCTAATAATCCATCTTTAGTGTCATAATTAGCATACTTTTCTAGGAAAAGCTCTGGTCTAGCTTGTCTAAATTTATATATACTTTGCTTAACATCTCCAACCATAAAAATATTGTTTCCTTTTGATATGCTTGTCAATATTTTTTCCTGCACTAGGTTGCTATCTTGATATTCGTCTATTAAGATTTCTTCAAATTTGCTCATGTACTTTTTAGCAACTTCTGTTTTCTCCCCGTCCTCATTTACTAAAATCTTTAATGCAAAATGCTCAATATCATTAAAATCAATTATATTTTTTTCTTTCTTTTTCTTAGCAAACTCTGATGTAAACTCTAAAATCAATTTACGTAAAACATCTAGAATTCCATACATTGCAGATATATCCTCATTTGCTTCTTTAGAATTATATTGCAAAATAGCTCCACTAAATTCTTTCTTTATCTTGTCACGTATATCTTTTGCTTCATTTTTTAGCTCTAAAGTAACTTTCTTGTCAACCGGCCATTTAGCCCATGAAATTCCATTCATCGTATCAAATGCTAAGTCCCAATTATCATATTTTATACTTTGCAAATTGTTTATATCATCTTGAAGTACTAGCGAAAATTTTTCAAGCTCTGTAAATCTTAAAGTTTCGCTTTTTATTTTTTCTAACCTAAGTATCATATCCTGAACTTTTTCCTGCACATTTGCTAAAATAATCTTGCCCCATGTAGTTTCTGCAAAATCCTTTTCTACATCTACATTAAACTCCTCAACCTTTTCATTTAACCACTTTTCTGGGAAAGGATTACTTTGTATATATTTGTATATATTTAAAATAATCTCTTGTAATTTTTCGTCACCTCTATAATCTGTATATGTTTCAATGAGTTTTATAAAGTCTTTATCATTATCCATATATTTTTGCTCAAAAATCTCTTCCAATGCATCAGACTTCAGCATCTCTATTTCAGCTGTATCACCAATCCTAAAATTAGCAGACGCATCTATTTCATAGAAATTGTTACGTATAACATCCAAGCAAAAAGAATGTATTGTACAAATACTTGCCTTGTTCAAAAGATTTATCTGTCTTTGAAGATTAACCGAAGCAGGATTTTCCTCAAGCTTTTTATATATTGCATCTAAAATTCTTTCCCTCATTTCACTGGCAGCTGCATTTGTAAAAGTAACTATCAATATTTTGTCAATGTCTACATTTTCGTTTATCACCTTATTTATTATACGCTCAACAAGCACGGCTGTTTTACCACTGCCGTGCTGCTGCTGCAACTAAGATATTATTACTTTTTTCATATATTGCTTGTTTTTGTTCATTTGTCCAATCCATAGCTATCTCCTCTTATATACGTATTTTACTATATTGACTTGAATAAATCAATATGAATGGAAAAAAAGTTACTGTTTCAGTAACTTTTTAATAATAACCTATTTCACATACAACTCTGGGTCTACGTATTCGTTATCTTTTAATATTTCAAAATGCAAATGTGATTCATCAGCAATTTCAAATGTTGCTGTATTTCCAACTGTTCCTATAGTTTGTCCTTTTTCTACTGTTTCTCCCTCTTCTACAAATTCAGCTGTTAATAGATTTGAGTATACACTAGAGAAACCGTTTACATGTTCAATTACTATAGTAAGTCCATATCTTGGGTCATTTTTTATTGACTTCACTGTTCCTGCCGCAGATGCTTTAACAACTGTTGTTTTATCTGCTGCTATATCTATTCCATTATGTGTAATCCATTCATCCAATGTTGCTGAATATACTAAATTATCTTTTGCATATTCCCTTAATATTTCTCCTTCTACTGGCATTGCAAATTCTGGGTCCTTAACTTCTTCCTCTTCTTTTGCTTCTTCTTGCTTGGTTGTATTTGCTTGCTCACTTTCACTCACTGACTTGGTTTCTGTATTACTTGTGTTCACAGCATATTTTGTACTATCCTCTTCATCAATTTCCTCGCTATTTACTTCATTTGCAATCTCATTTGTTATTTCATTTGTTTGAGAACTTGCTTCCTCATTTGCCATTTCATTTACTGTTCTTCCCATCTGGCTACTAGTTTCTTCTACAATATTTGTGTTATAGTCATCTATTATTGATGTGTTCATTCTTGCAAGCTGCGGCTCACTATTTTGCCCACTTCCATATAGAATAAAAATCGCTATAAATGCTATAACTGATAATGATAAAATTCCTCCTGCAATGTACAATACTCTTTTAATATCCATCCCGTCTTTATTAAAACCTCTTCTTTGTCTATTCATAATTCATACCTCCAAAACTTTATTTACCTTAAGTATTTACATTTTTGAGAAATTTATACAATTTTTTTCACATATTTTCAATCTCCACATCAGTATAATAATGATGAATTATATCCTCATACGTTTTTCCCTCTTTTGCCAAACTATCTGCACCTGTTTGGCTCATTCCAACTCCATGTCCATATCCGGTCACTTCAAATTTAATATTCTCCTCTTCCACAGTAACTTTGAAATTTGCTGACCTTAATCCAAATATATTTCTAACTTCAACTCCAGATAGTTCTAAGTTTCCTATCTTTATGGTCTTTACTCTATTTCCATCTGTATATTCTTTAATCTCTATGCAGTCATCTTTTGAAAAATCAACTTCAAAATCACTATGTACCTCTTTTATTTTCTCTTCAAACTCTTCTTTAGAAAATGTGGCTTCTGAGCTATATTGGCTATATGCATCTTCTCCAGAAGTCGCTACTGTCTGCAAATATGGATAATCACTTCCTCCCCATACATTTACCGGAGTTTCTGTCTCTCCTCCGCTATTAGAATGAAAAAATGCATTAATTGGCTCTCCATTGTAAGTTATAATCTTCCCTTGTGTGCTATTTACCGCATTTACAATTTTATTCCAATTATTCTCCCTCTCATCTTCATTCCATTTTTCTTTTCTATCCTCTTCTGATATCCATGCTTGGCAACATGCAGAGTCATCACATATATCTGCCTCCCCATGTTTACCATCATTGTTTACAATTTTATATAATGTATATGTTCTAGCAACTACAGCCTGTGCCTTTAGAGCCTCTTCTTCAAAAGATGCCGGCATTTCAGCAGAAACCACTCCATACAAATATGTATCCAAATCTACTTCTTCTACTTCATTTGTTTCAGTGTGTAGTAATTTTATCGTATTATATGTTTTATAGTCATATGTAGATTGTTGAACTTCATTCTCTGCATTTTGGGCATTATCATTATCTATTATTGCATCATTGACTGTCTCCTGCGAATATGTTCTTTGAGCAAACTCCTTAGTGAAAACTATTGGAATTGAAAAACATATACATATCAAGGCTATTAAGTAAATCAAAATTCTTTTCATTGTCATTACCTCATTAAAATTCTTGGTTAATTATTTTAGCCTAGCAATGTCTGCTTAGAAATTTTTATACAGACTGTTACGCAGTTGGGGGCCGAAAATAAAAATTTCTAAGCAGACATTGCTAGGCTTTTAAAAAACATGAATTAGCATCATGCTATAATCGCATCACTTCCAAGCCTCCTCCTCATAATTTCCAAAGCCCTTCTTTCTATTCTTGATACTTGTACTTGATTAACATTCATAATCTTTGATACTTCAGTCTGTGTTTTGCCCCTGTAATATCTCAGCAATATAACTTGCTTTTCTTTATCATCCAATTTTTCCAGCAAATCCATTATTGCGACTTTATTTATTATCATATTTTGCTCATCTATACCTGTGCTAATTTTATCTTCTATATTAATTCCATCACCGTCACTGCCTTCTTCTTCATATATTGAATTTATTGGCATTTTACTCTCCATAGCAGCAACAATTTCTTCTTTTTCTGCTCCGAGTTCTTTGGCCATTTCCTCTATTGTAAGTTCTTTTCCCTCTCGTATATATTCTTTTTGCAATTCTGATATTTTATACCCTAAATCTTTAATACTTCTACTTATTTTTATTGGTCCTTCTGTTTGTATGTATCTTCTAATTTCTCCTAAAATATATGGTACTGCATATGTTGATAATCTTACATCAAAACTAGTATCAAACTTTTTTATTGCTTTCATAAATCCCATTGCAGCTATTTGATATAAATCATCTATTTCATATCCCCTATTTCTAAATCTTTTTACAATACTCCAAATAAGTCCATTATTATCTTTTATAAGTCTCTCCATAGCTGATTTACTCCCATTTTGAGCTTCCTCTATATCCTCTATTTTGTTCTCATACAAACTGTTTTCTAGCACCTAGCCCACTCCTCCTATGCTTGCAAACTCCTCATCTTCTACATCAACTAAATGCTTCTTTATTTTTTTCTTCATTATTACTTTTGTACCTAAACCATACACTGAGTCAATTTCTACTTCATCCATAAAACTCTCCATAATCGTAAAGCCCATACCAGACCTCTCCAAATTTGCCTTTGTTGTATATAAAGGCTTACGTGCAAGCTCAACATTTTCAATACCTCTACCTGTATCAGACACCTCTATCTCTATAGTATTTTTTATAATCCTAGCTTTAATCTTTATAATCCCCTCACAATCTTCATAACCATGAATTATACAATTCGTCACAGCCTCAGAAACAGCAGTCTTTATATCTGCAAGTTCCTCAATCGTTGGGTCTAAACTAGATGCAAAAGCCGCAACAGTAATCCTAGCAAACGCCTCATTACTAGATTTACTCAAAAATTCCAATTTCATCTCATTATCATACATTTTTCTTAACTCCTCCTCCGTTGACAAAAGGGACACTCCTTTTTGTCAATTTTTCTTTACACTTGGGGACACTCCTTTTTGTCCAAGTACTTGGACGTTGGGGACACTCCTTATTTTTTTCATGATTTTTTATTTTAGGCTTGTCCCTATTTTCTCAAAAATGATAATTTAGGGTCTGTCCCTATTTTCTCATTAGCTCGCCATTGGTATAATCTTATTAATACCGCTCATTTCAAGTATTCTCCTTACCGTCTGGCTTATATTAATAATTTCTAAACTTCCCCCTATGAGTTTCATCATTTTATATCTTCCTATAATCATCCCTATTCCCGCACTGTCCATAAAAGAAACCCTACTAAAATCAAATATAGTTTTTCTAGGCATATATCTTGTAATTTCATCATCAACTTTCCTCCTTATTTTTTCCGCCACATGGTGGTCAATTTCTTCTGTTATCTCAACTAATAACTGCTTGTCCTCTTTTTGATAACTAATTTTCACATACACCCCTCCTTAGTTTTACTTTATTATTAATTTGTTTTGCTTAAGTAGTTCTACGTGGCACATATATTTTTTATTCGAATACGTGGAGAATGTGCCAGCAAGATAGAACGGACTTTAAATGCCATACTTAATCTTTATCAAAACGCAAATTAATTATATTCCTTCTTACATATTTTTCCAATAGCGAAATCAGAGAAGTTTTGACGATTTATGGGAAGTTTTCGACAAATTGTGATTTTTGATTATTTGTGTGATATGATATATAAAAATTTAAAGGAGTGAAATTTATGATTATAAATTCGCATGTACATTTGAATACTGACACAAATTTCTTTTTTTACAATGATTATGGTATAAGACGGTTTTTAGCAGAAATGAGAGAAAATGGAATTGACTTAGCTATGCCAACACTAAATCCTAAAGTAAGTATTTTCCGGTGTCCTAATGATTGCTCTATGCATTGTCCTTCAGTTAGCCGTAATCAATACACAAATAATACTGGTATAAGTAGTTCTCCTTTGCCAAGTACATCTCACCCAAATGTTTCTGTTATACCAAATACATTATATCCAAATGAATTGCAAGATACTGTTAACA
Organism: uncultured Clostridium sp.; assembly: GCA_930990645.1. Classification (GTDB taxonomy): domain Bacteria; phylum Bacillota; class Clostridia; order TANB77; family CAG-508; genus CALXVA01. Next base: position 9,670 of record CAKNQJ010000010.1, on the reverse strand, counting down.
ATAACTTAAACAACTGCAATTGTAGTAATCCACATCGGCACCGGGTTGGCATTTTTGAAGAAGGTGGCAAATTAGTTTTAAAGTGTAAAACATGTGGCAATATTATTTTAAAATCAGCATTAGACCCTTTGCGTAAGTATAATGTTGCTCTCATCAACTTAACAAAACCTTATCGAGCACAAATGAGCCCGCTTCTTTATCTATCACTGTGTCATTCTACACTCCAAGCAGAAATCAATTTTTTTGAGAAATGCTATGGAAATGAATTTGTAGGCTTCAAATTTCATCCTTGGAACGATCAAGTAAGTGTTGCCGATTTTAGGTTACACTCATCCAAGCCTATTTTAATTCATACTGGCATGCGTGACTTGGAAAGTGCTGCAAACGCCATTACCTTTGCCCAAAACAATCCTGATGTAAAAATTGTAATTGCTCATGCTGCAGCACTTGATGAAAATTGTTTAAGAAAAATTGCTATACTGGAAAATGCATTTGTTGACTGCTGTCCATCTGTTTTTATGTTTAAAACTAAAAAGTCTTCACTCTTTTCTCCAGAAGACATTCATTCTCCTGAAGATATTTATTACAAAGTCTTAGACTATGTACCAATTGATAAAATTCTTTTTGGTAGTGACTCTCCTTGGGGAAATAGTAAAGATGAACTTGATGTTGTTAACAGATTGCGTGTTCCAGAAAGCATTAGAGAACAAATCTTGTACAAAAACGCCGCTGAATTGTATGGGTTGGGATTTTATTGACAATATATTTATACACAATAAGCATACACTGTTTTATACATAATCTAAAACTTTGTTAGTATTGCAATGTAAACCAAAAGGAACTTTTTTCTAACGGTTAAAAACAGAGCTTAGTTAAACTAGGCTCTGTTTCAATATGTAGCTCATTTACTGTATTTTTTAAAATTTAATTTGTTTTCTCCATAAATTGTCATTCTAAGACCTGTCCCCATTTTCCACTTTTGCGGAATTTGAGACCTGTCCCTATTTTCCACTAGTCTCCATTCATTGCACAACCACAGTCATTGAATTCTTCTACGCTCATTTCCCAATCTTGTCTATCCATCACGACACCTCCTCTCTTGCTATACAATTGTAATCAAATCCATTAATCTTGTTGCTACTTTGGTAAGCTGATCTTCTGCATCCTCCACAATATGGCAAATATTTGCAGCTACCACATACTTCATATTTTTTTCTATCTCGTATTTCTCTTAATAAATTTGATTCTAACCAAATTTTTTCTAAAGGCTCTTCATGTATATTGCCTGCTTTTATTCTAACAAAAGGACATGGTATTACATCTCCATTTGCTAAAATTGAGCATGACGCAATTCCTGCTGTGCACCCGCCTTTAATCTTAAAGTCTTCATCTTTTCCTAAAGCCATTTTCTTAAAAGAATTTACATATGGATGTTTTAATTTATTAATTTTTCCTTGTTTTTCATATTCCAATAGTTTCTTTATAGCAAAGATTTTTTCTTCACCACTTAGCAAAAATTCTTTATCTTTTCCTGTATCTATACAAAAGTTGAATGCTATGCTCACATTATTCTCATTCGCTATTTTTACTATTTCGTCTATATGATTTAAATTCTTTTTATGAACTGTTGTAAATAAGTATGGCTTAACTCCAACGCTTTCCAAATCTTTTGCAAGTTCTATTGTCTTTTGACTGCTTATATTCCTTGCTCCATTTTCATCTATATCAAAACTTAAATGTATGTAATCAAATCCTTGCAAATTTTCTAAATTTAGATTTCGTATATATCCATTTGTCTGCAATGTTACCTTACTTATACCATCTAGTTTATTCCTGTTTTCTTTTAAATATGCACAAATTTCTTTAAATTGTGGATGCAAACACGCTTCTCCACCAGACAAAGTCAGAGTATGTACTTTATTCTTATTTGCAAAATTTATGTATTTTATAACATCATCATAATCCATATCAATATTTTTATTTTCTCTGTTATAGCAATGCAAACAATTCAAATTACACTTCGTGGTAATCTCAAGCTCTAGCATATGCATCGATAATCCCACACCTAACATCTCCTTCCTTTTTAACATCAGCATCTTCTTGTATGTAACTCTTTGTCCAAGCCCTGCAACCAGAAAAGCAATTATTATGCTTTTTGCAACTCATACATTCTTCAGGCAAATTGTCATTTAAATAATAACTTCTAAATCTTTTAAACCCTTTTCCATTTTTCCAAATATCCTTCAAATCTTCCTCAAATACATTTCCACAAAGAAAATCCTCTGTTTGAAAGAAATTGCATGGATATACATTTCCATTATATTTTATAATTAGTTTGCTTTTTCCAGCAGCACAAACCGGCATATGTATTCTCTTTTCTTCTTCTCCAAGTAAGCCATAAAGACCATGTTTATATACAAACTTTTCTTTTCCTATCATTCTTACATATTTTAAATATTTCTCCATATTTTCTTTATTTATTGGAACGCTTAAAGAATCAAATTTTTTCCCTGTATAGCAAGGTATTGCCATTGTTGGTGAATATGTTAGATTATCAAATTTACTTTCTAGATATGTATATAATTTTTCATAATTATCAAAATTTTCTTTGATTAAAACTGTATTTACTGAAACTTTTTTATCTGAATCTAATGCTTTTTGAATATTATTTATCGTTCTATCAAATGCTCCATCAAAGCCTGTTATCTCATCATTTACTTCTTTATATCCGTGAAGTGAAAACACAAACTCATCAGAATATGGCAATATGCTTGATATATCAATAGAGCCATTTGTATTTATTAGGTTTGTCAAACCTTTTTCCTTTGAATATTTTAGTATCTCTTTAAAATGCTTATATAAAAAATTCTCTCCACCAGAAAAATGAATTTTCTTTATCCCTAAATTATATAACTCATCAATAACCTTTTTCCACATTTCTGGTAGCTTGTCTTGATACTTGTCCTCCACATCACAATTTTCAAAACAAAACTTACACTTGAAATTACAATTTTTAGTAAGTTCTACTTGAGCAAAATTCGGCCTACTCCAAATCAAATCAATAAGCTCTCTCTTAGAGAAATCATTAATCAAATCTCAATTACCTCCTTCGTTGACAAAAGGGACACTCCTTTTTGTCAATCTTTTTTTACACTTTGGGACACTCCTCTTTGTATAGAAATTTCAGGGCATGGAATTAACTTAGTTATGTATTAGCTTCAATAATTTCTTTTTTGATTAAATAGCTCACAAATTTCTGCGGTATATTTGCAATATCTTCATGTCTAATTATTTGATTAAACCATTTTCTTGGCTCATCTTTTAATACAATCAAATCTGGATTAGCATAAATTGCTGTGCTGTTGTCCTTTTCAATATAGTTTGCTGATTTTTTCAAATTATATATTCTCTCTTTTGCTAGGTCTACCCCAAGTGCAACTTTTTCCACATCTTTTCCGCCAATATTTTCTACCTCTTCGCCTATTATTTCAAGTCCATTTTTCTTATAAAAAGCAATCGCCCTATAATTCTCTTTTGCACACCACAACAAAATCTTTTTATGTTCTTTAGATAATTCGTTTATAGCCTCTCTTAAAAGACTCGAGCCTACTCCATGCTCCTGACAATCATTTTTCACATATAAAGCAAAAACTTCTCCGCTATATTCTTCGTAACTTTTATCTGTTCTTTCTCCATAATAGCAATATCCAATTACTTCTCCATCTTTTTCATATACTATAACATTTCTCTTTTCTAAATTTCTTAAACATTTTTCTATTTCATTATCAATTTCCAAATTTTCTAAAAGTTCATCTGGGAAAATATTTAAATATGTTGTTCTCCAATTATCAATCTTTATTCTTGCTATTTTCTTTGCATCTTCTACTTTTCCATTTCTTATCATTTGCTTCCGCCTCCCTCTTGAGTTGTTCTGACTTTTCATAGCTTTTATTGCTTTATCTATCAAAAAATAATTTTCTATACTAGTTCCACGTGGTAGATATATATTTTGTTCGAAAACTTGGAGAACACAATATATATCTACCAGCAAGATGGAACGGTCTTTTATGCATTCTTAGCTTTGAAAAGCTTGTCTTTATATATGTATATGATTACAACATTAAAATTATGACAAAATTAATGTAATTAATAGTTGGAGGAAATATAATAATTCCCCCAACTGGTTAATTTATATAAATTTTTAGTAATTCCTCCTATATCGATATATTATATATTAACATAATTTTGCACTTATCGTCAAGTCTCATTCTATGTTTTTGTTCAATTCTTTCTGTTAAAATTCATATTTTTACAAAAGGGACGGGATTGTTTTGCTATTTTTTACCACATCTCTTCTAAACATATCATTCCTGCACTATCTAAATACCCATCACAAATAACTTTATCTCCAATTTTCAATTCTCTATACATAAAATCTGCTATACTATCATATCCACATATTTGCACAATACTTTCATTATCTATCTTAAGCATACACCTTGCTATAGATGTATACTTATTAGTTTTTCCATATCTATCATATATAAACTTAAAATCTACTTTTGTTATAACTTTTCCTTTTATTACTACTATATTCAATTCACTACCACTCTTGTATAATATATTTATTCATTAGATATTATTATATTAAAAATAGCATAAGCCACATGTGTTCTACAACCTGTGCTTACTAACACATAGCTTATTGATACATTTTTACCTGTTTTTTTAATAGCACAGGAAGGAATAAATCCCTTTAATATCTAATATCTCACTGTATATATTCCGTAAAATATATAATCTCAAATAATATTAGAGCTGGACGAGACGAATTGTTGCTGTTGGAATTGTTCGGATTGTTGTTGTTACGATTGGAAGCTGGATTATTAGAGCCCGAATTGTTGTAATTACCGACCACGATTAACACGATTGTTGGTGTTGTTCGCCTTTTTGATTTATCCCTAATTTTTATTTTTTTATAAGAATTAATTGTTTTCTCTTATATTTATTTAATATTCTTTTTTTGATTTTATTTTAATCATTTACTGTATATTATTATTCTATCTACATTTCAAATAACTTTTCTGCCAAATTCTTCACATCTGCATATTTTATGTATCCAAAATGTCCACACAAATACTTCTTAGCCTCTTTGCTGTCTAACTCTCCTACTCGTATTTTATACTTTAGCTCTTTTACTTTTTTCTTTAGCTTTCTCTTGCCTCTACCTCGTATCTTTAACCTATATGGATTGATTTTATATCCACAAAAGTTTATACCTTGCTTACTTTTAAATATTTGTGTTTTTTCATTTAGTTCTAATTCTAAATTCTTTTCTAAAAATTCCCTTATTTTACTTAAAGCTATTTTTGCCTCTTCCTTTGTTTTAAACATTGCTACACTATCATCTAAGTATCTAAAGTAATACTTACAATGCAATATGTTTTTTACATACTGGTCTACTTCATTTAAGTATATATTTGCAAACATTTGTGATGTGTAGTTTCCTATCTTATGCAAAGATTTGCATAAATCCGTTTATAGCAACTAAAATATTATAGAAAGTATTATGTAGAAATGCTTATATTTCAAAGCATTTATTTTTTTTACTTTTTACATAATATTCTTGTTTTTTTATTATAATTTTGAGAATACTAATACTAGGTGAAAATTATGGAACGATTAAAATTAAAATATTTGTTGATCCGAGCAGAAGCAATTTTAAGAGACAAAAAATATAGCGAAGATACAATTCAAGATTATAAATATGTATGGAATAGATTTTATAATATTTGTGAATTGTGTGATATTGAGTATTTTAACTTAGAATTAGCAATGAAATTTTTAGAAAAATATTATCATGTTGATACCAAAAATGGTAAAGGAAAACTATATACAAGAAGAATGCGCAGCATATATATATTAGATTCTGTTGATAAAAATAACCCAATAAAAATTTATAGACCAAAGATAGAGAAAAAGATACCTAAAGAATTTAATGATATATTTTATGAATATGATAATTATTTAAAATCTAATTATTCATATAGTACTAGAATGACAAGTGAAAAAATATTAGCTGATTTTTTTCATTATCTAAAAGAGAATAATATAACCTCCATAGATAATATACAAATTCAAAATATATATAATTTTGTAAATTCTATTAATACTCAAAAATACTCAAAAAATACAATTTATGAAATTAAATATAAATTAAAAAAATTTTTCAAATACTTATACGATAATCATAAATACAAATTTGATGGTATAGATATTTTTCCTAAAATTGCTAAGTTTGAAAGAAGTAAATTGCCATCCTATTATACAATAGATGAAATAAATCAAATTTTAAAACAAGTAGATAGAAGTACTAAAAGAGGAAAAAGGGATTTTGCGATTCTTTTATTATCAATTGTATATGGCTTAAGAAATTCAGATATTGTACATTTAAAAAAAGAGAATATATTGTGGAATGAAAACAAAATTGAACTGATTCAATATAAAACTAAGAAGTTATTAGAATTGCCTCTAACAGAAAATGTAAAATATGCATTATTAGATTATCTTAAGAATGCAAGACCTAATATTGATTCTCCATATATTTTTTTGCCAACAAAACCACCTTATACTTACATTGATATGAAAAACTATTCTTCTTTATATAAATCTGCTGAACAATATATAAAAAAAGCTGGCATAGATATTGGAAATAGAAAAAGAGGATTGCATTCATTAAGGCACAGTCTAGCATCTAATATGCTAAAAAATAATATTGAAATATCAACTATTTCCGGAATCCTAGGACATAGCAGTATTGATGTAACAAACATCTATTTAAGCATAAGTGAGGAACAATTAAGAAAACTGGCATTGGAGGTTCCTAAATATGAATAATAATAATTTTATAGGTCCTTTTAAAAATATTGCACCATTATATATTGAATATAAAAGGAGTTTAGGATTTAATTCAGAATCAGAATATAATGAGTTGAAAAGATTAGATAAATATTTTTATAATAAAGGAATTACTGAAGTTATACTTACAAAAGATATGGTAGAGGAATATGGCATGTTAAGAGAAAACGAATCTCCTAGGACACAAGCTAAGAGATTATCTATATTAAAGCAATTTACTATATATTTACAAAAAATGGGATACCCAAATATATACGTACATCATATAATGCCTTCTAAGAGTGATTCTAAATTTAAACCATATATTTATTCTGAACATGATTTGAATATAATATTCAACTATTTAGATAAACATCAGTATGATACAAATTCAATATTTAATTGTGTATTACCAATATTAATTAGAATATTATATGGAACGGGGCTTAGAAGGGGTGAAGCTATTAATTTAAAGAATACAGATGTAAATTTAGATAAAAGAATTATAACAATATATAATGGAAAAGAAAATGTAACAAGAATAGTTCCAATTTCAGAAAGTCTTTCGGAATCATGTAAAACTTATAAATCAAAATTTTTATGTAATGAACATTACTTTTTGTGTGATTTAAAAGGAAATAAAATCAATTCGCATATTACAGAATATTTTCAAAAAATATTAAAAAAATTAAATATATTACGACCAGATAATACTCCTCCAAGACTTCACGATTTTAGATTTACGTTTGCAGTAAATGCATTAGAAAAGATGGATAAAAACGGACAAGATTTATATACTACATTACCTATTTTATGCAAATATCTAGGACATAAAAATATAGAAGCAACTGAATATTATCTATTATTAGCTAAAGATTATTTTATCAATATAACTGATAAAGAAGAAAAATATTATAGTGATTTTAAATTTCTAAAGGATGATGATAATGAATAAAAAGAATTTAGATTATTACTTACAAAAGTTTTTAGATATTGAATTAAGAAAAAACATGAATGTCTCTGAAAATACTATTATTTCATACAAGTATGCTTTCATATCACTATTAGAATTTATTATTAAAAATTATAATAAAAATATTAAAGATATAAAGATTGAAACAATAAATAGAGATGTTGTTGTAGATTATTTAAAATATTTAGAATTAGTAAAGAAAAACTCTATTTCTACAAGAAATCAAAGATTAGCAGCTATAAAATCTTTTTATAATTATTTAGCACTTGAAGAAATTGAATATTTACCACTATGTAACGAAATTCTTTCTATAAAAATGAAGAAAAATAATCAAGAAACAGTAAAATATTTATCCAAAGAAGGTATAAAAGAAATATTGTCATTACCAAATACTTCAACCAAACAAGGAATCAGAGATTTAGCTATTTTAACATTATTATATGATTCAGGAGCAAGAGTACAAGAACTAATAATATTAAGAATATGTGATGTTAATTTTAATAATAAAACTCTAACTTTATATGGCAAAGGTAGAAAAAGTCGTACAATACCATTATTAAATGAAACAATAAAAATTTTAGATAAATATATTAAAGTTTATAACATTAATTCTAATAGTAATAGTCTATTATTTTTTAATAGTAGAAAAGAACCACTAACAAGAATGGGAATAACATATATAATAAACAAATATGTAAAAAGAGCTAAGAAAAAGAAACCAATAGAATTTCAAATAAAAGTAACGCCTCATGTTTTTAGACACTCTAAAGCAATGCATCTTTTAGAAAGTGGAGTAAATTTAATATATATAAGAGACTTCTTAGGACATGAAAGTGTAACTACTACAGAAATTTATGCTAAAGCAAATCCCGAAACTAAAAGAAACGCTATAGAAAAAAATTCAGAAGAACTTTCAAAAACGGTTCATTTTTCAGATAGAGACAAAAAAGATTTGCTATCTTGGCTTAAAAGTTCCTTGAAAGAAAGGTAACTTTTTTAATAAATATTATGTAAAAAACAAAAAAATAAATGCTTTGAAATATAAGCATTTCTACATAATACTTTCTATAATATTTTAGTTGCTATAACCTATCGCTAAACCTTTCTTTCCATTATTTGAATAGATTATTTGTTTTAAGAGCCATAATAACTTTGTGTCTTGTATTTTTCTTGCTAGTATTCTATACAATATATCTTTATCTATATTTTGAAAATATTTTCTTACATCCATTTTTAGTATATAGTACTCTCCCCATGTTCTTTCTAAATGTTTCATTGTACTTTGCACATCTAAACATGCTTTGTGCATTCCTCTTCCTTTTAAGCATGCATAACTTGTATTTATGAATGTTGGTACAAAATACGCCTCTAAAAAATTATCCACAACCCACCTATGTACTACTCTATCTATATAGATGCTTTTTTCTATTTTTCTAAGCTTCGGCTCTGTTACATAAAATACAGTATATCCACTATGCTTATATGTTCCACTTTTTAGTTTTTCATATAACCACATAATGTATTCTTCTTGTTTCAGATTGAATAATATTATTTCTTTTCTATAACCTTTGCCTTTTCTACTTAATTTATGTGCTTTCATTAAACTTTCATAGGATAGCTTTTTATCAAATTCATTTCTTATTGTTTTTTTTCTTGTTTTTTCAAAATTTCTAACATTTGACTAAAACTCATTTTATGTACTACCTCCTAATATATTTATAGAGGCGCCATCTAATACATCTTAAAAGTCCTGTAACGCAGTCATGGCGCCATGCGCTCCTGTAGGGAGAAAAATTTTGT
>CAKNQJ010000009.1 GCA_930990645.1 uncultured Clostridium sp. | reverse complement strand
TTCTCCTGCGTTGCCTATTTCGTTATAGTCTACTCCGCTTCTTTAGTTTAGTATCACAGTAGTATACTTCTAAACTATTATTACCTACTTTATAATACATTCCTTCTGGTAAGGTGTAGTTTGTATTTGCATTTACTGTATTGTTTAACGTTACAGTTGCTCGCTGTATGTTTATTGCTTCTTCTATGTTATCTTGCATCAAATTCAAGTTTTGTGCTTTTAGAGGCGTATTACCTGTCCACACGGCTGGCGTTACTTGATAGTTTTGCTCATTTACTGTAACGTATGCTTCTTGAGTTTTTGTTCCATCCACAAAAGGTATTTTTTTCATTTATGTACCTCCTTCTCTAGTTGTTCTACTCTAGCAGATAGTTCTTGTACTGATTTCCATAGTATTCCTATCGCACTATATAGACTAACTGCTTGTTCATTTTTATCTATTACCTCAGCTGGTGTTTTGTAGTTTTCTCCTATTATAAAGCCAATCATTTTCTTATCAGTATCTTTGTCAGATTTTAAGTTGTATTCATATATATCTGAATTGTTTATTATGTTTGTTGCATTCTTAGTGAATTTGTTTATGTTTTTCTTTATACTTTCGAGTGATGTTTGTGTTAATTTTGGACTAGTAATTTCGCTACCTTTTATAAAAGAAGTATTATTTCCTTCATTAGATACCATTATAGTAGGCTCTGTACTTTCAGATGTATCCATGTGAATAAATGCTTCTGAAGAAGGGTCTATGTCTCCCATAGAAAAAATTGACGAACCTAACGTTAATTTATAACTATCCGAAGTAATTTGAAATTCATCTCCAACGCCAGATGTATCAATTAGTTTAATCTGTCCTCCATCTACTACTGCATTGTTCATAGTAGCATTATTACAACTCATATTGCCGTTTTTATCCACGTTAAAGTTTGTACTTGAAATGCTAATATTATCACTTGTTAGATTAATTTGTTTTCCATCTAAATTTATTTTATTTGCATTTATTTGAACCGCCTCCGCTGATTGATTTATACTTGATATTACTTCATTTTTTCCTACTTTTTGTGATACAGTAGAGTTAATCGAACTTGCCGTCTGTGTTATCGTAGAATTAAGTTGTGTGACTTCATCTTCTAAATCGTCATTTGTTGCATAGTTTGTTAAAGTTTGATTTACTGAACTTGTTATACTTTGAGCTGTTTGCTGTATAGCAGAGTTCATTTCTTGCGTTGTAGAATAACCTGTAAGCTTTTGATTTACGCTAAGTTCTATACTTTGTGCTGTTTGTGTTATTGCACTATTCATTTCGTTTTTGGTTGCATATATATCGTTAAAATCATTTTTGATTAAGTACTCTGCATAAAACTTATTCCCCTGTATATCTGATAAATATATGTAATTATCGCCCTCAAACAGCTCTATATTTATATCTAAAAGAGGCTCTTTTATTTCTTCTTCTAATACGCTTAGTACACCATATTCACTTAGTGATAACCTTCTCATTACATAATCTTCATCTTTTGTTATAACTATGCTATCGTATACGTCTCCTCTTACTCGTAATTCTTCTATGTCAATTATGTATTCTTTCTTTTCACTTGAAGGATTAGAACTAGGTTGTTTATCTACTATAATCTTATATTGCACCTCATATCACCTCCATATTAGGTTGCAAACTTTCACTCGGAAATACATTTTCTCCTGGATACAAATTGCTTTCGTATGTTTTATTGCCTTGTATTTCAAGTTCCAATATATCTGCCTCTCCTGCGTCCTCTAAATATATCTCTGTTGTGCCTGTTACCTCACGCTTATATACAATTGTGTCTGATACTTGTTGCTGTATTTGGTCTACTGTTTGTTCTACTTGTGTTAACTTTTCTTCAAATTCGTCATTTTCTTGAACTAATTGAGTAATTGTTCCTTCCACTTGATCTATTTGGCTTTGCACTCTTCTTATTTTTGTTTTATCTGATATCTTCGTTGCTGTTGTATCTTCTTTTGATTTAGCTTGAATATCGGATGATATGTTTGCTTTGAATTTTCCTTTATATTCAAATTCTCCTTGATATATTATTTTTCTATCGTTTATAACCAATATATCTCCAACGTCCCAAGCTGGGTCTACAATAGACGTTCCACTAAAGCTATATATTTCAAAGTCTTGATACTCATTATAAATATTGTCTATTTGCTCTTGATCTACAATGTACATATTATCTGAGCTTATCCATATAGTGTTATTTATTTCATTACCCTTTTTAAAGTCTTGTATACCATCTTCATAAGCAATTCTGCTCACTTTAAATTTTTCGCCCCAACTATATTCAGAGAAATACCTTAAAGCTAATTCTGCTGTATCTTCCCCTATTGTTTTTATATATAGTTTTCCGTCTCTGCCTATAACAGCAAAGCCACCTGCTTGTTCTGCTATATATCCTAAATAAATTCTTGCAGTAACTGTGTTGTCGTATACTGCTACTTGTTTATTACAATTCAAAAAAGAAGTAGAGCCTAGCTCCACTCCTGCCTTTGAACATATATCCTGTAACACTGTTAATATTGTTGCTGGATAATCTAATGCACTTCCATCGTAATTAAACTCAAACTTTGACATATCGTCTATTAATGTTAAGCTTACTGTATAATCATCATCCTTTGAAATTTCGTCTACGTTAAAGTATCCTATTGGTACTACTTCTCCTGCAATGCCACTTTCTATATAAAATCTTGTATATGTTTCTGGTAATGCATTTTTATGTATCTTTAGATTAACTGTTTTAGCTTGCGTGCTTCCAAAACAAAATTCGTCATTATCTAACAACTTATATGTTATTTTACATTCTAAAACGTATCTATCTTCTATTTTATTACTATCTATATATACATTTAATAATTGTCTTGTACTATCTGCTAATATTTTATTTTTATAATTTGTGCTAGTAGAATACATTAACTATTAGCCTCCTCTACTGCTTGTTTTTGTGCCTCTGTTAATTCTTTTTGCATTAAATTAAAAGAGCACTTCCATCTTGTGTTTGAAGTACTCTCTCCCTTTTCGGTATCTATCATTTCTACTTTTCTTTTTGAAACTCTAAATTTCGCATTTTGTAATAATCCCCCTTGCACAACAGGAACTTTTATTGTTAAGATAAGAGGATTTGCATATGTGATTTGCATTAATTCCTCTGCCTCTTCTTCTGAATTTAAGTCCCAGGACATAGAAAGTTTTAGCATTCCAACTGCAATAGGATTATCAATTAAGCTACCGTCTACTATACTTGTATAACTGTCATTGTCTGTATCTTCAATGTCAGCACTGTATGTAGATGGTGTTTGTAATACTTGATTTCCTTTTTTCCATAACATATATCTATCCTCCTACTAAAGCTTCAATATCTTTTCCGCTTCTTCTTTTCATATTTCTTAAATCATCTAGTAATATTTGTCCTAGTTTTGCATTTCCTACATATACAGCTAAATTAATAGGTTGACTATTATCATTATCTTGGTATCTTGCAAGAACTTTGTCAAATGTCTCTTCCATAATATTTTGCGGTGTCACAATTTCTGGGTTTTGACTTGCTCCTGGATATTCTGCCATTTCAGCAACCGTTGGTACTGTTAATACTGCACCTTTTGCTAAACGTGGCAATGATACAGGATTTAATCTTAGGTTTATTGGATCTAAACCTATTAAAGAACCAGCTGCGCTTGCTACATCACTTATACCGCCTAACAATATATTTATTACACTCACAACTCCATTTATCATTCCCTCTATACCTCCTAATATAGAGTTTATAATAGATTTAATTGCTCCCCAAATACCATTCCATATATTTATTACTGTATTTTTTATACCATTCCAGATATTGTTCCATACTGTTTTTATTGTGTTTAATACATTTGATATTGTAGTTTTTATTCCATTAATTACATTGCTTATAGCTGTCTTAATTTCATTCCAGATATTACTTGCTGTTTCTTTTATGCCATTCCAGATATTACTGAAAAATGTTGATATATTTGTCCATATATTTACAAAGAAGTCTTTTATACTATTCCATACAACTGTTGCTGTATCACATATACTTTGCCAACAATTAACAAAAAACTCTTTTACATTGTTCCATACACCTTGCAATGTAGTGCAAATTGATGTCCATAAGTTTCCAAACCATTCTGAAATACTACCCCAATTTTGTATAATCAAAATAATTGCTGCAATAGCAGCAACAATACCTAGAATAATTAATGTTATCGGTGATGTTAGAGCCGTAAATACTGTCATAAGTCCATTTAATATTGCTTGAGCAACATTCCATAATACAATGGCTGCAACAATAATTGCAATTGCCTCTCCTACTGCTTTCAAAACAGCTGAGGCTGTTTCGTTTTGTGCTATTGCTTGTAAAGCATTTCCTATTGTGGTTAATAAATCACCTATTGTAGACATTACTATTTCTAATATTATTCCAGCCATTTCTGAAAATCCTGATACAATTGGCTCTAGAAATTGCACTATTCCACTAAATGCACTTAATATTCCGTCTAAAAAGTTTTGGAAACCAGTACTAGACACTAAGTTTAAAATAGCCTGAGTAATATCATTTATCATATTAGCAAATCCTTGTATTACTTTGGTGCCATTATTATTACTTGTCCACGCATTTGCCCAAGCTTGACCTATTTCTCCTATTGAATTTAAAATATTAGCTAATATTGAGTAAACAGTTCCATTCGTAATAATATTTTCTACACTTTTCCACATAACACTAACGCTAGTTATTATTCCATTTATTGCATTTTTTACTGCATCTATAACTGTTTTTCCATATTTATTCCAGCTATCCACAAGTGGTTTAAAGAAGTCATATAACTTTTTAGCTAGTGGACTCATTTGACTATCTATTTGTGATAAATCAAAACTTGGCGCCGTACTTCCACCACTTCCACTAGAGCTACTATCATTGCTAGATATATTATTTATTTCGCTATGTACTCCAGACAACTGTTTAGTTTGCTTATTAGCCTCTTTTGCACTGCTTGCCATACTAGCATAAGCTTTTGCACTTGAATTAGCAAATATATTTACTCCACTTAAAGCATATACTAAGCTTTGTATTGCCTTCATTAGTTGATACACTAAATTAACTACATATTCAATTACTGGCGCTAGTATACTGCCAAAACTTGTCTTTAAATAATCTATGTTTGCCTGTAATTGCTGCGCTCCTGCGTTTTGACTAGTAAGCCAAGCATTTGCTGAACCACTTAATACAGAATATATTGTTTGCAAAGATAAAAGGGCTCCTGCATATCTTAAAATATGTCCTAGCCCCTGCTTTAATCCTTTACCCATTTGAGTAATTTTAGTATTTATCTTATTTGTTATATTCGGCAATTGGTTAAATGCTCCTTTTATCTTTGATGTGCTATTTCTTAAACTATTAATACTGTTTTGTACCTTTTCTATTGCTCTTCCCCATATACTTTGTTTAGTATTTACTTGTTGTATTTGCCCTGCTATTTGACTATATTGTTGCTTAGTATCATTTAATTTATTATTAATATCCATTATTTGTTGTTCTAGTTTCGTAGCTTCTTTAGATAAACTTTGATATTGTTTATTACTTGCTAAGTCATTATTTACAGCAGGTTCTATTGCCTTATTTCCCAACTCTACACCATCTGGCGTATATGCCTTCCAGGTATTAGCTTGTATATTGTCCATCTCTGCATACACTTGTCGCAGTTTTTCTTTAACTTGATCTAATTGGCCTTGGTATTTTTGTACGCTAGCTCCAGCTTTATCAAATTGTGATTGTAGTTGTTTATCTATACTAGTATTTTTTACTTCATTTATTTTCTGTTTTACTTGTTGTACTGCTTGTTGAACTTTATTAGTCATTCCTTTAGTATCAACATTATTTAAGTTGTCTTCAACTTGTTTTATAGTTTTCTTTAATTGAGGTACTATTTTCTTAAATTCTGTTAATGCTTGTTCAACACTAGCTTGTACAACTATGTCTAATTCTTCAACTGTTATCTTAATCACCTCTTTTCGGGCATAATAAAAGCACCAGTAAATTAATACTGATGCTTTTTTATCTGACTACTTTCCAAAAATCACATCCATTAATGTAGATGTTTTTCATATTTTAGTGGTACTTGTATCACTATCCTATTATTCTTATTAGCTTTTATTATTCTTACTCCATCAATTGAGAAGTTTTCTATTATCTTATCAGATATAGACAAGATTTCATATTGGCTAATTTCATTTGGAAAAATTAGTTCATATTCTGTTAGATATTTCTTTTTTTCTACACCTACTACTTTAATTTGAAAACCACATTCTTTATACAATTCTTGTATTTTTTCGATTGTGATTTTGCATTCTAAATCCGATAATTCTGTAAGTTCAAATTTATAATTTTTGTTATCAACATCATCATTTTTATTTTTTGTTTTTTTATTCAAGTCATATAAATCAATATATTTATTTGATTGTATATTACTGTTGCCTTCATCTCGTATCTCTCCATAAGTTCTTTTTACAGTTTTTTTCTCATTGTTTTTAATTATATCTTCCCTAATATTCGATTGGGAAGATATTTGAATTAAATTAATTATAAAACTGACAATTACAGTTATTGCATAAAAAAGTACTTTGATTGCCCAATACATAACATAAAAAGGAAAACAAAATAAAAACAATAATAAGTGAAACATATTTTTCTCCTATTTTAACAATTCTTGTTTTTTTCTTTCAAATTCTTCTTGGGTAATTATTCCTTCGTCTAACAATTTTTTAAATTTCATTATTTCGTCAGCCTGTGAAATATTATTACTATAATTGCTATAATTGTCTTGTGTCTGTAAATTATATATAATCTGCTTTATCTCTTCACCTATATTTTCTTTATAAATGTTTATTAAGAATGTATCTGTAATTCCGCATATTCTTAACTGTCCTGTTTTTGTAAGTCCATTGATATTTTCATCAATAGATTGTATATCTTTTATAAGAATTTGTTTTAAGTTTGTACTACCTAGCGTAGAATTACAAAAAAATATTCTTTTATCTGTAATTGCTATTACACCATTTATTGCTCCTTTCAAATTAAATGCTCCGCCTATTTTTTTGTTTATCAATGTTTTATTGTTATCTTCAATTACAACATTTGTATTAATCGCATATAAAACTTCTTCGTCAGCCTGTATCATTTTTTGTGCATATTTAGTTGAAGCTTTGGCAAGTATATTTTTTGTTCCACTTTTTTCAATAGCCTCTTCTATGGTCATATTAATCCCCTCCATAGTAAAACTATACCATTATTTCACAAATTTTGCAATACTTATTTTAGTTTTCGTAGTCTTGCAATTTGCTCTTGTGGAGATTGATAGTGTATCTTAGGTTCTGTTTCAAATAATTTAGCAAACATCTTCTTTAATGGAATTATTTTTGGTCTTTTACTCATACTATCTGCTTTTATTAGCTTATCTGTTACTGCTTCTTGTAGCATTATCTGCATTTTAAAGTCGTCTAATATTCTAATCATATTAGTTTGCAAAAATATATTTATATATCTATATTCACAATTCCAAAACTCATCTGGTTTCATACAAAAATAATAAGCTAATGGCTCTAAAGCATATACTAAATCGTTTAAATTATTTGCTAACTTAATATTAGTTATTAAATCTTCTATGCCCTGTATCCTTGAAATTCTTGCTCTGCTACTTTGGCTATTGCCTTTTCTGCTGAGTTCTTTATAACTTCGTTCATATTCATTGACGATAAAGGACTTGACATCTTGTCTTTTAATTGTTCCTTTGTCATCTTGCTGTTGAAAAAACCTTCTTTATTTATATCCTCAGCTATCTCTGTAAATATATCTTTGTATGTTTTTTTATTTTCTTCCATATAGTCATCTATAAAGTCATACACGTCTGCATTACTTTTAAATGAACTTGTCTTATCTTCATTCTCTGCTAAAATGTATATTATTTTGCTTAAAGCTTCTAAATCAAATTCATTCATTGCTTTAAAGTATACATCTTCGAAATTTTTTCCTTCTAATTTTTTAGCAATATCTGCTATTTTTCTTGTTCTTAGTACTAAGTTAATTTTCTGTTTTTTTGTTTCTAATATCATTTTAAATCTTCCTTTCTCCTCTTTGCAAAAAGGAGAATGCCATTTTTCAGACATTCTCGTATTATTTTATTATCCACCTACTCCAGAAGCAGTTGGCAAACCTTTACTTTCCTCAACAGCTGTTGATTTATATAGTGTTAAAGTTTCTTGTAACATTTCATCTACGCTTAATGCTGCCATTCCAAGTCTCACTTTTGCTTGGAAATAGAATACTACTGGTTTACCAGTTTGACTAGCAGTTTCAGATGGTAATTCTATAAACCACCAATAATCTGTTGCTTTGTCTAAAGCTTTTAAAGTGTCGTGCTGTTCCTCTGTAAACAATACTGGAATAGCAATAGTATCAGCGCTTCTTCTTCCAGGAACTTGTCCAGTAAAATCTGTATCTAATGCACTCCATTCAATTCCTTCTGGTGCTGGGTCAAATTCTGGAATTTCTTGTACATAAGCGACTTGTGTTTTCTCCCCAGTTTTACTTTCAGAATAATATAATTTGCTCAACATTGTTGAATATGGTGTATCTCCTGCCATATTTCATTCCTCCTTTATAAAATTTTTATCTTATATAACTAAAAGAGTTCGTTAGAGCATTCCAACGAACTTCATATGTAGTTACAAATCTATATTTTTTTGTTATTTGGTCAAAAATAATAGGACTAGAATTAGTCCTTGTAAAATTTCTTTTCTGTAATTGTTTATCTGTGTTATTTGCCATTTCCATACAAACTCTTTGCTTGTTATCCCAATGTTCTATAGATACTTGAAATGTTTTCCTTATAGGAGTTGCATTGTTAGTGTTATTTATACTTTCAAGTGGCGTGTCTATTACGCGACATGGGAATGTACTTTCAGTTGTAGGCGTTGTTAATACTACTTCTGTATTTATTCCTGCATTATCTTGAATTGTAGATAAGTCATCATATAATAAATCTGACATATCTTTTGTACTAAATTCATGTATCATTTGCAAACTCCTTTCAACATTTCATATATTTGTTTTTCTACTGTTTCTATATTGTAGTCTCTTGTCTTAAACTCTGCATCACTTAGAAAGTGATTTGGAGCTTGTCCATAAGCTATATAGAATTGCATTCCTTGTATTTCCACCTTAGGAAATCCTAAAGGTTTTTCTACTTTATTTACTGGAATAAACCACTCTGTATATCCACTTTCTATAAAGTGCTTAGTAGTTCCAACGTGTTCTTGTTCAGCATACTGTCCTGTTCCAAAATATTCAAACCATAAATAAGACTGACCACTACTCATAAATTTAGTAGGGTCAGCGTATACTCTTCCTTTTATTTCTCCTGTAGATAAATCTACTCTATCTACTATAATGCCCTCTTTATTATGCCCTTTTTCAAGCCTTATAGCTTCTGTCTGTAGATTTTTTAATACTTCTTCTATTCCAGTTTTTATTGCCTGTGGAAGTTTCTTTTCTATTTGTTCAAATCTTTTAAAATTATGTTTTGCTTTTATTTTACATTTTAATTTAATCGCCATTATATTTCTCCAATTTATACAAAGTGGTATTTCCTATTTTAGGACAATCAGTTACAGTGTAGTCTGGTATAAAACTGTCAAGCTTTGATATATCTATAAGCGATATTCCATTACCTTTTTGTATATCGTAGTCCATATCAGTTCTTGCATTTTCTATACTATAATCTACTTCTCCTGCACTGTTTCTGTCTAATTCGTTTAAATCTTGTTGTAAGTTTAAGTAGGCAATGCTTTTAAACTTCCACACTTTTTTTGTTTCTCCGTGGTCGTTTACTTTTTGATATTCAGATACCCACACCTTAGTTAAATCTTTAAGTAGCATTATTTAATCCTCCTTAAACCAGATTTAATTATGTTATTTCTTAATTTATCTACAATATCTTCAAACGAACTCGACATACTGCCCTCATTTCTACTTGTTAAGCCCTCTGCGCCACGTGCAAGATATTCAGCTTTAACAGCCTTTTTAATGTATGGAAATAACTTTCCATCGTCTTTTGGCTTATTAGAAATATCAGAGGCAATAGAACTAACTTGCTCCAATATATCCTCTAATACATCTTTATCATTTCTATAATTAGCTCCTAAATCAGCTATTATTTTGTCTATATTTTCAGCCATTCTATTGCCTTCCTTTCTATTTCTTTTTTGTTGCCTTTTTTACAGCTTCTTTCTTATCAATTTTAGCTTCTTCTTTTGGTTTTATTTTCATTCCTATAAAAGTTTTAGCCATTTTTGTTCCTCCTATCCTTCGTATGAGCAATATACACCAGCTAATTTGTTTTCATATACGTGTCCATACAAGTTGTTATTTCTATACTTAAATACATTATCATCAGCAATTTGGTCTTGGTCTGGTGTAAAGTATTTAATATATTGATCCATAGCTGTTACTACTGCTGATTTTTCTACACATAAGAAGTTTATTTGTTTTCCCTCTTCTTGTGTTTTTTCATAATAACTAGATGTTGATGGGTTTCCTGTTGGTTCAGCTACTACTGAATAATCATTTCCTGATTTTGTGTAGTATGTCTTTCCTTCTTGTACTGTTGTATCTGTTGAAGCTTCATAAACAGCATCTGCCTTTTTGTAACCATAATTTTCTTTACCATCGTTTAATGTTACAGCTGTATACATTCTTGTTTGAGGAACTTGTATTATTGTTCCAAATCTTTCTAATACTTTCTTAGATTTAGTAGTATCTAAATCGTCTGTCATTCCAATTAGAGTTGGAGTAATGAATAATATTCTGTTTTCTGTTGGAACTTCATCCTCATCCATTTTATTTGTACAAGCTCTTAAAGCTGCTATTACTCCTGCGCCATCTTCGATAGTTTCTTCTTTTACAGAAATACCGTCTACTCCTGATATTTTAGCAATTCTCGCCGCATCAGTCTCTGGTACAACTTTTGTTCTTATAAACTCTCCTGATAATCTTGCAAAAGGTAATCCTAAAGCTTCTTGATTATCTAATCTGTCAATTCTTAAGTCTTGAGAACGTTCCTTATCATATTTTACTGTTTCCCAAGTTAATTTTGTATTTCCTCTAGTATATCCAAAGTTTCTATCAAAATCTCCTAATGCATCCATATCTAATTTTGCTACTTTAATTTCGCCATTTAGTCCCTTTTGTACTGTTGTTTCATCTCCATCCAAAATAGATGTTTTTGCTTCATTTTTATATACCTCATCTAACATAGGTAAATAAATTGTTGATAATTCAATGTTATTCATTTTTCATTCTTCCTTTCTTATTTTAATCCCATTGCTTTCCTTATAGCTTCATTAGCACTTGGCTTATTACCAGATGGGTCTGGATTGTATGGTGGTTTTTCTTTTGACCACTCATTTACTGCTTTTTCTACTATTCGGTCTTGTATAGACTTAAGTAGCTTTGTCTTTTCTTGCAATTGTTCAGCTGACATATTTTCAAATTCAAAAAGATTTAAGAACTCTGGGTCAAATGCTGTGTCAGGTGTTGTTGCTATTTTTAAAGCTTCATCCTTTAAATCTCTAGCATTTAACTTTTTTCTTATTTCTTCATTATCTTTTTGTTGTTTTTGTAGCTGATATTGCAATTTTTCAGTTTCATTCATTTGAGCTAACTTTTCAGCCTCCGTCTTAGCTTCGTCATTCTTTGCTTTCCACTTTGTTTCGGCTGTTTGAATAGCCTTTTGAACTCTCTTGTCAAACTCCGCTTGATTTTTACTATCTTTTAAAAAGTCGTCAAAACTAATTGGAGTTTGTACTCCTTGATTACTTTGATTTGTATTTTTGTTTTGTTCGGCATTTGTTCCCGCTGGTTCATTATTTGCCCCAGTATTAACATTTGCGTTTTGGTTTTCTCCTTCCATTTTCTACTCCTCCTGCCCCAGCCATTGTATTTCTACCCCAGCCATTGCGTTTTGTATTTTGTTTATTCTATTAAGCCTAACTACAAGAAAAACGGCATCAAAAAAAGACACATTTCTGTGTCTTTAAATTTTGTATATTTGTATATGGGTAAGGATTTGCACCTTACATATCAACATACGCCCTTTCTATTACCAGCATTAGCTCGCTCTCTGTTTATTAGACAGCCGGGGTTGACTTACGGTTAAGCGTCTACTACTACATAGTCTTATTCTTATTATGTTTTGAAACCCTGTTACAGGTATCTATTCCGCCACTATATACTATATAATTATTAAATTTTAATGTCTTATTTAGATTTCAGCATTTTTTCAAGCTCTCCATATTCAACTAATCTAGTTATTTTTAAAATTATATTTTTATTAACTGACTGAGTTACTTTATAACTTAACACAAAATGTATTTCTTTGTCATTAATAAAAATCTTAGTATATCCATATTTGCTTTCTATTTTTAATCTGTCTGTATTTGAAAGTTCATATATGTCTGTTGCCTTAATTATCCCTCTTTTTATATTCATATTCTTACCCTTTCAATAGTTATTTGATTATATTATTTATTGAAATCAATATTTTTGCATATTTTTTCTATTTTTTTATTTAATTTAGAGTTTTTGTCTATTTTTTGTTTATCATTCCAAAATTGAGCTTCTAAACTACTTCTTTTTTCTTCATTTGTCATTTCATTGTTTAAATTCCTATTTGGTATCATATTATACTTCCTCCAATTTAACATATATTATACCATTTCTATTTTTTATGTCAATTAGTTGAAAGTCTGTATCTCTTGGAAATAGTATTTCTCCACCACCTTCATCATTTAATGCCGATAAGTTTCTTCCTGTTTTTGATTTTATTTTCATTATCATTTTAAAACCTGTATCATATATGTCTAGTGACGAAGATATATAACTGTTCCAATGTCCTATCCTTTGTTCATTGTCAAATATCGATAAAACCTTAGCTACATCTTCAGTATTTCTTACATAGACACTCCTGTTTACCCAACCTCTGTATATCGGCATTCCTCTTAATGCCTCATCAAGGTTTGAAATGTATTTCTTATCATCGGCAGTTAATTCTATGCCAGAATATAACTTTTCATTTATTTTATATGATTTGCTTTTTAAATATTGTTCTAATGCCCTATATTGTTCTTCTCCTAGAATGTTGCCATTCCTAAAATCATTACTTTTGTAATTTGTATTATATACAATTGTAGAATGGCAATAATGAAAGTGATGTGTTATTGGTGGTAAATTTATTCCTAATACTAAACCTTTTACTTTTACTCTTTCTATTCTTAAGTCTTTAGCTGTTTCTCCATACCATCTATCAAAACTGTTCCAGCCGTTCACTTTGAATTTATATCCATCCATATTAGAACACATTTGTGTTACGTGGTCGCATAAGTCAGATATGAATAAACATTCTGCATTTTTATCTAATAGTTTTATGCCTTCTGTTTTTGCCATATTATTCAAGCCAATTAAAGTTACATCTACATCTCCACTTGTTGCTTTTCCATCTTTTATATTAAGCCTATAATTACCTTGTTTTTTTAATAGATTTTGATAAATATTATTTGTTATGTCTAGTTTATTTTGTTGTTGTAAATCAATTATGGCTTGTCTGTAAATTTGCTGTGCATTAAATTGTATTGTTGCTTGTATGTACTGATTATAAACATAACCTTTTGCGTTTGGCTGGTCTAATAATGCTAAAAATAAAGCCCATTTTAATATATTAATCGGCTTTCTTTCTTTTTTAGATAATGTACTATTCACTTCTTGTTGTCCTTCTTGATAATAATAGTTTATATCGTCATACATTATATTTAATTCTTGTTCTTGTATTTTGCTTTGTTCTTCTATATAAGCTCCATATATAAGAAGTTCTAGTATTTCACTATTCTTTACTCTAGTTCTGTTATAGATATTTTTAGCTAATGTTCCAAAATATCCTTCAAGTAAGCCTTTATCTTTCCACTCTTCTATATATGTATTTACTCTATTTTTAATCTTTTTATCTGCTATGCTATACACATTATCAAAAGTAAAGTTGAAAGTATCAAATATTTCTTGCAATTTGTTTTGTGTTTGCTTACTAGTTTTATTATATAGTTTTTTTAGTTCTATCATCTTCTTGTTATGGTATTGCCAATTGTCCATTTGCAACACCTCACTTACTTACTGTATCTGACTGCTTAACATTTTCTTGTTTCACTTCTGATTTTACTGCTTGATTGTCTGTTATTTCTTTATTAGCACTTTGTTCAGTATTTAATTGTGCATTATTCACATCTTGTCCCATTTTAGACATATTCTCTAAATTCTTTTCTATGTTTTCTTGGTTTTGTAAATCCATCTTTTCTATTTCCGAGATTGCATCTAAGTCATCTGGTAACATATCAATTACACTTTCGTCACTTAATAATCCTCTCAATTTTAACGCTCTATCTGTTTCTGTATATTTGTCTGTTGGCAAGTTTCTTTGTAAATCTATCTTTATACTTCTAAAATCATATTGTTTGTGTTTTCTTTTGTTTATTCTGTCTATTATTGTTTCCCATCTTCTTAAAATTGCCTTTTTAAACTGTCTATCTGCATCTGTAATCATTTGCTCTAATGCAAAGAATTTTCTGTCTAATGCGCTTGCATTATCTGCATTCGTAAATCCTAAATCTGTTATATTTGGTACTCCGCTTATCATAGATATTAAATCCACTAAAGTCTTTTTATGATTTTGTAATGCTGTGTCTTGAACTGTTTTTTCTACCCAGGCTATGTCTCCACTTTGGTCTGGAGTATAAAATACTCTCATTTTTAATAATGCTTCATCTTCATTCTTTCTTGCCTCATTTAAAACTTGCTTTTCTTGTCCGTTTTCGTCTAGTTCTGGATTACCTTCTTTATCTAATTTAGTTACCATTAATTCATTTTGTGGCTCATATCCTGTTATCTTCAACTTGGCATCATCATTATATTGAAACGTGTTTCTGCTGTTTTGTATTACCCTTTCGTAAGCACAAATTAAAGAGACTACCAATTCAAAACTTGATAGTCCCATTTCATTCTCAATTGCTATACAAGGTAGCATATTCCATTTGCTAGGTTGTCTTTTATCTTCCTGCTCTTTTAAATTTTTAATATCTCCAGGAGTTGGAGAATAATATTTTTTTCCATTAATTGTTGTTAGTTCTACTATTGTTATATCTGCATTGTGTTTATCTTTTTCGTTCCATTTTCTTAATTGTCCTATTTGATTTACTGGTGTTGAATAATCAAATATTCCTATTGTGTTTAATGCACTTTGCTTTGTGTACACTATTTCATTATCTTCATTTTCATATAGCACCTCATAGCAAGCTCTTAGTCCAAAATAATCAAATGCTAAATCAAAAAATTCTGTTGCATCATCATTGTATTTACTTATATAATCTATTAGTATCTTTAATTCTTCATCTTGTTTTGCGTCTGTATTAAATACTTTGTTAAGCAATTTTTTTATAATACTTAATTTTGTTGGATCTGATACTTTTTCTACATCGTATACTGGTGCTTTTCCTGCAAAATATCCAGTCACCATAGAATTTATATAATTTTCAAAAGCTACTTTTATCTTATTATCATCAACACTTACTAGTTCTGAATTTATTACTTTTCTTTTTATTCTTTCATATAGTTGTTTTCTTGCATTCCACTCTGTTTCTGCTAATGTTAATATTTGAGCTACGCTATTTGGCTCTTCTAGTGTTTCTTTATTCCATTGTATCATTTTGTCCTCCTATATTGGTTTTATATATCCAAATTGTATTGTATTTGGTCTTGGATGTTCATATACTCCTGTTAAGCAATCCTCCGCATCATCGTGTTCATTCTTGCCACTTCTTACATAATGTTTTAAATGTCTTGCAAACTCTGGCCATCTATCTTCCCAATTAAGTGGGAAATACACATTGTTCATAACTGCAGTTGAATTACTTAATATTCTTGCAATCTTATTTTCACTTTGATGGAACCAGTTAACTTTTGTATGGTAATTTTTTAATTCTTTAAGTTCTCTTTGCACATTCCTTGCAAATCCTCTTCCTCCACTATTGCTTTCTATATTTGCATATCCTACCTTATCTTTTGTTAGCATTTTAGCAACTGCTGGCTCTGTTATTTCCATACTTTCCTGAGTATAAATAACATCTAGTACATAATATTCGTCATTGTACATTTGATAATCTATTGAGCATAAGTAATCCTCCCCTTCATCTGCTGTGTCTGTATAATTCATAATGTAATGTGCAGGTGGTAACTTATCATATATTTTAAATCCACTATATAATCTGTTTTTTACATCTATTGGCTCTTGTTGATAGTTAGCATATATAATGTCCTTATTCATATTTTTTGTTTTTAGTAAATAGTCTTCTTGGTTAAGTATTTCAGGACATAGCATTGTTCCATCTTTTTGTACCGCTTGATAATTAATGTGTCTTACAGTATTAAAGTTTTCCAGTATATAACCTGCTAAATCATTACTTGCCCATCTAGTCATAATTATTATTAACTTGAAGCCCGTCTCTGTTCTAGACATCATTGTGTTATTAAACCAGTCTATCTGTTTTTGCAGCACATTTTCATTGTAAGCTTCTTGAACATTCTTTATTAAGTCATCTATTATCATTAATGTACAACCAAACCCTGTTGCAGTACCTGTTGGAGATGTTGCTAGGTAATTTGCTTGATTACTACCTTCTAATGCCCATTTATTTGCACTAGCTTCTCCATATTTTATTTTCGTTTTTGGAAATATATCGTTGTATACTATTATTCCTTCTGTTTTTTCTGAAGCTATCGTGTCTCTAACTGACTTTGCAAATGTTCCTGACAACGTTTCATTATATGAACCAGTCATTACTTTTTCATTGTTATTCTTTCCAAATACCCATTCTACAAATTTGCCCGCAGTTCTTGACTTGCCGTGTCTTGGTGGCACATTTATTACCATTATTTTGTCTTCTGCCCTTGTACTTTCATAAAAGTCTTGCAATTGATTACACATATCTTTTAAGAATAACCTGTCTTCTTTATAAAAGTCTGATGCCATCAACTTACAATACTCAAAAAAATCACGTCTAGCTAATTCTAAACGTGCCTGTTTTATCAATTCTTCTTTTACTCTATTACTTATCATTGTTTATCAACTGCCTTAGTTCTTCTGTTGATAAACCTTCAAACGGATTATTTATATTTCCACTATGTTGTAATTCTTTCTTATCTGCCCAATCATAATTGTTTTTTAGATTAAAAATTATTCCTGTTGCTGAACTATCTGTTATTAAATGTTTTTCTAAATAATTTTCTACTCTTAACTTTGCCTTTTTTATAGTGGGGAAAAACTCACTATCTTTAGAATAATTATTTATACTTTTTCTATCTAAATCTAATGCTAGTGCTAATCCAGTTATTGTATATGGCTCATTATTTTTGTCACATTCTTTAAAGTATTTGTCAATTTTCTGTTGCATTATTTCTACTTCTGTGTATTTTTTTGGTCTTCCACCTTTTCCTGCCATTTTCTCACCTGCTTTGCTATTTCTTTTGGTAATCCTATTAACATACTTACAAATAGGTATATTAATCCAATAATAATCATTAAACTAATAAAACCAGCTATTAATATAACTGGACTAAATATTATTATTATTATAATTGCTAATACTTCTACCATTATTTCCTACCATTCCTGCCAATTCCTTGGCATTTTCTTTCTTTTTGTTTTACATATAAAGTCTTTGCATCTTATTATTATTTCATTTTCTTTTTGTATTTCTTTTATGTTGTGTCTACAGTTGTTGTTTCTACAATTTGTACATACTTTTTCTTTATATATGTTCATATTTGCTCCTTCTATATAAACACTACGCAAAACATAATCACCGCCGACTAACTTGCCTAAGCAACACTAGACTTTCACTAGCTCTGTTATGTTCTGCATACTATTTATATAGACTTAACTAGAATTGTCCTTGCATCTGATATTCGAAAGGAGGTGTTGCCTTGACACCTTATATATTAACTTATCTAGTATCGTTAATACTTGTGTAGATAAGGATTTGCACCTTATATATACAACTTTGCTTTTTATGCCCCGTTTGCTGTACAATAATCGGGTTATTTGCGTCTACCTATTCCGCCACTACACAAGTTTATATTATACTACGCATCGTTTTATGATGCTTTAAATAATCTACTGCACTCCAGTAAGTCAACCCTTTTTCTTTAGCATTCTTTATGTATGCTTGCGCAGTTTCTTTTGTCCATTTTCTCATACTTAATTCTCCTTTTTTACATAATAAAAGAGCCTATCGTGTTTGATAAGCTCTTGTAATTTTTTCGTAACATTTCTGTAATATTTTTGTAATATTTTATTGATTAATTGTAAAATTTGTCGTATAATATTTTTGTTCTCCTTACATACCCTTCTTTTTTTAGTTCTTCGGAAAGGAGGAAAAATGGAAAATATTTTTAAAATCGTCGCATTGATTTTAGTTTATCTAATCCTTAAACTATTTAATTAATGCAAAATACTAGGGTCTAGCCACCCTAGTATTTTTTGTTCTCCGTATTTTTAAAATCGTCTTTCTTTCGAAAGGAGGCTAACTATGAATAATAAAAGAAACTAACTTATCTATTATTATTTATATTAACCTTATCATATTTCTATGACATTAACATTATACTAGAGTTGTTAAAAAAAATCAACACTTTTAGTAAAATTTTATTGATTTATCGCTTTTATTATGTATATTTCTGCTAATTTTATTTATTTTGTATATAACATTATACCATATTTATGTAAATTTTGCAAATTTTAAAGAGCCAGCATTGATACAACGATGGCTCTCTTGAAATTTTTTATGCTAAATGGTTGCGATGACTAGAATTGCACTAGTTGTCTCTAGCTTATGAGACTAGCGAGATGTCTGGTTCTCCACAATCGCATTATTACAAGAATAAAACAACAAACCAATCTTGCTTTCCAACTTGCTTCTTGCTTCATATCAGTTCAATAAGAACATACAACAACTGATATATAGTCGGTAGTTTTTATAAATCTCAGAATGTTCTATTTTTGATTTATCATTTAGTTGTTTCAAACTCTGCACTGTTGACGTGTTGCTTTCTGCAAGACTCGAACTTGCGACCGACTGTGAAAACAGTTGCTCTTCCACCTGAGCTAAGAAAGCATATAACAAGAATTGCAATACTTTCTAGAAGACAGCTGACGAGCTATCTATATTGCAATTCAATGATTTACACTAGCAAGTAGTCAATTAAGACTACTTAACTAGCACAGTTTACTCTGTTTGCGCTTTAGGTATTTCGGGGTACCTTATGAAAAACTCTATTATAATATATAAAAATATATATTAACTATATCTATCGCTATACCATTTAGGTAAGGCTCCATTAAAGTTCTTGCGGATTCTTTTTCTTTCATCTCGTAATTTTATAATAGCTGGCAATAACTTTTTTATGTTATTATTAACATATTCGTCAGTAATCCTTATAACTTCCCAATCTAGACCAAATTTCATAAGTAATATATTATCTCTAACTTGCTCTTTTGGTTTAGTTTTCTCTGTATGAAATATTTTTCCATCTATTTCTAAAATTACTTTTTCGTTTTCTAATACAAAATCTACTCTATAAATTCCTACTTTCACTTGATGTTTTAACTTCACATTATTTTTTAATAATTCTATAGCTACCATAATTTCTTCTGTACTTTCAAACCAATTGTCTTTGTATAAGTTTTTATGTACAACTTCAATAGCTTTTTCGTATTTACTAATGTTCTTTCCTACACTTTTTTCAATTCTTTTTATTGCATTATTAAACTTTTTTTCTTTTGCTTCTTTTGAATATCTATTTTTTATTTCTTTGTCCGCCAAATATTCCTTTAATTTGCATTGTTTGCAAGTATATTCAGTATTCCTAATATAAGCCATTACTTTCATTTCTTCTCCACAAATGTGGCATTTAGGATAATATGCTGTATAATTAAACCCACTAACAATCCTTATTCCGTCTTCTTTTGCTTCTTTATATCCCATTTAATATATCGCCTTTCATATATTTTTTGCCTTACTTAGTGTATGTAGAAGGATACTAAGGCTTGTATCCTTTCGAGAGCTACTCTATCTACACACTTCTATGCTTTCATAATACAACATTTTTTACTGATATGTCTTGATATTTACTGACGACATTCTAAATTGTCAAACTTATTTAAAGCTGTTCCGTGCATTCTGCAAACATTTTCATAAGCATATCCAATTTCTACTGATATTTCTTCTAAACTCATTCCTAATATGTATTTATCTGTTAATATAGTTCTATATGGTTCTTCTAATTTTCTTATTTGCAATATTATTTCGTTTTGCTTTTTTTGGTCTTCTTCTAAAATTTTAAGAATTACGTCATATTGATCCATTAGTTCTTCTAATCCATAGTTAGTCTTATTTTTTGCTTTTGGCATACCATCTAAATTTTGCGTTATATTATATATCATTGTTTTTTGTTCTTCATATTTCTCTAATTGTTTTTTTATCCAGTTTTGATTATATCTATAATTTTTTAGATGTTCTCTATTCATTTGTACCTCCTCTTTTTTGTTTATTTTTTATGCTTTCTCTTTCCATCTCCGCTCTTAACTCGTCTAGCATTCTGTATGCTTTATTTATTGCTTTTTGATTTGCGCTTCTTGTTGAGCCTACCCCTACTTCGTATAAATTAATATTTTGTATAACTTGCATTACTTCTGTAACTTTTTTATAGACGTGGCTTATTGTCATTTGTATCACTTACTTTCTTTTTTTCTAATCTCTTCCATTATTTGTTTAATCTTCTCTACTAGCTTGTCTGTGTCTTCGTATAAAATAATTTGTTCTTCATTGCGATCTATGCCAGCTTCTTTTAGCATATAATACACTCCGTTTTCGCCTATACATATTTCGTCTATGTAGTCATCGTAAACGCAAACTTCACCTTTATTTTCGTATACTATACACACTTTTTGCCCAATCTCGTACTTTGTTTTAATAGTCATTATCATTCTCCTTTCACTTTATATGCGTTAGCTTCAAATAATTCGTGCGTTAGAATTGATGTAATATCGTCGTTATATTGTGCTACAGGAATACTAAAACCACTCCTGTTTATTCCTCTCGCTTTATGTATTAAATTGTTCCAATCGTCTATTTCGTCTAGTCTATATCCATTCACATAGTCTCCGTACTTCCAGTAAGTCTATTAGATTAAAGCTGTGTTTTGTTATATCTGCTATTAATACAATTTGTCCACAGTCGTCTATAACAACCCTGTCTGGATTTTCTTTTATAGCTATTACTCTGCCTATTTCTCCTAAATATGTTCTAACATACTCGTTTTCTTTAATATCTTCCATATTCTACTCCTTTTCTACTGTTCAATTCTGTTCAGAACTGTTCACTTTATCTGCAAAATATTGTTTTATTTCCTCTGCTTTATTTTTTATCATTTCTGGATTTCTGCATTTATCATATTCATAGTTCATTACATAATCAGCTAAATTAAATGCCATTAAGTCTATTTGCTTATCTTTCTTTTGTATACAATCTAATTGCTCAATTACGTTTATTCTTTTACTTTTCAATATGCTTATTGCTATATATATTTCGTCTATTGTTGCATCTTCTTCTAGTCCTAACTCTTTTGCTATTCCAGATACATCTGCAATTAAATCTTCATAATTTGTTGTTATATTTTCTATTTTTCTTTGCTGTTGTTTTATTAGAGACAAGACAGTGTCTAAACTCTTTAAATCTTTATAATCTAAAATTGCTGTTATGTTTTCATTTTCTTTTTGTAGTTCTTCTTTTGATAATTTAACTATTTCACTTAAATTATCTATCGCTTCTCTTTGTTCATTTGTCATTGCTAATCGCCTCCTAATAATTGCTTATAAGTTTCCATTTGTGTTATTAAACAATTCCTTTTATTAACTAATTCAGCTTTTTCTTTTTTACTTAAATAAGTAACATCTAATCCATATTCTCTCTGGTATGGTTTCATTTCTTCTTCATATACCTTTTCGCATACTTCTAATGCTTTTTCTATCTCGTCTCTACTTATATAATTTTCTTTAATATATTTGTTTATCTTCTCTATGTTTTCAAAAGGTACATTACCAAATATCTCTTCAAATTCTTCATTTGTCATAAGACTCCTCCTTTATCTTAAAATATGGCTTATCTACTGTACTAAAGCATTCGCTTGAATTAGGGCAATTTATTGTTTTCCAATTCGCACATTTATCACAACTCTTTGTTTTATATGCTCTTTCAGTATCTTCACAACCTTTATAGTATTCTAGTATTGCTAACATGCCTATTAATAAAATCATTAGTATAATTCCTAATACTATCACTCTCCCAGCCTCCTTCCTAATAAATTTCTTCCCATTTATTTCTATAATCTCTTTCATATCTTTTATTTTCAAGCTTAAAATTATTTTCTCTATTTTCTATATATTGAATTAAATCATTTAAACAGTCTTTACATACTTTATAATTTTTTACTGGTGTACTTACTATTGCTAAAACATTTTGATTATCTATTTCTACTTTGCATATATCACAAAATTCTTTTATCATTTCTATTTTTCTCCTTCTAAAAATCTTCTGTTGGCACATCATACCAGTTTCTCAATTCTTCTAATTGTTCTTGACTAGGTACATATTCTTTTTTGCCACTATTTCTAAAATCATAGATTTTATATGCTTCTTGGTACATCTCCTCACATATTCCTAGTTTGCTTGCAAATTCTTTTAATTCTGCTGCATAAATTAATATATAATCAGACATATTTTTATCATTCTCTATGTAGTAATATTTATCTGCTTTTTTCTGTAATCTAGCCATTTCTTTTGCAAATTTGCTTATCAATTCTTTCTTTTCAATAAATTCTAATATTTTCATTTCTACTTCTCTCCTTCTAGTTGTTTTCTCAATAAAATTTTATAAGCAGTATTTTCCTCTTTTAGTTCTGCCCTCTGTTTCTCTAATGCATCAATATATGCCTCATAAAATTCACATCTTAGTTTCAGCTTTTTATTTTCTTCTTTGTATGTATCTGCTAAACTTCTTATTATTGCTACCATCTCTATTTTTCTCCTTCTTTTCGTAAAATTGCTTAAATTCAATATATTCTTTGCAATGTTCACAATCTTCATTGCAATATACATACTCTGGAAAGCAAATAGGACATATTGTATAGCCCTTTTCATCTTCTAATTCATCTTTCCAATTCATTTTCTTCCTCCTTCTAAAAGTTCTTGTAAAACATCTATTTTATATTTTAATTCATAGTGTTTCTCCAAGTTGTTTTCTATGCAAATATCTATACTTATCTGTTTTTTTAATTCTTCAATTTTATCTATTACTGTTTGCTTTGGTATGCTGTTTTTCTTATATTCAACCACCCTGTCACTTACGATTCTGTTATATTTTTTTAATTCTACTATTTCTTCTTCTAGTTCTTTTATTCGCTTGTCTTGTTGCTCTCGCTCTGCTAAGATGTTTTGCATAGATGTTAAGTCTTTTTGATATACTGTTACATCTACTGGTCTTTCATATTCCATATCATCTATAACTTCTTGAGCGTAATCAATAAATGCTTTTACAATCCTTACATCATCTTCTGTTGCGACATTTTTGTCGCTTGTTTTATTACTCATATCCATCCTAACTCCTCACACTTTTTATTTATTGCTACTTGTTCTTTTTGAGTTGGTCTTTTAATTGAATAGCAGTTTCCATTCATAAATGTAAAATCTTTCTCTTTCTTTTTATGTATAAAATGTATAATATTTCTACTATCTATCCATTTTTCATATCCCAACTCTTCAAATAATCTATCCGCTTCACTCATCTATATCAGCTCCTTCTATATTTACTCTTTTGTAACTTGTTATAGTAACTTTTGTACCATCTTCCATTATTCCAAACATTCCACCTTTTGTTGTTCTTGCATTTATGCAATATATTACATTTCCTTGTGTATCTGTGCATTTATATATATATTTTTGTTCGTCTATTGGTATAAAAATAAGTACTACTATAAGTATTATAAGAAGTAATATAAACATAATTTTTTCTACCATTCTATTCTCCCTCGCTTTCTACTTCATTACCCCAGCAATCCCAACCTTCAATTTGTTGTCTAGCAAATAGTTCTATACGAGACAAATTACTGTACATTGCATCAATTCTTTTACGAATTTCTGTCGGTTTAGCACTATGCTTCCCTACGTGTTCACTTAAGAATTGCTTTATATTATTTGCTTGCTTATGAGGTATTTTTCCTTTTTTAAAGACTAAGCATAATTCACATTGACTTAATGTGTAAAAACCATAGTTCGTTCTTTGTTTGTCCCATACAAAAGCCACCGTTTTATACTCAAAACCCCAATTCTTTCCAAGCTCAATTGCTAAATCTAAGTTTGGACAAGTTGCCCACATAAATAATAAACAGTCGGCTTGTGATATATTCATTATTGTATTTTTCATAGCTTTTAGTTCTTCTATCGACATAGTTTTATAATGCTCTTCAACACTATTTATGTATTTTTTTCCTTCATTATAATGTTGAAAATTAATTTGTTTTTGTTTGTATTGCCAAGGTGGATCTGCATAAATGATGTTGTACGTCTTATCCGTATTATATATATCTACTATCACTTTTTATTTTCCTTTCTACTCTATAATTCTAAGTTCTAAGTTCGGATACATTTTTTCAAATATTTTATGCTTTAATTTGAAAACATCTGTCTGTATCCCTTTTACGTCCTCTACTATTGTTTTACCGTTTTTCTGTATATTTAAAGTCTGCAACATATTCAATCTTTCTATATGTTTTTCCGTTCTTTTTAAAGCTGTCTTGCAATAAAAATTTCGGTTGCAATTCTAAGTTGCTTATCTCTCCTGCTCTTTCTAGTAGCTTTAGCTCTCTGTATCTCTGTGCTTCTTTAGCGCTGTCAAAGACGTACATATCTACTTGTGTTTTTTTGTTTTTGTACTTATTCTGCATTTGTTAACTCCTCTCCGTTCTGATATTTCTAAGTCTTTTGTTAAATATTTATATGTGTACTTCGGATTATTCTTTCTATTTTCTAATTCTTTTAAATTCTTTAGAGCAATAATTATATCTTTTTCTATAAATTTGTTTTTGTATTTATCTATAAAACTGTCTTTTAATGAATGTATTACATCTATCTCGTTTTTTATTTGTCTTCTCTCTATCCTTACATCTTTTAATAAACCAACTATTTTACATCTTTCTGAAGCATTCAATTTATGATTTTCAATATAATGCAGTATTTCATCTTGCTTACTGTCTATCACACTTTGCTCTTTACTTAATTGTTCTTGTCTCTTATCTATGTCTTGAAATAGATGTAATATTATTTTTAAAATATCTGATACTTGTAATTCTTCTATCAACTTTTCTTTAGTGCCTCCCTCCATTTTTCTTGCCATTTTTCTACTCCTGCCATAAAACTCTTGCATCGCATTACTCCATTAAAGTCTTCATTTTCTAATTTGCCACAGCTTAAGCAGTAATAACATAGCTTTTTATTATCTATTTGTTGCATTTAGTAACTCCTTATCAATCGCCTCAGCAACTGCCCACATATCTACTGTTATAAAATTCTCCTCTAAGAATTTTTTTCCAAGTTCTGCTGTTGGCTTTTTATAACAATAAAACTCTTTACATATTAGCGGTCTGACCTCATATATTAAGCACTTCTTGCCGTCGTAATACGGACAAGTTAGTCTATTTTGCATTACTAACATTTGCTTTTGTGGTCTTATTTTATTTGCTATAACATATCTTTGTATTGTTTCAATTTCTTTTTGCGTAACTGGAAGAAAATTTGTACAACATTCTCCACATTTGCTACATTGACCACAGCAAGAATTATCTGTTATCTTTATATCGTTTTTTACTATATGATCTATAATTTCTTTTAAATTGGTCTTTACTAACATTAAATCCTCCTTAATCAATTCTCGGAATATGTTCATAATTTACCGCTTCAAACCCTTTTTGGGTTCTCTCATATACTGCTACTGTCTTGCCTGTGTACTCGCATTTCTTTTTATCTATTGCCTTTACATATCCCATTTTTTCTAATTCTGTTAACCTCGGTGCTGTATAGTTTCTTTCCGTGCTAGGTATATACCCTAATTCAAACAACTCTACTGCTAACTCTTTTGCCGTTTTTGGTTTATCTAATCTATTCAAAATTTGTATGTATCTTATTTTTGTTTTATCTTGTATATCTATAAAGCTCATTTGTCTTGTTTCGTGTGTTATCATTTGTTATCACTCCTCTTCAATTTCTAATAATTGCTTTATCAGTAACTGCTGTTCTTTGAAATCTCTTAGCATAAGTAAATCACTTGTCGCAGGTATTATATCTTCTTTTTCTATTTCTTCTATTGCTTGCTTTTTATATATTTCTATATAATTATTTATTAAATCTAATCTAATTTGTAAGCTATCTTTTATATTCATTTATTATCATTCTCCTTAATTAAAATAAAATTTAACAAAGTTACATCAATGCAATCTTTTAATTCATTCTGTAAAAGATCTTCTATGTATCTGATGTGAGATTTAGTTGTTATCTTACTTGTGACCGAAATCACATCGTTAAAGATTTCATATTCTTCATAAAACTCTGCTCGATATACTACAAAATACTGCATCTTTACTCCTTTAAATTTGTTAAAATTGTAAATTTACTTTTGTCCTAACTTCCTACAAACCAATTTCTGTCAACGTTGGCAAGTTATATTTATTTATCTGCCTTTGTTTGTCCGCATTTTGACAAGTACATAAAGCCACATATTCGTACTTTAATATTCTATTTCCGTCATTTTTTTGCCTAAAATACTTTATAAAGCCTTCTCCGTTGCATTTATCGCATTTTACAAAATCTATATCTTTGTTAGACTGTGTCTTCACAGTGCTTATATCTGCATTTGTTAAGTCCGCTAATTTAGGCAAATATTTGCAGTTACGAATGCAATATTTTACTGCTTTCGTATACTTCTCTAAACTCCATTCTTTTAGCATATAAAACATTTCTTTTAGTTGTTCTGTTGTATACTTTTTGTCAAAGTATCCTTCTAGTCTACTTGTTGCTTGTACAAATTCTGCATTTGTCATCTAACCACCTTCTAACTCTTTTATTATTCGAGCTTGTCGCTCTTCTTCTGTTTCTCCTGTATTAGTATTTTTATTTTTAAACTTTAAGTCATCTGCTTGTACTTCCTCAACAGTCTTAAAACCTTTTTTTATATAACTATCTAAAATTGGAATTGTATATTGCCAACTAGGTCTTTCCACTCTTGCAGTTTTTCTTAAAGCATACTCTATTAGTTCTATTGGTAATTTGTTCAAATAACTTATACATTCGTGAATATTGTTAATATTAGTAGTTCCTATTGTCTCTATCATCACTTTTTGAATTTCCTCTACTTTAGAATCATATAGAATTTCATTTACACTACTACTACTATTCTTTTCTATACTATTCTTATCTATACTAATCTTATCTGAGGATACATTTTGTATACAATCTGTATCCAAGTTGTATACATTACTTTCATCTGTTGATAATAGCGACTTTTCTTCTTTATGTATGGTTTCTTTATATCTATCTTTTTGAATGTAGTTATTTAATCTCCAATGTCTAATTACTAATATTCCTGACTCAAAAGGGATAACAAAAGATTTTGCTATTAGTAGTTTTAAATCGTCTTCTTTTTTTCCAGTCATTCTCATAATTGACTTCCAATTATCTACAAATCCGTCATCGTCTGCTTGCATTGACAAATGAAAATATAAATTTTGAGAACTATCTGGCATTTCTAAAAAATCATCACTACCTACTACTAAGTTACTGAACATTCTTTTTTGAGCCATTTTCCTTTTCTCCTTTCGTTTAAAGGAGCTAGTTTTGTTGTCTAGCCCCTTGTTGTTTAATTCTTTTCATATTCATTTAAAACTGCTTTTTGTATAACCTCTCTTGCCTCACTATTTATTGGGTGTGCTATGTCTTTAAACTCTCCTGCTGGTGTCTTTCTGCTTGGCATTGCTACAAATAATCCGTTTTGCGTCTCTATTATCTTTATATCGTGTACAACAAAGCTATCATCTATTGTTATACTTGCTATTCCTTTTACTCTAAAATTACCTTCTGTTTTTATTACTTTCACGTTTGTTATATTTATCATTTATTTTTCCTCCTTTACTACTTCGTTTAATACTAAATCTTGTATTTTTTCAGTTAGCTCTTTAGTTTTCTTTTTAACTAGTTCGTTCACTCTATCTTCTATTGTTCTTTTAATTGTACTTTTCATATCCCAGTTATTATCCAATTTTTCTTTAAAAGTTTGTTTGAATAAATCTTCAAAACTATCATAATCCTTTCTATCTCCCCAACCATTATCAATATGAATTGGCTCTTCTAAAACTTTCTTTATTTCTTCATTTATTCTTTCGTTAACATAGCTTTTTATTCTTCCATCCATTTTATCCTTTATAATATCTCTTACCAAATAACTAAAATCATAATCTTCAAGATAGCTTTCACAAGCTTCTCTCATCATTTTTTCAAATACTTCTTTCTCCATTTCTTTTCCTCCTTTTAACTATTTTTATTAACTCTTGCTTACTTATTAAGCCATCGTGTACTTTTCTGTGGCAATTACTGCACAGTTCTATCAAGTTATCCTCTATATCATCTCCACCTGCCCCTTTGCTACGTATATGATGCGTGTTTGTATAGCAGTTTTTCTTGCCACAGTATTCGCAATTGTGTTTCTTTTCATCTATTATCTTCTTGTTCTTTTTTCTTTCGTTTTTTGGAACTGGGTTATAACTTGTACTTAAATCTGTTACTATCATTTATCCCACTCTCCCAAAATTCTTTAAATCATCTCTAGCATCTCCATAAAACACTCTACAATCCACGTGCATTTCTTGTAACGTTCTGTATCTCTGATATGCCCACTGCTGAAAATCTGTTTTTGAAAATCCATATTTTTTAGCATACACACTTGCATTACTCGCTATGTCGGACCACCTTTGTGATAACATTAAGCATACACTCGTTAGATTATATAAAGTATCTATATCTTCTGGAGTTTTATTTTCATAATAACCACAGACTTTATCAAATTGCTCACAATCTTCTTTTACATATTCTTCAAATTGACTCTTCATTTATAACCTCTTTACGTTTATTCTTACTTCATCTCTTGGAGACACGGTATATCCTTCTTTATGTATAACCTTTCTTTCAAAAAGATATTTGTTGCTTAATACCTTTTCTCTTTCTCCGACTGTCTTTTTTATTTTGTCATTTATTTCTGAATATTCTCTATAAGCTGGTGCTAATTCTTGTTTCTTATCTATTAATTCATCAAGTTCTCCTGTTGTATCTATATCTGTCTCTGTTCTTTTAATATTGGCAGTACATATATGTGCTAAATCACAATATTCACAAACACTAATATCGTCACAACTAGGTGGTAACTCGTTCTTTTCTAGACATTTATATATTCGTTCTGCTTTCTGTAATATCTTTTCTGCATATTCATAATCAAATGGTACTTCTATCAGTTTTATTTCTCCTGTTAGTTTGTTACACAAAGCAAAATATCCTTTTTCTTTTCCAAATTGATACATATAAATATATAATTGTGCTGGATAAGCCCTTACATAGTATCTCTTACTATTTAAGAAATCTTGTACTGAATTTAGTTTTTCCCATTCTTGTGGGCTAAGTCCTTTTACTTCCACAGGATAGAATTGCCCATCTTCTAATTTAATTCTCAAGTCTTCTCTTCCTGTAATAAGAGGTTTTTCTACTTTCCACGCTCTTACTGTTGGGGTTATTACTTCAAATCCTGCATCTTTTAAAGTCTGTATTACATATTCCTCTATTTTGTTTCCTAAATCAAAAATACATTGTGTTGTTTCATTGTATAGTCTCTTGTCTTCCCAATTTTTTATAGAAAGGTACAAGTATCTTTCACAAGGATGTCCTACATTTGAAGCTCTTAAATTATTACAAGGATATAATTTAATTTTGCTTTGTTTGTTCTCCTTGATTTTGTTGTTCATTTCCTGTATTTCCATTTAATTCTCCTTTCTTAGCAAGGACTTGGCACTTTCTACATAGTTCTTTTTGATAATTCGCTTTACTATAACTTGCTTCTTGCGATGTTATATTTGCTCCACAATGTTCACATTTAAAGTCTCCATTTGCAACAGTATTAGCATTCTTGCTATTTCCTTTAAAGCCATATCCATTCATCTTGCTACAATCTAACCCAGCTTTTGCCATATCATCCACAGTTAAGTTTCTTAATCCTGGCAAAATTCTTTTTATACCATTGTTTATGCAATTAGTATAAGCTGACATTTTTACATCTCTTTTATCTATGTCTTGCGGTTTTTTTGCAGTCTTTCCTTTTTCTTTGTCTTCCTTACCTGTAAAAAATTCATCCCTACTACTTCTACTTCCTTCTGCTTCTATACTGATATTTCCCATAGTGAATTTTCCTTTATAACTATATGTAAAATGTCCATCTGTATCTGTTTCAAGAATTGGGTTTTCTATACTCCAACCAATTCCAAATAGTCTTGCTACTTTTGTAGCACCTGTTTCTTGCAAATAAGGTACTCCTGCTATTAGTATCCAATCTCTTTCATTTGTTATTTTTAAAGACGCACTCATTATTCTATTTATTGCATCTATTCTTCTTTCTGCTTGTTCTGCCATTGCTAGTAAATTATCATTACTTAGCATACTTATTTCTGTATCTAATTCATTTGTATTAACTTCTACTATTTCTTGATTATTCATTTACATTTCCTCCTTCAATTTTCTAATTTTTTCTCTTAGCTCATCAGCATATCTATAATCTGAACTGTCCCAACTGTCTTGCATTTCTAGCATAAAATATTTATGTTCTAATTCTTTTAATGTTTCCATTCTTTGTATGCCTCCTAATATCTATTATTTAATTCTTTTATTTCAGCTCTTAAATCTGCTATTTCTTCATCTCTCATATCAATTTCATCTTGCATTCTTCTCTCTGTCTCAGTTAGCATATCTCTTAAAGCCTCAATTTCATTTTTATAGTACTCCTCGTCCATTATTTCCTCCCTCTTGCATTTCCTCTGTATTTGTGCTAAACTTAATACAGAATTGCATATATTTATGTATTTTGTGAATTAGTTGTTGGCTTGGTAATCTTCAACTAATTCTTTTATTTTTGCTATTTTCAACTCATCACGACTATAACTATTTTGTTCTAAAATTGTTTTTATGCACTCTATCTGTTTATCTTGAAGTTCTGTTCTTTTTAATTCTGTATCATAATTATTTCTAGCTTCATTTCTTTGTTTTACTAATTCATCTATTTTTTCATCTCTATTTTTTATCATAGCTTTTTTATTGGCTATTTTCCTATCTTTTTTGGCAAGTTCCTTTAAAAGCATATATCCGCCTGCTGTAAAACCTAAGAAAACACCTGCTGTTGCTCCCATAATTAAGTAAACTATTTCCATCTTTGGTCCTCCTTCCTAAAATATGTATAATAAAAACATTGCTAAGAATGTTCCACTTATGCCTAACATCATTAGTCCATTTACTACTGCTTGTCCTATTTTGCAGTATATCTTTTGTTTTTTAGTCATTTTTTATCAACTCCCTTCCTAACTAAATTTTCTAAAGTTATAAATATTATTGTCTGATTTTCTTTGCTGTAATTCTTTTGCTTTTTCTAGCTTTTGTTTGTAATACTCTTCATAAGAATCTTTAAAAATATATATAGTATTGCCTCGTTTTTCATAAAGTAATGTTTTTGCTAATGCATATGCTGCATCTTTTCCGCAGTTTTCCATTTTCTTTATGTCTTGTATTGTGTAATATCTTGTTTCCATCTTTCTCATCTCCTCTCTTTCGGGTTGTGCTGTGCTTATTTTTGATTGCTTTCTGGCAATCCTTTTATAATCTCAATAGTTCCCTTTGCCCTACTATGATTATCTCTTGTGTTATATCCGTATTTGCTATTACAAGTTTTATACTTGTCCATATAAAAGCATTCTTTGTTCCTATCCTCAAAAGTTAAACCTGTTTCTAATTCATAACATTGAAAGTTATCTTCGCCATATTTTTTATAATCTTCTTGCATTAACTTATTTGTGTGTTTTCCACTCCTTAATAATGTAAGATGTGCTTTTACTCTTTCTTCTAATAGTTGTTTTGTTCTTCCTATATACATTCTTCCATTTGCTTTACATCTAATAGCATAAATAGTATATGTATGTTCCACTAGTTCTCCTCCTTTTTCGTTCTATTTACTGGACATTTTAGGTATAAAAAAGTTCTATCGTGCTTACGCCTAAGGCATCTGATATCTTATCCATAGTAGTATTTGTAGTCACATTTATTGTTTCATTTTCAAGTCCTGAAATGGTTGTTCTTGAGACTTCTGAGTGCTTTGCTAGTTCTTCTTGTGACCAACCTTTAAGTTCTCTATAATATTTTATCTTGTTTTTCATTTTGCACCTCCGTTCTATTTACTGTACACATATTACCACTTATATTTTCTGTTGTCAAGTATATTTTACAAAAATTTTAAAAAATTATTGATTTTTTGTAAAATATATTGTACAATACTATCATAGGAGGTATTATCAATGCTTTTAGGAGATATTATAAAACAATATAGAGAAGAACATAAAATGTCTTTACAGGATTTTGCCAGCCTAATTGGTACTAGTAGAAGTTATATTCATATGTTAGAAAAGAATATTAACCCTTCTACCAACAAACCTATTAATCCTAGTATTGAAACTTTAAAATTATTAGCAAATGCTATGAATATAGACTTAGAGGTATTGCTAAAGCAATTAGATTCAGAACAACAAATATATTTGAATGAAGATGAATATAAAAAGCAATTTACCAAAACAGATGCATTAGGTAACCCAGTTACCCCCCTTCCGCTTCTTGGCTCTGTCAAAGCAGGCTACAATTATTTAGCACAAGAGAATTGGGTAGGTACAGTCGATGTAGAAACTAGTTTAGTTGGAGACGGTAAAGATTATTTTGCATTAAAAGTCAAAGGCGATAGTATGGCTCCCGTATTTATTGAGGGTGATATAGTTATAATAAAGAGACAAAGTGACTGTGAAAACAATGAATATGCAGTAGTAATTATAAATGGAGACGAAGGAACTTTAAAAAAGATAAAGAAAACAGATAGTGGCATTATATTACAACCTTTAAATCCAGCATATGGCCCTGTAATGTACACTAAAGAAGAAATGGAAACAATACCTATTATAATTGTAGGTGTAGTAAAACAATTAAAAAGGGAGTTTTAGAATGGGGTTTTTTAAAAATATTTTCAAAACACGCAAAACAAAAGACACTTATGAAGGTTATTCAACTGAATTAAAAAACTTTTGTGAATATAGAGATAAATATCAAAATGTTTGGAATTTGTATGCAGAATATAAAGAAAAAATAAATTACTATTATTACAATTACATAAACACTAAGAATCATAGTGATTTTAAT
This sequence comes from uncultured Clostridium sp., assembly GCA_930990645.1. Taxonomy (GTDB): domain Bacteria; phylum Bacillota; class Clostridia; order TANB77; family CAG-508; genus CALXVA01. Next base: position 690 of record CAKNQJ010000009.1, on the reverse strand, counting down.
AGTTTACTTATATATTGTCAAAAGTATAATGACATTTTGCCTAAAATAGAAGCTGCTAAAAAAGAAGATACAAGAGTAAATGGAACAATTTACGAAAAAGACACTTATTCTCTTGTTCATCATAGATTGGCTATGGCTTATGAAAAAGCCGAATGCTATAATAGTGCAATAAATATATGCAATGAAGCTATAGCTAAAGGATACACAGATGGAACCAAAGGAGGTTTTGAAGCCAGATTAGAAAGATTAAAAAAGAAACAATTTGAAACAATGCATTAAAAAAGAATTAGAAAGTGTTTGAGTTTTCGCACAGCACAACCACTTACCTAATTCCGACAATCACTATTGAAAGCGATTTCTTTAATATTATACATTAGAGTAACCTCGTTTTCAATAGTTTATTAATAAATTTTATTGAAAATGGAGGTATTTTTATTATGAAAGTAAGTATTAGAAAAAATAAATTAAAAAAAGGATTTAGTTATACAGTATTCGTAGATTATGGTATTGTTAATGGACATAGAAAAAGAGAAACTCTGGATACATTTACTACTAAAAAATCAGCAGAAGATTATAAAACAAAAATACAATCACAAGTAGATAACAATTCATTTGTTTATATTCCAGATATAACTTTTTCAGAAGCAATTGACGAATGGATGGAGTATTATGTAAAACCTACTTTAGATG
>CAKNQJ010000008.1 GCA_930990645.1 uncultured Clostridium sp. | reverse complement strand
GTGTTCTTGCAGATGAGATTAAAAATAGAGGATTTAAAAAAGTTTTAGTAGTTACTGATAAATCACTTTATGAAGTTGGTGTTAGCAAAAAGGTAACAGATATATTAGATGAAGCAGGAATTGAGTATGGAGTATATCATGATGTGCTTCCAAACCCACCAATTGCAAATGTAAATGCAGGAATTGCAATGTGCAAAGAAATTGGTGCGGATTTAATAGTTGCTGTAGGTGGTGGCTCTAGTATAGATACTGCAAAAGCTATATCTATAATTATGACAAACCCAGATAGAGCAGATGTTGTTTCTTTAAATGGAGCTTCTAATACAAAAAATAAAGGATTACCAATTATAGCTCTTCCAACAACAGCTGGTACAGCTGCAGAAGTTACTATAAATTATGTTATAACAGACCCAGAAAGAGAAATAAAAATGGTTTGTGTTGATGAACATGATATTCCAATAATAGCAATAGTTGATACAGAGCTTATGGCTTCTATGCCAAAATCAATTGCGGCTTCAACAGGAATGGATGCTTTAACACATGCAATTGAAGGATATATAACAAAAAATAGAAATACAATGTCTCAAATGTTTTCTATGAAAGCAATTCAATTAATATATGATAACCTTGATAAAGCTGTAAATGAGAAAGATCAAGAAGCTATAAATAACATGGGACTTGGTCAATATATAGCAGGTATGGCATTCTCTAATGTTGGACTTGGAATAGTTCACTCTATGGCACATCAGTTAGGTGCTGTATATGATACACCACATGGACTAGCAAATGCTATACTTCTTCCAACAGTTATGAAATTTAATGGAGAGACAAGTTATGAAGAATATAGAGAAATCTTAACTGGGGCTTTCCATACAGATGCAACTAAGTTTACTAAAGAAGAAGTTATCAAGACTTTCTGTGAGAAAATAAAAGATTTATCAGAAAGAGTAGGAATAACTCAAACAGTAGGTGAAGTTGGTGGAAAGGTAGAAGACATACCAATGCTTGCTGACAAAGCAATGGAAGACCCATGCAAACCAGGAAATCCAAGAGAGGTTACAAAGGAAGACTTCATAAAATTGTATGAAGAGGCTATGTAGCTATAGTTAATGTGAGACATAAAAGGTAAAAGTTTGTTACAATTCACGGCTAATTTTGCTATAGAATAAAAGCTGTGAAATGTAACAAACTTTCCTAGGCCTTAAAAAACATGTAAAATCAAGTTTGACCTTTGTAATAGTTTGTGTTATAATAGAAATATCCCATTTTTTTAGGAGGTAATGTGTATATGTATGGAAAGCGGCATCAAAGCCTAGAGGACACTATACTTCAAAAAACTAATGAATTGATTTTGGAGTATGGATGGCCGGGTATCACAGCACAGGCTGTAACCAACGATGGTAACAGCTATACTATCCACATTAGTGGCCATATTTCTGAGGAAAAATGTGGGGACTTGCTCCTGATGTTAGCTTTAGAAGTGGACCTGAAGGCTAATCGCATTAAGATTAGCCAGACTCTAAACTACTAACCATTCCCCTCGGCTTATACTAAAGCCGAGGGTGAATTAGTGTGCCCAGCATGGGCAACAAGTTGTGGGTGAAAGTCCCATACAGTGCCTGATAGTGGCGAACTGTTAGTAAATGGCAAGGGTGTCCATCGTGAGGTGGAATCTGAAAGAAGCCAGAGTTGCAAAATCTCGGTCTGACGAACAGAAATCACATATAAGGCTGAATTGAGTTGGGCGAGCTTGCTAATCAAAGCAAAGCCCTAATAGCTATCCGAAGCTCATACAGTAAATGTGGCAGATATATGAGATGAAGGTTGTTGCTCTTACCTGGGGAGGTCTGGCATTTTGGAAATATCTTGAACTAGATATGAAAATACTAATAGTGATATAGAAGAGATCGATACTAAAACAGTATAAAACACTAGAAAGATTAGGATACCTAAGTGTTTCTAGTGTATACTGTTAAAGTATTAATTCTATTTAACCGCCCATTGCCGAACGGCACGATGTGGTGGTGTGAAAGGACACTGAATAAAATAATTATTCAGTTCCTACTCGATTGTAAAGGACTTGCAATTGTGAATAAAGTATGCTATAATAAATACAGGTCATGAAAATGGCTCATCATTTTATTAGAAGAGAGGTTTTGCAAAATGAAGGTTATACTGCAAGACAAGAAAAAAGGGATCCAGTTTTCTGTAGAGGAGGGACGTCTCCTTGACAGAGAAGAAGCGGCTCCACTAGTGGAAGTGGTAAATCAAATCTTAAAGCCATTCGGAGCTCTTCTAGATAGTGGATCTATCTATCGGGATCGCCTTTACCTAGGAGCAAAGACTCTGAAGGATGGAGGACATCTTAATGCGAAATCATTCGCAGATGCAGTAAAAAAGCGTCTGGAACTGCCTGGATATCTAATTATTGACGGGCAGATCTTCTAAAAAATTACCTGTACACTAGCAGGTAACTAGGGGGCGGTCTGAATACGTCCCCTTCATTTTTTTGCGATAAATTTTTAAATAATCTCTTGCACTTTACGTAAATATGTGGTAATATATTTATGTTGAAGATAATAAAAACTATGATAAAGGACAAGATAAATATATAGACATCTTACAGAGAGCCAAGAAAGCTGAGAATTGGTAGATAAGGATTATTTATTATCACCTTTTAGTTGCTTAATTGAACAATGAAATTTGCATCAGTAATAAACAATACTAAGTATATACTTTAAATTAATAATGATGCAAACTATAAAATCTAGTAAATTAAGTCGTAATTCTGCGTTAAAGAAAATGAGAGAAAAGAATTATAACAGTTATCTATTTTTATATATTGCCAGCAAGATGGAACGGATTTTATATAGAAAACATTATAGATACATTCTTTTAATATAGGTGGTACCGCGGAAACTTAAGCTATTTCGTCCTAGTGATCGAAATAGCTTTTTACGTTGAAAAATAATTTTGTTTTGACGTTGTTAAACTTCGCTTCGAAAATCCTCAACGTGCAAAAAGCACGCCTCCGGTTTTCTTGCTCGTTTGCCTAGTCAAAACAGAAATTCTTTTCCAACGAATATAAAAAATGTGCGAAAGTAGCTCCACGTGTCACATATATTTTTTACTCGAATGCTTGGAGAGTACAAAATATATGTGACAGCAAGATGGAGCGGACTTATATGCTAATTTAAGAAAAATTACAAGGAGGAGTTATTCATGAGTGAAGAGAAAAAAGATTATGGAAAAACATTAAATTTGCCAAGTACTGACTTTCCTATGAGAGCGAGCTTGCCAGAAAGAGAGCCACAAATTCAAAAAGATATTTTTGAAAATGGTTTGTATGAAAAGATATTAAAGAAAAATGAAGGTCACAAAACATTTATATTACATGATGGGCCTCCATATGCAAATGGAGAAATTCATGCAGGGCATGCTTTAAATAAAATATTGAAAGATACTATTGTTAGATATAAATCTATGCAAGGGTATTATGCACCATATATTCCAGGATATGATACACATGGAATGCCAACAGAGAAGAAAGCTATTGAAAAATTGGGCTTAGATAGAAGCAAAATACCAGTTACTAAGTTTAGAGATACTTGTAAAGAATTCACAAGCACATATAAAGAAATGCAAACTGAAGGATTCAAAAGACTAGGAGTTCTAGGAGATTGGGAGCATCCTTATGTAACATATGATCCTAAGATAGAAGCAAGACAAATTGGTGTATTTGGAGATATGTACAAAAAAGGATATATCTACAAAGGTTTAAAACCTGTATATTGGTGTACAGACTGCGAAACAGCTTTAGCTGAAGCAGAAATAGAATACAAAGATGTTACAGGAACATCAATATATGTTAAATTCCCAGTAAGAGATGCAAAAGGCAAGTTTGATGAGAAGAATACATTTATAGTAATTTGGACAACAACACCTTGGACACTTCCTGGAAACCTTGCAATTACTCTAGGAGAAGATTTTGACTATAGCATTGTTGAAGTTTTAGGAGCAGATGGCTCTAAATGGGAAAATGCAAATAATTCAAACACAAGTAAGGAAAATTCTGAAAACGATATGATAAATGGGGAGACTCCTGCTAGAGGCGTAGAAAATATAGTTGGAGAAAGATATATTATTGCATCAGAACTTGCAAACAAGGTTATGGAACTTGCTGGAATAAAAGAATATAAAGAAATAGCTAAATTTAAAGGTAAAGAACTAGAAGGAGTACTTTGTAAGCATCCATTCTTAGATAGAGATTCAGTAGTTATAATGGGTAGCGAAGATACAGTTGATGTACAATTAACAGAAGGTACAGGTGCTGTTCATACTGCTCCAGGATATGGTAAAGAAGACTATTTAGCAGGACTAAAAAATGGATTAGATATAGTAGTTACAGTTGACGAAAAAGGACATCAAACAGAAGGAGCAGGTCAATTTGCAGGAATGTTCTATGCTAAATCAAATAAAGAAATAACAAAATGGCTAGATGAAAATGGATACTTACTAAAAGCGGTAGACATTGCTCACTCATATCCACATTGTTGGAGATGTAAAAAGCCAGTTATATACAGAGCTACAGACCAATGGTTTGCTTCAGTAGATGGATTTAGAGATGCTGCATTAAAGGCAATAGAAGGTGTAGAATGGATACCTGCTTGGGGAGAAGAAAGAATTGCAAGCATGGTAAGAGATAGAAACGATTGGTGTATTTCTAGACAACGTACATGGGGTGTTCCACTTCCAATATTTTATTGTGAAAAATGCAAAGAGCCATATGTTACAGAAGAATCAATAAAGAAAATACAAGATATATTTAGAGAAAAAGGCTCAAATGCTTGGTATGACATGCCTGAAGAAGAATTAATGCCAGAGGGTGCAAAATGCACAAAATGTGGACATACTCATTTCAAAAAAGAAACAGATATAATGGACGTATGGTTTGACTCAGGCTCAACTCATCAAAGTGTTCTAGTAGAAAGAGGACTTCCATATCCAGCAGACTTATACCTAGAAGGGAATGACCAATACAGAGGATGGTTTCAATCTTCACTTCTAACAAGTGTTGCAACTAACGGAATAGCACCATATAAACAAGTACTAACACATGGATTTGTTACAGATGGACAAGGAAGAAAAATGTCTAAGAGCCTTGGAAATGGCGTAGCACCAACAGATGTTGCAAATAAATATGGAGCAGATATTCTAAGATTATGGGCACTTTCATCAGACTACACAAGTGAAGTAAGCTTATCAGAAGATATTTTGAAACAAATATCAGAAGTGTATAGAAAAATAAGAAATACAGCAAGATATATATTAGGAAATACTTTTGACTATAACCCAGATGAGCCTGTAAACTATGAAGATTTGCAAGAAATAGATAAATGGGCATTAACAAGACTTAACAAATTAGTAAAAGAATGTACAGAAAACTATAACAATTACAGCTTTAACAATTGTTATCATGCAATAAATCAATTCTGTGTAATTGATATGAGTAATTTCTATTTGGATATAATAAAAGATAGATTATATACATCTAAAAAAGACTCAGTAGAAAGAAAAGCTGCACAAACAACTATGTATACGATTTTAGATAGCTTAGTAAAAATACTTACACCTATGATTCCATTTACAGCAGAAGAGATTTGGAAGGCAATGAAGCATACTGGAAATGAAGAAGTAGAAAGTGTAATGCTTACAGATTTCCCACAAGTAAATGATCAATATGACAATAAAGAAATAGCAGAAAAATGGGACAAAATAATTAAGCTAAAAGACATAGTAGCAAAAGAATTGGAAAATGCAAGAGCGTCTAAAACAATAGGACATTCTTTAAATGCAAAAGTTACAATTTATGCAGAAGGCGCACAATATGAGTTTATAAAAGAAAATCTAGAACTTTTACAAACAGTATTTATAGTGTCAGCACTTAGTGTAGAAAAAAATGCTAGAAAAGATGAGGTAAAACTTGGAGTTAAAGTAGAGCAAGCTCTAGGAGAAAAATGTGAGAGATGCTGGATGTATTCAGAGACTGTTGGAGAAGACAAGGAAAATCCAACAATTTGCCATAGGTGCAGTGAGAATATAAAGTAGTGTTTTTACATAATTCATAAAGAAATTCTAAAGAAATTTTGAATTAAATTATTCTTGTCCTGCAACGGTAGTTCTAATTAAATAATCTCACTCCGTCCCGACGGAGCTCCCTGCTCCGTTCGATTATTTAATTAGAAGCTCCCTGCGCGGACTTTGAATTACATATCAAAATTTCTTAAGAATTCCTATACTTTATTATGAATTATCGAAAAATACATAAAACTTAAGAATGAAAGGTAAAAAATGAATTGAATAATAAAGGAAAAATTAGGTTAGCAAGCATTATATATGTGATTGCTATAATAGCCATTATTGCAATCGGAGTGAATATTTATTCAGAATATAATTATTATGATTATGTAAAAGGTGTTCGTGAAGAGGGAAGGACTCTTTTTACGAGGGATTCTGAAGTTAAATATTCGGATATGGATAGCTATAAAATTGAAAATGTAGATTATAACGATGCTATGTTTTATAAAACTATTGCAGTGGAGCCAAATACTGCATACAAAGTAACATGTATGGTAAAAACAGAAAATGTAGAAAATGAAGAAGGCAAAATTATTGGAGGAGCTCAGATTGCTATAAATAATACAACTGAATGTTCTGAAGCGGTTACGGGGACTACTGATTGGACTGAGCTCACCTTTATGTTTAATTCAAATAGTAGAACAAGTCTTGAGCTAGGTTTTAGACTTGGAGGATATGATGAATGTAGTAAAGGTACAGCATGGTTTTCTGATTTCACTATAGAAGAAGGTGAGGTAGATACAGATACAAACTGGAACATGGCATGTTTCTTTATAGAAAATCTTGATGTGGATGTAAATGGAGAAAATATAAACATAAGTATGTCATCTCAAGATATGTCTACAATGCGAAGTAATATGGAAAGATTAAAAAACACAATAGGAAATTTAAGTGGAAATAAAATGTCTATTACGTATGATATTATAAATATAGAAGAACCATTAACAACAATTTCGTATGATGAAGAAAATAAATATTATGCGGGACAAAAAGATGTGTACCAATTAATAAATGAATATATAGAAGAAAATGAGTATGATTATATTTATGTTGTAGTAAGACTTGGAGATCTAGAGGTTAGTGATGAATTAGTAAGTGATTGGATAGGACTTCGGAGCAATGGAGTATAACCAAATTGGATATTCTAATATTCGTCTTCCAAGTGATAGAAATAGTAGTTTGTATCAATATTCAAGTTACAATACATTTCCTCAAGAAGTTCTTTTACATGAATTTTTGCATACGCTCGAGAGAAATGAACAAGAAAATGGTAACGATATAGCAGAACTTCATGATTATAGGTTATATGGATATGAAGAGCAAAGAACAAATGGATTAGAAAATTGGTATAGAGCATACATGCAAAATAATATACAGAATGCACCGGGCAAAGGACTTACTGATTTTGCATATTCATCAAAGCCAATACATGAAAGTAATTTTGAGTATGCTATATCGCTTGATTATTTAGACGAGCCAGAGAATATATTGGAGGAAGTGTCAAGTATAATAAGTAGAGTTTTTGAACTATTTAATTAATAAGTTTCAAAATGTGTTTTTCAAATTTTCTTGTCGCTTGCTGGTCGAAACCATATAAGCACAAAATGATTAATATTCAAAACACATTTTGAAACTCTAATATATAGAAAAGAGGCAAAGTAATGAATGTATCAGATTTTAATTATGATTTACCAGAAGAGTTAATTGCGCAAGTGCCAATTAAGAAGAGAGATGAGTCTAGACTTATGGTGCTTGACAGAGAAAAGCAAACAATAGAACATAGAACTTTTAAAGATATAATTGAATATTTAGAGCCAGGAGATTGCTTGGTTAGGAATAATACAAAAGTTATTCCTGCTAGAATTTATGGAAAAAAGGAAACAGGGGCAAATGTTGAATTTTTATTACTAAATAACATAGAGGGAGATATCTGGGAGTGTATAGTAAGACCAGGTAATAAATTGCATATAGAGACAAAGGTGATTTTTGGAGATGGAATTTTAAAAGCAGAGATTTTAGATATAATGCCTGGAGGAACTAGAAAAGTTAAGTTCGAATATAAAGGTATATTTAATGAAATATTAGATAAAATAGGACTAATGCCACTTCCGCCATACATACATGAAGAGTTAAAAGAAAAAGATAGATATCAAACAGTGTATGCAAAATATAATGGATCAGCAGCAGCTCCAACAGCAGGGTTACACTTCACAGAAGAATTACTACAAAAAATAGAAGCAAAGGGAATAAAAATAGCAAATGTAACATTGCATGTGGGAATAGGAACATTTAGACCAGTTAAAGAGGAAAAAGTAGAAGACCATGAGATGCATTCAGAACATTTTTATATAAAGCAAGAAGATGTAGATAAAATAAACGAAACAAAAAAACAAGGCAAAAGAGTAATTGCAGTAGGAACAACTTCATGCAGAGTGTTAGAAACAATTGCAGATGAAAACGGAATGGTAAAGGAAACAGAAGGAGACACACAAATATTTATATATCCAGGTTACAAATTCAAATGCTTGGATGGACTAATTACAAATTTCCATTTACCACAATCAACATTATTAATGCTTGTCTCAGCATTAGCAGGAAAAGATTTTATATTAAAAGCATACAATGAGGCAGTAAAGGAAAAGTATAGATTCTTTAGCTTTGGAGATGCAATGCTTATCAAGTGAGTTTTGTCGTTTTAGGGACAGGCCTTTTGGCGACATTTCGTTTTGGGACACATCTATAGAAAGTGGAAAATGGGGACCGATTTGAACAGGAGTGTCCAAAACGTCCATGTGATTAATGAAAAATATAAAGTTAATAAAGAATTGTTGTTTTGGCTAGGCGAACGGGCAAGAAAACCGGAGGTGTACTTTGTGTACATCGAGGATTTTCGAAGCGAAGTTCAACAACGCCAAAACACAATTATTTATTAATTCAAGGAGGAAAAATGAAACCAGCAGTAACATACGAACTACTACATGTAGATAAAAATTCAGGTGCGAGAAGAGGAATTGTGCATACACCTCATGGAGATATACAAACTCCAGTGTTTATGCCAGTTGGAACACAGGCAACTGTTAAGTCTATGACACCTGAGGAATTAAAAGAAGTAGGAGCACAAATTATTTTATCTAATACATATCATCTATATCTAAGACCAGGACAAGATATTGTTAAAGAAGCGGGTGGCCTTCATAAGTTTATGAATTGGGATAGACCAATTTTAACCGATAGTGGAGGTTTCCAAGTATTTAGTCTTGGTGCGCTTAGAACGATTTCAGAAGAAGGTGTTGAGTTTAAGTCTCATTTAGATGGAAGTAAGCACTTCTTTTCTCCTGAAAGTGTTATGAAAACAGAAGAAGATTTAGGCGCAGATATAATTATGGCTTTTGATGAATGTGTTGAATATCCTGCAAGTTATGAATATACAAAGCAATCTATGGAGAGAACAACAAGATGGGCTAAGCGTTGCAAAGATGCTCATAAGACAGAAAATCAAGCTCTTTTTGGTATTATACAAGGTGGATTTTATGAGGATTTAAGAGAGAAAAGTGCAAAAGATTTAATTGATTTGGACTTGCCCGGATATGCAATAGGTGGAATTAGTGTAGGAGAGCCAAAAGAAGAGTTTTTAAAATTGCTTTATTACACAGCCCCTCTAATGCCAGAAAACAAGCCAAGGTATCTAATGGGAGTTGGAACACCAGATTACCTAATAGAAGCTGCGCTTGCAGGAATTGATATGTGCGACTGTGTTCTTCCAACAAGAATTGCAAGAAATGGTACTGCAATGACATGGAATGGAAAAGTGGTTGTAAGGAATGCAACATATGAAAGAGACTGTCGGTCCACTTGACCCAGAATGTGATTGCTATGCATGCAAAAACTACAGTAGAGCATATATTAGACATCTTATTAAAACAAATGAAATTTTAGGTGTAAGATTATTGTCAATTCATAACATAAACTTCTTGACTAAATTGATGGAAAAGGTTAGAATAGAGATAGAGCATGATAATTTATTAAAATTCAAAGAAGAATTTTATAAAAGGTACGGTTACACAAAAGAATAAGGGAGGGTATTTATGAATCTAATCGAAAATGAAGAAATGATTGAAAAAAACAAGAAAACCAAGATAATAATGATAGTAATAATTAGTTTAATTATATTATTATTAATAGCTTGCGGAGTATTGCTATATTTAATAAATGTGCAACAACGAAACACTCTAAAACTAAATATTGATGGTAGAAGTACAAATTTTGCAAGTGACATGTTTGTTATAGAGAATGGTGAATTATATATTGCGATAAGAGATTTTGGCTCACTTATGGGGTATGGCACATATAATGGAGATCTTAAGGTGAACTATTCTGAAGATGTGACTAATTGCTATATAAGTAATGCAAATGAAGCTGCTTCGTATTCATTAAACTCAAATACGATGTACAAAAAAGTTACAACAAATGAGGATTATGAGTATTTTGACTTAGAAGAGCCTGTAAGGCTAATAAATAATAAGTTATATACAACAATTGAAGGAATGCAACTTGGTACTAACAGTTTGATAACATATGATTCTACCAATAATCAAATAACTGTATTTTCACTAGATTATATAGTATCTAGCTATGCACAGACTTTTCCAAATGCAGCTATAATAGAAGAGGATGCTGATTTTAATAACAAAAAAGCACTAAGATATGATTTAGTAGTAATGATGAATGAAGAGGAACATTATGGAGTTTATAACTCACAAGGACAAGAAATAATAGGCGCAAAATATGCAGGTATTAGTTTTAAAGAGGATAGTCAAGAATTTACTGTTACAACAGATGAAGGTAAAATGGGTATTCTTTCATCAGATGGGAGAACAAAAATAGAACCAAATTATGATGAAATTAAACAAATTAGCAAAGACTTAAATTACTATTTAGTAAGTAATAATGAAAAATATGGTGTAATTAACCATAATGGAAATATTGTAATACATTTAGAATATGATTCTATAGGAGTCGATGAATCAAGATTTAGTTCAAATGGGTTAGAAAGTCCATATATACTATTTGACAATTGTATACCTGTAGAGCAAAATGATCGATGGGGTATATTTGATGTAAATGGAAGACTAATAGTACCAGTGGAATATGATGAAATTGGTTGCATAGAAGGGACTGCTTCAGATAGAGTTAGTAACAATGTTTTAATAATACCACAATATGAAGCAATTGTATTAGGAAAAGAAGAAAAATACACAATTATCAGTTCTTTAGGAGAAGAATATGTACCACTAATATTGGACTCAGTATATTCAGTTACAACTGCTGGAGAAGATAGCTATTATATGACTTTTACAATACAAGAAGAGCAAGATGGTAAGATGGTGGATAGGCAAGAAACTTACGATATAGACGATTATTTTGAACAAGTTTTGCATATAAGTAGTCAAACAGGAGAGCAATCTGAAAATCAAAATACAAACACAGAGCAAAGCCAGAATATGGTGCAAGACGATAGTACTGTGCAAAACACAGATCCTAATGCAACAGAAGAAGTTGTGAATGATGCTACACAGACAGGCACTGAAGGACAAGGCGAAAGTACTGAAGGAACACAAAACAGTGTGGAAGGCACTGGAGAACGAGCTAATGTAGTGTAAGTTTTAATATTAACAAAGTTGAAACCATGTATACTTAGGAATTTAAAGATTTCTAAGTATATGTGGTTTTAATAAAAAATATACATTGTTTTGTTATAGAATAGAAACAATTAAAAAGTTCTAAACTAATTTGCAAAGCATATAAATTTAATAAGAAATAAAAGGAGTAGTTGCTCGAATGGAGGTTTTTATGGGGGTTGCAAATATAAATTCTGTAAAGAAAATGGAAGATATAACAAAAGAAAAGAGTAATTCAAACATAATAAAAATAATTAAAGGAAGTGCGATAGCAATAGTATTAAGTCTGGTATTTTTAACAATATATGCAGCAATATTATCATTCACTAGTGTTTCAGAAACAACAATGATTCCAGTAGTACTGGTGTTAACAGGAATAAGTATATTAATCGGAAGTTCGATGAGTAGCATTAGCATAAAAAAGCAAGGTATATTAAATGGAGGATTAGTAGGATTAATATATGTACTATTTTTATACATAGTATCAAGCATTGTTGGAGTAGGATTTGAGTTGAATATGAATGCAATTATAATGCTTGTAGTAGAAGTTATAACAGGAATGATTGGAGGAGTAATTGGTGTTAATATAAAGTGAAAAAGTGCCAATGGGGACAGAACCTATTGGCACTTTTTTTCATAAATTTTACCAAAACAGTTGATATTTTTGAAAATTTAGGATAAAATCATAAAGTACATCAATTTGTGCTTGATTTATAGACTTACAATAAAACAACTCGCATTTACAAGCATAGAATAGAAAGGAATATTAAAATAGTATGATAACTTATGATGATGTTAGAAACAATATTGAAGTAAAAGCATTAGTTGAAGGTTCACAAAAGCAACTCAATGCTTTGGGATATACAGAACATTCTGTAAGACATGTTACAATGGTTGCAAATCGTGCGGCTAAAGTATTAGAAACTCTCGGCTATCCGGAAGAGAGAATAGAACTTGCGAAGATTGCAGGATATATGCACGATATAGGTAATTGTGTAAATAGGGTTGACCATGCTCATACTGGTGCAATTCTTGCATACCAGATTTTAAAGGGTATGGGAATGGATGCAGAAAGAAGAACAGAAATAATGATGGCAATTGGAAATCATGATGAACAAACTGGAACAGCTGTAAGTGATATTTCAGCAGCTTTGATTTTAGCAGATAAATCTGATGTTCATAGATCAAGGGTTGTTAATAAAAATATTTCTACCTTTGATAAGCACGATAAAGTAAATTATGCTGTTACAAATGCAGAGTTTACAATAAGCAAGGTGGAAAGAAAGGCTAGCTTAAATCTTACAATTGACACAAATATTTCTCCAGTTTTAGATTATTTTGAAATATTTATGGACAGAACTATGATGAGTAAGCATGCAGCAAGATACTTAGGTGTTTGGTTTGAACTGATTATAAATGATACGAAGCTTCTTTAAAATATCTAGCAATAAAAAGTGGTAAACTTTATTAAAGAATACTTTCACCCACAAAACAATTAATGATAAATGTACTAAATCATCAGAACTTATATCATTAGAAAAAAGAATTAATAAAAAGGTTTATAAGTAAATCCTATAAAAACTTAAATTTTTTAATAAGGACTGTAGCAAAATGAATAGAAGATTAAAAATAGCACTAATAATATTATTAATTATACTTGTATCAATGATTTCTTTTGTTGGAATTTTTGTACAAGATACTAAATTTATGAGAAATATACTTCCAGAATATCAATTAGGAATGGATTTAGCAGGCTATAGAGCTATTTCTATAGCAGTAAATGATGGGACAGAAACAATATATTATGACAAAGACGGAAATGAAGTTGATACAGAAGCGGAAGATGGAACGAGTGAAGAAGTTCCAGTAAATAGTGAAGATGTACTTACACAAGAGAACTATCTAAACACAAAGAAAATAATCCAAGACAGATTAGTAGATTTAGGAATAACTGAATATTTAATAAGGTTAAATGAGAATGATGGAACTTTAACAGTACAAATTCCAGAAGATGATATGACAGATACTGCCTCACAATTCTTATATACTAGAGGAGTATTTACAATAGAAGATGAAGACGGAAATGTACTTATGGACAATTCAAATTTGGAAAGAGTACAAGTAGGTTATGGAGAAGCTAACTCATCTACTACAGCGGGAACGACAGTGTATACAAACTTTATATTTAATGAAGATTCAATTGAAAAATTTAAAGAAATAACTAATACATATGTGGAATCAACAGATGAAGAAGGAAATGATACAACAAAAGAAATTAGTCTAAACATAGATGGTAGCCCATTAATTACAACAAGCTTTAATGAAGAAATATCGAATGGAATACTACAATTGTCGATGGGAACAGCAACAGATAATGAGACATTTAATTCATATTTAAGACAAGCCTCGAATATTGCAATACTTTTAAATAATGGACCAATTGAAATTGAATATACTGTTGACCAAAATAGATACATTAAGTCTGATATAACATTAGAAGATATGCTAATTCCAGCAATCGTAGTGGGAGTAATATTAATAATTGCATTACTATTCTTAATTATAAGATACAAAAAACTAGGCTTATTAGCAGTATTTTCATTTGTAGGTTATGTTGCACTTTTACTAATATTAATAAGGTATACAAATGTAGTAATTACAATAGAAGGAATTTTTGGATTAATTATATCATTGATACTAAACTATATTTTACTAGTATATGTATTAAATGTTTTAAGAAAAACTGAAAAAGATGTAGTAGAATATAGAAAAGCATATAACAAATCTATGTTATCTATGATATTAGTTTTAGTTCCAGCTATGATAATTGGTGTTGTACTATGTTTTGCAAGTTGGCTTCCAGCATTTAGTTTTGGAATGGTAACATTCTGGGGAGTACTTTTAGTAGCTTTGTATAATGCGACGGTGACTAGAGCACTATTTGTAGAAAGGAAAGATGTTAAATGAAAAAAATAATATATGCTATATTAATTTTAATAATAATTGCTGGAATAATTATAATCCCAACTATTGGACTAAAAGCAGATTTAATATACAGCAAAAATGTGGAAATAGATGTATATGTAGGGAAAACATTTGATAGAAAAGATATAGAAAGTATAGTAAGTGAAGTATTTCCAGATGAAAAAGTAATAATTCAAGAAATAGAATTGTTTAATGATATGTTTTCTGTAACATTGCAAGATACCCGCACAGAAGATGAACTAAATGCAAAAGTAGAAGAATTAAATAATAAAGTTAACGAAAAATATGGAACAGAAAATACAGTTGATGACATTACTATAACTCATAATTCAAAGATAAGATTATCTGACATATTAATTCCATATGCAGTGACCATAGGAATTAGTGTAGTAGTTATACTTGTATTTGCGGAAGTAAGATACAGAAAATTAGGAGTAATCAGAACTTTAATAAAATATTTATTGTCAATTGGTGCAGCAGAATTACTTCTACTAAGTATTATTGCAATCACAAGATTTCCAATAAATAGATTAGTTATACCAGTAGGACTTGTGTTATTTGTAATTGTGGTTACAGTACTTGGTTTGAAAAATGAAAGCAAATTGGCAAAATTAGCAATTGAAGAGACTGGCAAATAAGAGCGAATTATTTGTTACTATTTAAAGTTTTTTTACTTTATACATGCTAAAAGCCAGTGAATATGTATGTTTTTCAAATGGTCGCTGCGCGCTCCTACATAAATTTTCAAAACATACATATTCACCGGCTTTAAATAATAAATTCATTCTAACATTTAAAAAGTAACAATTATTTAAAAAAACACACAAAATAACTAAAATTCTAGTATTATATAATAGATACTAGGATTTTTTTTGTGCATTAAAAAGGAAGTGATAGATAATGTTTAGAAAAATAAAAGAAATATTATATAGAAGTTTCGATAATAAAGAAATTTCATATAAAAAAATGAACGAAATTATGAAAAGCAATAATGCATATTTAATAGATGTTAGAAGCAAGCAAGAATATAATGAGGGACATTTGGATGGAGCTATAAATATTCCTGTATTTGATATTGAAAGAAAAATTCAAAATTTAGTCAAGAATAAGAGTGTAACTATTATTGTATATTGCTCTAGTGGAGGCAGAAGTAGACAAGCAAAGGAAATCTTAGATAGACTGGGTTATGAAAATGTGTACAATTTGAAAGATGCAGATTTGAATTTATAAATATTTTGCTTCAATCACATTTATAAAAAAATAGAATAAAATATGTATATCTAA
Organism: uncultured Clostridium sp.; assembly: GCA_930990645.1. Taxonomy (GTDB): domain Bacteria; phylum Bacillota; class Clostridia; order TANB77; family CAG-508; genus CALXVA01. The sequence continues at coordinate 18,463 of CAKNQJ010000008.1, read as the reverse complement.
TAAGGATTTAGTAGATAATAATAAATATGGAAAGGAGAAATTTCTAAATGAAGTCATATTGTATAAAAACAGATAACAAAAAAATAATAGAATATCTACTAAATAAAATTGAGAGATTAGATTTTTCAGATATATATTATTGTAATAAATCATTTAAGATATACGATAATGTGATAATGCATTATAAAGGAAATAACTTGCAAAGATTTGAAAACATAGTATCTGATATTGTGACAGATACTATAATAGAATTTTACCAAGAAAAAATCATAAAAAGAATAATTAATGTTAATTATTTTTACTTTGATGAATTTGAAAGAAATATAATATTAGAAAATTGTTATGAGTTTATTAAGCAAGAAGATAGTCAGCTTAAAGAAAAAGTTTTTTTGAGTATAAAAAAATATATAAAAGAAAACAGAAATATTGTGATTGAGGGATTAGCAAATTTTAGGATAAATGACTATATTAAAGAAATTGATAATGTGGTTGATATGGCTGTTAATAAATATATTATAGAAAAAGAATATAAAGAATTTATAAATCTTCTTAAAATATATGTTAATTCAAGTCGGGAGTAAGACAGATGTTTTACATTTGATTTATATGAATGGAGAATCCATATTACTTGACAAAGATAAAAATATAGTTCAGGAAGACACAAATATAAATAATGCAAAATACTTGTCAGATATAACATTTTCATCAAACGATATAGCGCTTAACACTTTATTAAGTATGTTACCAAAGAAAATAGAAATCCATTTAATAGATAAAGAGGATGAATTTATAAATACTTTAAAATTAATTTTTGAAAATAGAATAAAAATATGTAGTGAATGTGGTATTTGCAGGACATATAAAATGCTAAATAGTGTAAAAATTAGCAAGTGATATTTACTATTTGTTTTAATTGTGGTAAGATATAGGTGATTTATGCTAATAAAAGTTCGCTTCATCTTGCTGTCACATATCAAAATAATACTTACCACGTGGAACTACAGTAATAAAAATAAATAGCTAAGCATTCTAAAATATAAAGATAGAAAGGAATGAAGTAAAAAATGGAAAATGAAAAAAAGTTAGTAACCATATTGGTGCCAGCATATAATGAGCAAGAAGTATTGCATATGTTATATGATAGGCTAAAAAAGCTAATGGATGAAAATACCAAATATGATTTTGAAATTTTATTCGTAAATGACGGAAGCAAAGATAATAGTTTGAAAATAATGCAAGAATTAAGAGAAAAAGATAAGAGAGTAAATTATTTGAATTTATCTAGAAATTTCGGAAAAGAAACTGGAATGATTGCAGGGTTAGACTATAGCAGAGGAGATGCAGTAATTATAATTGATGCAGATCTTCAAGATCCACCAGAACTTATTCCAGAAATGCTTAAATATTGGGAAGAAGGCTATGACGATGTATATGCTAAGCGTCGTTCAAGAAAAGGAGAAAGCTGGCTTAAAAAATTTACATCTACAATGTATTATAAAGTATTGCAAGCATTTACAAAAATACAAATACAAAAAGATACAGGAGACTTTAGATTGTTAGACAGGAGATGTGTGGAAGCATTAAAATCAATGAGAGAATCTCAAAGATATACAAAAGGACTATTTAGCTGGATAGGATACAACAAAAAAGAAATTTTGTATGACAGAGACCCAAGAGCTGCGGGAAAAACAAAATGGAATTATAAAAAATTAGTTGACTTGTCAATAGATGGAATAACATCTTTTACAACATCTCCACTTAGATGGTCAGCAATTATAGGAGTTATAGTTTCTATTGTAGGCTTTATCTACATGCTATACATTATTATAAAAACAATAGTCTCTGGAGTAGAAGTACCGGGTTATGCCTCAACAATGGTTGTAATATTGTTCTTAGGAGGAATACAGTTAATATTCTTGGGGGTAATCGGCGAATACCTTGGACGAGCATTTTATGAAACAAAGGGAAGACCATTATATTTTATCGAAAGATACAATGAGACAAAAGAAACAAATAAGGATTTGAATGAGCCAAGAAATTTGCTATGAGAAAAAATTGACAAAAGGGACACTCCTTTTTGTAAAAGTTTTTTTACACTTGGGGACACTCCTTTTTGTCAATCTTTTTTTACACTTTAGGAGTGTCCCTAAGTGTAAAAAAATTCAAAATTTCAGTAGCATTTTTGTAATCATTGTGATATAATAGAACAGTGAGATTTTTAAGAGAGAAAGGATTTGATTATTTATGCCAAGAAAAACAAAAATTATTTGTACATTAGGACCAGCAGTAGATGCACAAGAAATGATGGAAGGGCTAATAAAAGCAGGAATGAATGTTGCTAGATTTAACTTTTCTCATGGAGATTATGAGGAACAAGCATCAAGAATTGAGACTTTTAAGAAAGCAAGAGCTGCAGTAGGATTACCAGTTGCAATGCTTCTTGATACAAAGGGACCAGAAATTAGAATTGGAAAATTTGCTACAGGAGAGGCAAATTTAAAAGCTGGAGATACTTTTACACTACTAAATGAAGATGTTGATGGAGATGATACAAAGGTATCAGTTACATATAAAAATTTATATAATGAAGTTTCAGTAGGAACTAGAATACTTATCAATGATGGTTTAATAGAAGTTATCGTTGAGAAAATCGATGGAAAAGATGTTGTATGTAGAGTTCAAAATGGTGGTAGATTAACAAATAAGAAGAGTATTAATATACCAAACTCAAAAATACAATTACCAAGCATGACAGAAAAAGATAAATCAGATATCATATTTGGTATAAAAAATGGATTTGATTATATTGCTGCATCATTTATAAGAAGAGCTGAAGATGTTAGAAATATCAAAAAAGTTCTAAAAGAAAATGGTGGAGAATACATAAAAGTTATTTCTAAAATAGAAAACAGAGAAGGTATAGAGAATTTTGATGAAATACTTGAAGTTTCTGATGGAATAATGGTAGCTAGAGGAGATTTGGGTGTTGAAATTCCTATGGAAGAAGTTCCAATCAGACAAAAAGAATTCATAAAGAAATGTGGAAAAGCAGGAAAGCCAGTTGTAACAGCAACACAAATGTTAGAGTCTATGGTAAATAACCCAAGACCAACAAGAGCAGAAGTTAGCGATGTTGCTAATGCAATTTATGACCAAACAAGTGCAATAATGCTTTCTGCAGAATCAGCAGCTGGCAAATATCCAATTGATTGTGTAAAAACAATGGATAAGATAGCTAGATCAATAGAAAGTTCAATTAATTATTGGAAGAGATTTAGAAATGGAGAATTCCCAATTATTGAAAAAGATTATGAGTTTAATTTGAATTACTCTACTTGTATGACTGCAATGAATTTGGATACAAAAGCAATATTTGCATACACAGATACAGGAAGAACAGCAATGAACTTAGCTGGATTTTTGCCAAAATGCCCAATCTATGCTATAACAGCAAATGAAGAAGTAGCAAGACAACTTGCTTTAGTTTGCAATGTTAATCCAATTTTAGTAGAGAGAAAAGGTAGCATTGATGATATGCTAGAGGATGGAGTAGAAAAGGCAAAGAAACTTGGAATTCTAGAAAAAGGAGAACTAATTGCTATAGCAGGAGGAGCTTCTATACTAGATGGACAACATTCAGAAATGAACAAAACAATAGGTGGAATTTTAAGAGTTGAATAGTACGTTTTTTCAAACCAAAATAATAGGGGACACAATTTATAGTTCTAAACTAAAAGTTGTGTCCTCATTTTTATTGTATAGGAAAAATCGCAGATTTTTGCTATGCAACAAGGTTAAGTTTTCTTATGCTTCTACAATAAAGTTTAGTTCTCTTGAGCATAGTTTCAAATATTTTATTTTAATTAGAAAAAGTGGCAATTCACATAAAGCAATCATATTATGTAATATAACATATGAATAGGAGGAAGGAATATGTATAACAGATTCAGAAGAGGCAATTGGATGTATAACAACAATCAAGTATTAGAAAACGTATGTGACAATGTTTCAAATAATGATGATAATAACAGTTGTTGCAATATGGATAATTGCTGTATGAATGAGTATGATTGTGGTTGTGGATTTGATGAAGACTATAATGTATTTCCATCTAATCCAATGCTTGCACAAAGTTATGTGCCAATTCAAACATTAGATAAAACTTTCACGCCTTGCTGTGGACTTAAAAATGGAACAATCTTTCCAGAGCTAGTTAGCCCATATGAGCCATGCGACAGTATGAAATTTATAAACTATCTTAGAGGAAGAAATGAAATAGGAGAGGGGTGTAATGGATAATGGAATATAATGAAGATAATAGAAATTGTATGTGTAACATGGAAAATGACTGCCAATATACTCCACAAGGAATAAATGCAGCATTTGGATATAACACAGCATCAATTAATGATAATATGAATTGTTGCAATAGCTGTAATCAAGAAGAATGCATGCAAAACAGAAATAGAGTAAGAGCTGATATGATGAAACAAATAAAATGTTTAAGTTTTGCTGTTGTGGATATTGCACAATATTTGGATACTCATCCAAACGATAGAAAGGCTATATGCTTACACAAAGAATATTGTAATCAATTAGAAGATTTAAAGGATAAATATCAAAGAATATTTGGGCCACTTAGTATCTATTATCCATGCAATAAATGGAGATGGCTAGAAGAACCATGGCCTTGGGAAAGGAGTGATTTTAATGTGGACTTATAATAAAGTATTACAATACCCTATAAATATAAAATGTCCTAATCCAAAGCTTGCAAAATTTATAATATCACAATATGGTGGACCAGATGGTGAACTTGCTGCTTCACTTAGATATTTGTCACAAAGATTTGGAATGCCAGACCAAAAATCAAAGGCAATCCTAAATGACATAGGAACAGAGGAACTTGCTCACCTTGAGATGGTAGGAACTATAGTACATCAATTAACTGATGGAGCATCATTAGAAGAAATAGAAAAAGCAGGACTTGGAGCATATTACACAGACCATGGTGTAGATGTATATCCACAGTCGGCTGCAGGAGTGCCTTTCGATGCAAATTGCTTAGCTTGTAAAGGAGACCCAATAGCAAATTTACAAGAGGATCTAGCTGCTGAGCAAAAGGCAAGAGCAACATATGAGAAGTTAATTGATTTATGTAGGGATGACCCAGATGTACTAGACCCACTTAAATTCTTACGCCAAAGAGAAATAGTTCACTTCCAAAGATTTGGAGAAGCACTTCGTGGCGTACAAGACAAACTTGCCGAAAAGAAATTCTATATGAATAATATGAATTGTAATAATAATAACAATAATTGTGGTTGTGGATGTAATTAAAGAACAAGTTAAAAAACTCCCATATTTTGACATACGGGAGTTTTTTGCATTTCTTAATTATTATTTTCAAATAATTCTTTAATATATAAATCTCTATTTTTTAATTCATTGTTTTTACCTTGCAATAAATTCTCAAAAAACATTACTAAATAATCAAATGTAGGGTAAATTCCTTTCGGAATATTACCATAGTTACTTCTTACTAAAGCATTTCTAAAATATAAGCTATGATCTTTAAACATATCATTATTAATATTAAATCCCATATTATTAAGATATTTCTCAATAAATACTGCTGTTGTTCTTGTGTTGCCCTCTCCAAAAGGATGTACTTGCCAAATACTTGAAGTAAATTTGGCAATGTGTTTGATTAATTCATCTTTATTTAACTTTGAATAATCAAAATCTTTTTCTTCTTTAAAATCATAATCAAAATAACTTTCAATATCTTGATAATTTACATACTTAACAGTATCGCCATTTAATATGTCTTCTTTTTTAGTAATATTATAATTTCTGTAATTACCTGCAAAATCATAGATATCTTTAAACAAGTATTTATGAATATTTTTTAGAGTAATAGGACTAAAGCCAAAACTCTTATCTTCTAACAATTGAGCTATTCTTAAAGATACTAAGTCGCATTCTTTTTCTTTTTGAATATTTATATTATTAGAATCTTTTGTTTCGTAATATGATTGTAATAAATTTTCTACTTCATAATATTTTAATTCACCATTAATATTTTTTTGAGATAAGTCCAATAAATATTTAGAAGGCTTTAAATTATCAACCTTATTTAATCCAATACCAGTATCCCAATATTCTTGCTTTTTAGCAGTATCAGTTGTTTCGTTTTCAATTATATAATTTTCTTCATTAGACATATGAAACCTCCTAAATTTTTCTTTTAACTACTTTTATATTATACCATATGCCACTTAAAATTACTATACTTTTATCAGCTCTTTACCAAAAAATCATCTTGCACCACGCTATATCGTATGCTATAATTAGCTTGTAATAAATCAAACTATTGAAATGGGGATATGATATGATAAGCACTAGAAAGAATATAAGAAATATAGTTATAATATTGTTAATAGTATGTATTTTGTATATGGGGTATGCATACATACGCCTAAATGTATTTCCTGAAATATCTTATAATCTAAGTCAAGAATATGGTACAAGGGAAACAACATTGGAAGAATGTGAGCAAGAAGCAAAGAGAATGGTTGTAAATCAGCTGCCTGGGCACCTCTCAATTTTTGCATTTGCATTTTCTTACTATTTATTTTTTAATCTTTCAGAAAGATGGATACTAAAAAGGAACTTAAATTTTGGAAAAAAGACTTTATTAGTTTTGCTAAATATTATTAGCATTGCAGGACTAGTTGGAGCAATATTTTTCACAAAGTATAGAATGATAAAGATAAATTTTGATGTTTCGCTATTTCAACAAGTTATATCTGATGCTACTATTTGGATAGAGATACTTACTAGTATCTTTTGGGTAGTTTTACTACACTTTGTTGCAACAAAAGAAAGAAATATAAAATCACTAGCTTTGGAAAAAATGTATGTGTACATTAGAAGAATCTTTCTATTTACTTTTATAATATTAGAACTTTATTTTATCATGTTTGTTACAAATAATTATGAAAAAGAAATAGACAGAAGAATAATTTATGAAAATGGAAATATCGAACAATATAATGCAGCGACGGAGTTAATGATAAGAGATTATCAGCTAAATGAAAATTATGTTGTACAAGCTAGCGTGCCAATTGTTGTTATTGGTCTCGCAATAGTGCTTATATATATCAAAACAAACCAAAAGCTAAAAGATGAAATAGGTCATATGAATACAGAAAAAGAGCTCATAATCTATGCAAGTCCGTGGTTAATGGATATTTCTCCATACAATACCATGGGAGTTTTATCAAAAAAGAGATTAATTAATTATGAAAGATTTGGCAAAAATTTTACTTATATTATTGAAGATGAGCAATATGTTTTTGTAGATTACAGAGTAATTGCAAACAATGCAATAGATTTAAGTGAATTTGAAAATATTGCCTATGTTTTTGAATATGATGCAAAATGTGAGAAGAAATGTGATAAAGCATATAATGAAAAATTTTTACAGGCAATAGAAGAGTGTGAAAAAAATAATTTTAAATTTATTATTGTAAATCATATTGCTGACGAAGACAAAAAGCTATTGAAAACAGCACACATGTTAAAAGAAATAAAAAGTAAATATTCATATGCATATTTCGAAGATATTAGTAATTGGCATGATGTTGTAAATGCATTAGATCGTGATTTTAATAAAAGAATTGCAAATATCATAGATGGATTTAGTGAAAATAGAGCAAGTGAATATATAAAAAGGACATTAGAAAATTTGCATATTTCATCTAATTATATTGAAAAATTTTACACTATGTTAAAAATATTGGAATATATCATTCAATATGAGGCATTAAGCTATATTGCAGAAAACAAAATCTATGAAAAAGATGAAAAATTCTTTAAATTGCCTACATTAGGCTATTGGGCATCAATAAATAAAGATGAAGAAATTGATATTCCAAAAGAAAAGCAGATGTGCATAATTAAATTATTGAAAGAACTAGATATAAATTATTCAAAAAATATAACAGCTTTTACATTAAAACAGGCAATTACAGAAATTCATAATAGGAATTTAGGGCATGGTACAATTAGTTATAGTGTTTCAGAAATATATAATGAGCTATTACTAGAAATTGCAGAAGTTTTAATACCAAATTTTGATAGTAAAAACATATTGCTAGAAAAATTAAAATTTGTATATAAAGAAAAAGAAGAAAAAATGTCAATTATTAAGTATGAATTAGAATACATCTATTCTGGAATAAACCATAAGGTAATAGAATATTTTTGCTTTGAAAATGGCGAAACAGAGAAGTTGTATGAAGATGGTGGAAAAGAATTTATTTTGAATTTAGGAGAAGAGCACATAGCATGAAAAGTAAAAGAATTTTAAATTATATATATGTAATTATTGCAGTATATTTAATGCAATTTTCATTGATTAATGGAAGTATAGAAGAGCATAAAATCTTTTTATACATAAAGAATATACTGTTGATAATTTTCTTTATAAAAAATATTGTTGATTGCATTAGGCTAAGCAAGTCAAACAAAGAAAAAGAAATAAAACTTAATATTTATGAGAATAGTAGCATTTATTTAATGCATAGAAAACTATACATACAAAATATTGTATTTTTTGTGATTAATATAATAAATTTTGCAGTTAATATAGATTTTGTTGCATCGATAAATGAAGGACTTCTTTTGAATAATTTAACAGCAATTTTGGATATTCCATTTTGTTTTTATTTAATAATTTATATAATACAAACCATGTTGGAAATATTGCTAGATTTTAGAAAACAATGGACAACCAGAAAATTGCAAATAAAATATATGAAAAAATATCTTACTGGTAAAGCAGAAAGGTTTGGCCTTAATGTAGTATTATTTAAAGATGAAAATAAATTTATAGCAGACTATTTTTCAAATCAAGATTTAGAGGAAAAAGAAGATAAGAATTTTGTGAAAAATGCAGAATTTTTACCAGATTTTCTTATAAATATAGGTTACAATATGCCAAAACCAGTGGAAAAAGAAAAGCAACACTTTTTATACACAATGTTTTTTGAAAACATAGAAGATAGTTTAGAAAATGTAATAGAAGAGGGAAATGGAGTTATCTATTTGAGTATAGATAAGGACATAGATTTTCTAAAAAAAGAATTTCCAAATGTAGAGATTGAGCAAAAACTAAGACTATATGTTATTGCTTACATGGAAACTGTATCAAAAAAAGAAAATTATGATAATGATGTAATCAAGTTTGAAGAAAAATGCAAAAAAGAGTATAGCGAAATAAATATACAGAATATATTAATATTTGAAGACCTAGAAACCTTTAAGGACAAGGAAAGATATGATTATAAGAAATTTTTGAAATTTTATGATAAGAATGATTATTACACAGATATTAATAATCATTTTGCAGAGTACATAAAAATAATAAATAACATAGGTGCTATTTATTATTCCGAAGGATTTTTGAAAGACAGTAAACGGCCGCGCACTAGAACCAATAAAAAATATTATAAAGCCTAATGATGGATATGATTTGTATAAATCATCATTTTACTGTAACTCATCGTACCAACGAATTATAGTACTGTTCAACTATATACAGTATATGATGAAAATTGTAGAATATTATGTTTATGCTAAAAATGAAAAGAATATAGAAGGAATTGATACAGATATAATAATTGATACATATGATAAAAATTTTCAATTCATATTAGATAATGTAAGGGAAAATGATTATTTATATGATATTATAAAAAGCAAACTTTTAATTCCAGACTTTTTTAAGGAATATTTATTAGAAAATATTGTACCTATAATCGGTATACAAATTGAAATATCTGATGAAGATAATGAAGAATATATGAGTTTTGCAGGATTGGGAGATTTGCTTACATTACTAAGAAATAAAGTGCAAAGCCACGGCAACATAAATCAAAATAATATTGAGTATATAGAAAAAACTTTGGAAACTTTGGTAGTATATTTTAATGAATTTATTGCATTAGATGAAATAGAATTAAAAAATGTTGATGGGATTGTTAATATGAGATATGGAAAGGAAAAATTTGTATCTTTAAATAAGTATGCAATATATAGAGAGAATAATATTCTGCTATTGCAAGGCGCATCAAAGAAACAAGGTAAATACAGATATATTAATTACTTTAATGGAAAACACAATAAGCCAAGTGAAGTGGAAATTGATTTGTAGTGATTTATCGGAAATTATAGATATAATTTTCATTAATAAGAAAAGTGGCTTCGCCAAATGTGCATTTTGCTTCGCAAATATGCACAGACTAATGAAACTTAACCTTGTTGCTCCGGAAATTTCTAACGAAATTTCCTATGCAATAAAAAGAGAGTACTTATGTACTTCTTCTCGATATTAATATGCTGTAAATTGTGATTATTCTTTACATAAGTACTCTTTTATATTTATACATCCAATCCATACAAATCATTTTCCACTAATAGTCTTGCTCTTTTAGCAGTTTTTTCGTCTGCGTTTAAAGCATTCTCTATAAATTCTGGATGCTCTAATAAAAACTGTCTCATTGTTCCATCAGGATCTTTGAAAAATCCTTCAAGCATCTCTAGTTGTTTTTCATTTATAATTCCTTTTTTTAGTGCTGTTTCAAACAATGTATTATCAACTTGAACTAAAGAATATGATTTTACACCTTCATTTTCAATTTTTTCTTTACCGCCCTGCATACGGTCAACGACAACACATGACCAACACATAGTTCCACCAAGCAATCTAATTGCCGGAATCCATGCACGAATATAACTTGAGGCAACTGTGACTAAATCAGCAATGTGCAATACTTTTTTATTCGTTATTTTTTCTGCAGAAATTGTGTTTTCAAAATTACTATCACTCATAACTGCTGTTAAATCTTTAAAAATAGATATATGTGACTTTCCTAACAAATATGCAATTATATTAGAAAAAAACCAATCTCTTCTTTCTCCACCAGAAATGTAATCAATTTCAGAGATATTAATATTTTTTTCTATATAATCTTTCATGGAGTTAATGACATTATGATAAATTTCGTTATTTTCATATTGAGCTAAAACTTTTTTAAATATTTTTTGTGGTAAGGTCTTTTTATCAGATAAACACTCATCTATATATGATAAAAGCTTAGAAGCATCTTCTTCACTACCATATACAAAATGAGTGTTTATAAAATAAGGACCAATTTTTCCAGATGTATACCAAAATGGTTTGTTTTCGTCACAAAATTTTATTGCTTTTGTTTGAAATAGATATGACATAATATCAGACATATGTGAGACCTCCTTAAATTTATTTAAAAGAATAATAATATAAAAAAGAGGATTAGTCAATAGGGTACTACTAAACTTGTTGGTCCCCACCTTAAGCACTCAAACAAAATTTAAAACATCATATTACCTGGATAAAGAGCAAAAATGCAAAAACTTTAAATAGTAATCTCAATAGGAGAAATTTTAAAAATTTCACTTGACTTATTTTGAAATTATATATATAGTATAAGAAAAATAGGAGGCAAGAATGAAACATTTAATTGATATAAAAGAATTATCAACACAAGAAATAGCAGAACTTATAGAAATAGCAAAAGATATTATACAAAATCCAGAAAAGTATGCTGAAAAGTGTAAAGGCAAAAAATTAGCAACTTTATTCTATGAGCCTAGTACAAGAACAAGACTAAGTTTTGAGGCTGCAATGATGGAACTTGGGGGAAATGTATTGGGATTTTCATCAGCAACATCTAGTTCAGTATCAAAAGGAGAAAGTGTAGCAGATACTGCAAAAGTAGTAAGTTGCTATGCAGACATAATAGCAATGAGACATCCAAAAGAAGGAGCACCATTAGTGGCAGCTATGAAGTCAGATGTTCCTGTAATAAATGCAGGAGATGGAGGACATAATCATCCAACACAAACTTTAACAGATTTATTAACTATTCAATGTGAAAAACACAGATTATCTAATTTGACAATAGGTATCTGTGGTGATTTAAAATTCGGTAGAACAGTTCATTCGTTAATAACAGAAATGTCAAGATATACAAGTATTAAGTTCATATTAATTTCACCTAAAGAATTAGCAATTCCAGATTATATAAAAGATGCACTAGAAAAAAATAATATACCATATTGTGAGACAAGTAGTTTAGAAGAATATATGCAAGATTTAGATATATTGTACATGACAAGGATTCAAAAAGAAAGATTTGTAAGCGAAGATGAATATGAAAGACTAAAAGATAGTTATATTTTAGATAAGGAAAAACTAAAGACCGCCAAAAAAGATTTATGCATCATGCACCCTCTTCCAAGGGTGAATGAAATTGCAGTGGAAGTTGATAATGATGAAAGGGCATGCTATTTCAAACAAGCTAAATATGGAAAATATATTAGAATGGCACTTATACTTAAGTTATTAGAAACAAAAGAAGATAATGAGAATAACAAATCAGATGAGGTAGAGCAATTAATTAATGTGCTAAAATGTAAAAATCCAAGATGTATAACTTCGATAGAACAAGAGTTGCCTCACGTATGTACGTTGTCAGACAAGGAAAATAAAATTTATAGATGCAAATATTGTGAGGGGAAAGTTACAGAATAGAATACATTGCTAAACTAAAAAACATGAAACACCAAAGTAATTTGATTGATTTTAGAGGAGGAATGATTTAATGAAAACTTTGTTGAAAAATGGAAGATTAGTTGATTTTAAAAATAAGATTGATGGACTATATGATGTTTTGATAGAGGATGATAGAATAACAAAAGTGGGCAGAGATATAATAGATGTAGAGGTAAATCAAATAGATTGTACAAACTTAATTATAATACCTGGTATGATAGATATACATTGCCATTTAAGAGAGCCAGGATTTGAATATAAAGAAACAATTGAAACTGGGGCTAGAAGTGCAGTAGCAGGTGGTTTTACTACAATATGTCCTATGCCTAATACAAAACCTACTCCAGATAATGTGGAAACATTAGAATGGATAATTGATGAGGGAAAAAGAGTGAATTTATGTAATATACTTCCATATGCTTCTGTGACAAAAGGTGAAAAGGGAGAAGAATTGGTGAATTTTGAGGAACTAAAAAAGGCAGGGGCTATAGCATTTTCTGATGATGGAATGCCTGTTGTTAATAGTAAAATGATGAGACAAGCTATGATAGAAGCGGACAAGTTAGGTACATATGTAGCATCACATTGTGAGGAAAAATCGGTATCAAAAGGTGCAATTAATGCAGGAGAAGTAGCTGAAAGATTAGGAGTAGAAGGAGTGCTACCAGAAGCGGAAGAAATAATGGCTGCAAGGGAAATAGTTATTTCAGAGACTAACAATATAAGAGGGCATATATGCCACATTAGTACAAAAACTACAAAAAATATGATAAGAGACGCAAAAAGAAGAGGGGTAAAGATAACATGTGAGACATGTCCGCATTACTTTAGTTTTACAGTAGATGAAGTGCTAAAAAGTGGAACAAATGCAAAAATGAATCCACCATTAAGAGAGGAAAAAGATAGGAAGGCAATAATAGAAGGTTTGGCAGATGGAACAATAGATTGCATAATAACAGACCATGCACCACATTCAGAAGATGAGAAAAATCAAGAATTGGCAAAAGCACCAAATGGAATAATAGGATTTGAAACAGCACTTCCAGCAGAAATAATGAACCTAATTGATACAAGAGAAATGAAGTATTTAGATTTAGTAAAATTAACTTCGTACAGACCTGCACAAATATTACATATAGATGATGAAAGAGGAAGCATAGAACCTGGTAAAATTGCGGATATAACTATTTTTGATGAAAATGAAACATACATATATACAAAAGAAATGATAGTATCAAAAGCAAAGAATAGTCCTTTTATTGGAAAAGAATTAAAGGGAAAGGTTAAATATACTATTGTTGGAGGAAGGATTGTGTATCAAGGATAAAGTAATAATTATGTTGTTAGAAAAATTTAGTGTTGTAACTATAAAATTTTATAGGTAAATCGTATTTGATAAACCTAAATATATACAAGGAATGTGATTAGAAATGAAAAATGCAATGGATAGATTAATAAAGAAAATAAAAGAATTGAATAACCCTACAGTAATAGGGATGGATCCTAAATATGAAATGATACCAGATTGTATAAAAAACAAATATGATGAAAGCTTAGATGGGGTTTCAACAGCAATATTAGAATTTAATAAAAGATTAATCGATGCAACATGTGATGTAATACCAGCAGTTAAAATAAATATAGCATTTTATGAAATGTATGGATTAAAAGGAATGGAAACTTTTGAAGAAACTTGCAAATATGCTAAAGAAAAAGATATGCTACTAATAGCTGATATAAAAAGAGGAGATATAGGGAATACTGCCAAAGCGTATTCAAATGCATTTTTGGGAAGAACTACAATAGCAGATAAAGAAGTGCCTATATATGATGTTGATTTTGTTACATTAAGTCCATATATGGGAACAGATAGTATTAAACCTTTTATTGAAGATTGTATTAAGTATAATAAAGGTGCATTTGTAATAGTGAAAACATCAAATCCTTCATCAGGAGAACTACAAGACTTAAAATTAGAAAGTGGAGAAGAAGTTTATACTAAAGTTGCCAATCTTGTTGAAAACTGGGGGAAAGATTTAGTTGGAGAATATGGATATAGCAGTATATCAGCAGTTGTAGGAGCTACATATCCAAAACAATTGCAAGATTTAAGAAAAGTCGCACCACACACATTTTTCTTAATACCTGGATATGGGGCACAAGGAGGAAAGGCAGAGGATATTGCTCTTGGATTTGATGAGAATGGTATAGGAGGAATTGTAAATAGCTCTAGGGGTTTAATGTGCGCATACAAATCTGATTTCTGGAAAGATAAATATAGTGAGGAAGAATTTGAAAAAGCAACGAGAGCTGAAGCAATAAGAATGAGAGATGAATTAAATAGTTTTATAATAAGGAAAGGAGAATGAAAATGCCAAAGCAAATTTTAGCGGAGTTAATAAACAAGGAAAAGGTTATAGACGGAGTTTACAAATATAGTGTTAAAGCAGAGGAGATTGTAAACTTGTCTAAGCCAGGAAATTTTATAGAGATACGAGTATCTGATCAAACAGAGCCATTTTTAAGAAGACCTATTAGCATATATAATTTGGATAAAGAAAATGGAGTACTAGAATTTATATTTCAAGTTAAAGGAAAAGGAACTGAAATTTTATCAAGAAAAGAAGTCGGGGATAAGATAGATATAATTGGACCTTTAGGATTTGGTACTTTCAATTTTGAAAAATATAATAAAATAGCTATAATAGGTGGTGGAATTGGAATATTTCCATTATATGAACTTGCCAAAGAAGCAAAGGGAAAAGGTAAAATAGTCAATGGCTATTTAGGATTTAGAAATAAAGATTTGGTTATGTTAGAAAAGGAATTCAAAGGAGTTACAGACAATTTAAAAATCTGCACTGATGATGGCTCTTATGGAGAAAATGGATTTGCAATAGATAAATTAAAAGAAGATATGGAGAAAGAAAAATATGAAAGCATATATGCATGCGGACCTATGCTAATGCTAAGAGCAGTAAAGAAATATGCAGAGGAGAATGGAATAGATTGTCAAGTATCACTAGAGGAAAGAATGGGATGTGGGCTTGGAGTATGTTTAGGATGTGCTGTAAAGACTGCAAAAAGTCCAAAAGACGCACCAGAATATTGGCATGTTTGCAAAGGTGGACCAGTATTTAATTCGAAAGATGTGGAGTTTTAAGGAAGAGGGTTGAAAAAGAAAGGGGTTTTAGCAATTATGAATACAAAAATAAATTTAGCAGGGATTGAGATGAAAAATCCTGTAACTGTAGCATCAGGTACATTTGGGTATGGTAGAGAATATAGTGATTTTTTTGATTTAGGAGAATTAGGAGCGATAATTACAAAAGGAACATCTCTAAAGCCTAAGAGTGGAAATAAGCCACCTAGAGTGTGTGAAACTGCAAGTGGAATGTTAAATAGTATTGGGCTTCAAAACCCAGGAGTAGAATATTTTGCAGAAAATGATTTGCCAAACTTGAGAAAATATGACACAAAAATAATTGTGAATGCATGTGGCAGTTCTATAGACGAATATGTAGAATTATGCAAAATTTTAAACACATTAGATATTGATGGAGTAGAACTAAATCTATCTTGTCCAAATGTTAAAGAAGGCTGTATGGCATTTGGAAACACATATGAAGGAGTTAGAAGAGTTACAGAAGCTGTAAGAAAAGTATTAGAAAAGCCACTTATAGTAAAGCTGACTCCAAATGTAACAAACATAGCAGAAATTGCAAAAGGAGTAGAAGATGGAGGAGCAGATGCAGTATCACTAATAAACACATTGCTAGGAATGAAGATTGATATAAATACTAGAAGACCAGTTTTAGCAAATAATACAGGAGGTCTATCCGGACCAGCAATAAAACCAGTTGCAGTAAGAATGGTATACCAAGTATCACAAGCAGTTAATATTCCAATACTAGGAATGGGAGGAATTGTATCAGGAGAAGACGCAATAGAATTCATGCTCGCAGGAGCAACAGCAATCTCAATAGGAGCAGGAAATTTCATAGACCCATATACAAGTATAAAAACTATAGAAGGAATAGAAAAATATATGGAAAAAAACAATATAGATGATATTACAGAAATAATTGGCAAGGCGCAGATGAATTGATGCGAAATTTGAAAAAAATCACGTCCGATTATTGACAAGGTAAATTTTGTGTGCTAAAATATATTTTGTTAGTTAATTAATGCGGATGTGGCGGAACTGGCAGACGCGCTGGTCTTAGGAACCAGTGCCAACGGCGTGGAGGTTCGAGTCCTCTCATCCGCACCAATAATGAAAACGTCACACTAATGTAGTGTGGCGTTTTTTAGAAAGGAACCAACATGTACATTCAAAAAAACAAAGAATATGTAGTAGATATAATTGATAATGGATATGATGGAGAAGGAATAGCTAAGATAGATGATTTTACTATCTTTATTAAAGGTGCAATAAAAGGTGAAAAATGCAAAATACTTATAGTAAAAGTAAATAAATCATATGCATTTGGTAAGTTATTAGAAGTAATAGAAGATTCAAGAAATAGAGCCCATGCGGATTGTACAACATATAAAAGATGTGGTGGATGTAATTTAAGACATATTAAATATGAGGAAACGTTAAAGATAAAGCAAGATATTGTGCAAAATTTGGTTAACAAAACATTACACAAAAAGATAAATGTAAATGATGTAATTGGTATGAAGCATCCTTTTTATTATAGAAACAAACTTCAATATCCAGTAGGAAGAGATAAGAATGGGACTCCAGTAATGGGCGTATTTGCAAACAGAACACATGAAATTATACCAGTAGACAGTTGTTTAATACAGAATAAAGAGGCAGAAAAAGTTGCAAAAGAAATATTTGGATTTATAAAAGAGAACAATATATCAATATATGATGAGAAAACCAGAAGAGGTGCTATTAGGCATATTATAGTAAAGATTGGTGTAAAAACAGATGAAATAATGTGCATTATAGTGACAAATGAAGAGAAGATAGATAAAGAAAATGAGTTGATAAAAGATATAACTGCTAAATTTCTTAATGTTAAAACAATTATAAAAAATATAAACAACAAAAATACAAATATCATACTAGGAGATACGAATATAATACTATATGGAGATGGATATATTTTTGACAAATTAGGAGAATACACATTTAAGATATCGGCTAAATCATTCTATCAAACTAACCCAGTTCAGACAGAAGTGCTATATAATAAAGCTATAGAATTTGCAAAATTAGATAAAGAAGATGTACTTTGCGATTTATATTGTGGAATTGGAACAATTGGAATATTTGCATCAAATAAAGTGAAGAAAGTTTATGGAATAGAGATTGTGGAAGAAGCGGTAGAGGCGGCAAAAGAAAATGCAAAGATAAATAATGTAGACAATATAGAATTTATTGCTGGAGATGTGGAAAAGGCTTTTAAAGAACTAATAGAAAAACATAATGTACAACCTAGTGCGATTATTGTAGACCCACCAAGAAGAGGACTAGATGAAGTTACAATAAATAAGATGTTAGAATTAGAGGTGGATAGATTAGTTTATGTAAGTTGTAATCCAGCAACCATGGTAAGAGATATGAAGATGCTAGAGGAGAAATATGAGGTAAAGGAAATTCAGCCAGTTGATATGTTTCCTTATACAAGCCATGTGGAAGTTTGTGCGTTGCTAGAGTTAAAGAGTTACCAATAATACTAGAGTTTACTAGTTTTCAAGATACGATAATGTTTCATAAAAGAGGAAGATTTGGACTAGAAAAAGTACAAAATTCTGAAATTAATGTTAAGGTTGTTTTAG
>CAKNQJ010000007.1 GCA_930990645.1 uncultured Clostridium sp. | reverse complement strand
AAGGGGTCAAAATTAATTTATAAAAAGGGTCAATTTTCACTTGACAAATACAATTCCTTCCATAAAGCATAAACACAATTATTTTCAAGCCTCTCAGAACAATAATCTAGAAACTATTAAATTAAATTATATATATAAATTAGAAAAATAATATTGACACTGGTGTGAAAAAATGATAATATGATTTTCAGTAAGATATTTAGGTCTATAAAATATTTAAAGTGTAGTGATAACAAAGGAAGGAGCAATAAAAAATGGAATGTTGTAAAAAAACAAGCAAAAAAAGACTTATTAAGCAACTAAGAAAAGAAAATTGCGAAAGTAATAAACAAAGTGAAAGAGGAATAACATTACTAGCATTAGTAATAACAATAATTTTAATAATAATATTGGCAGTAGTAGCAATAAACTTTGCATTTGGAGAAAATGGACTAATAACAAAAGCACAGCAAGGTAAATTGCTACATGATATAGAGTATACAAGGGAAAAACTTGGGTCAGTATTAGTAGATGCATTGGTAGAGAAAAAATTAAACTCAGAATATAACCAAGACGACTTTTTGGATGACTTTATATATGAAAGAGAACCGGAGGCAGAGACGACAGAAGATGAGATAAGTTTAAATGGACATACATTTGAATTAGATAGAAGTGTACCACAATTAGGAGAATATATAGGAGAGGCAGGCAATTTGCCACCGAGAATACGTAAAGTAGAAGTAACAAATAAAACATTATCAGAGGTAAGTGTAGAGGTAACAACAGCGAGGGCAGATGGAGCAACGTATAGATATTCGTTTAAGAAAAACGATGAGGACGACAGCAGTTACCAAGGAAATGTAGAACAAAGTGGCAACACATATACATTTAGCAATTTAGAAACATTGGTAATCTACAATCTAAGAGTAGAGTTAATAAAAGATGGAGCAGTAGCAGATACAGAATTAATAAATGTACGATTAGGAGAGTTAGAAGAAGGAAGTTTAACATTTGGAACAGCACAATGGCAAGGAAATGGAACAGCAAATCTGCCAGTAAGCACAACAACAAGCAATCAAATCCAATACCAAATAAATGGAATAGAAGAAGGAAGTTGGACAATAATAGCGAATAATGGCAATATACCAAACATACAAAATGGAGCAACAGCATTTGCAAGATTGTGGGATGGAAGCCATGGAAGTGAATATATAAGTAGGACAATAGTGGACATGGAAAAACCAACATTAACTTATATAGTAGACACAACAGAGCAGGGAGTAGAAAGTGTAACAATAACAGTAACGGCAACTGATAATGAAAGTGGAATAGCAAGCATAACAACACCAGATGGAGAACAAACAAAAACAGGTGCAACAGCTACTGCAGATTACACAGTAACAACAAATGGAGAATGCTCATTTACAGCAAAAGACCAAGCAGGAAATGTAAGTGATGAATTAAAAGTAAATGTACAAAACTTAAAAGTAGAAGTAGATAGGTCAGCAACAGATGGAAAAATAGATGTACTATTTGTAAATGAAAATAATCAAATAATAGATGAGCCAGAAACACCAAGCTTAAGTGATGGAATGACACCAGTAAAATGGAATGGAAGTAACTGGGTAAAAACGACATCAACTGACCCAGACTGGTATAACTATGGAAACAAAGAATGGGCAAACATAGTACTAGAGCCAGAAAGTGGACTAGATGCAGATGGAGACCAACAATTATTTGATGAACAGGGAATATTAGATGAAGACTCAAACTACAGCATGTTAGTATGGATACCAAGATATGCATATAAAATAACATATTATAACGCAGATAAAACACAAATAGTAGGATATTCAAACAGTGATGGAGTGACTGATGCAAGCGGAAGAATACAAGAAGGCACAGAAAGACCAGATGCAGTAGAAGTAGGAGATAAATTTGTATTACACCCAGCATTTAATTATGGTGAAATGAAATTAAATGGGTTTTGGGTTGGAAAATATGAAACTAGTAATGATATTTCTATTATGGCAAGACAAAGTAGCATTACCAGTTGTGATGTGAGCTTGGTATATACAACATGTAGGGAATTGAACCAAAAAGGAAACAGATATGGATTAAACTCAGATGATAATATTGTAGATCCGCATATGATAAAAAACAGTGAATGGGGTGCCGTTGCATATCTAAGTAAAAGCAAATATGGCAAAGAAAGCCAAGAAATATGGATAAATAACAGATATAACTATTTAACAGGATGTTCTGGAAATTCTCCAGATGCAGGCCAAAATATTGGAACTACTGATGATTATAAATCAGAGCAAGGAGTAAAAGCAAGTACAACAGGCAATGTCTATGGTATATATGATATGAATGGACGGAGCATGGGAAGTAGTTGCAGGTTATGTTGAAGGGCAAAATTTAACTGATGGAATAGAGTTAGTAAATGCGGAATCAAAATATAAAGATGTATACAAACCAGGGAATAATAATAATAATTATTTAGAATTTGTAAATCATTATGGTGATGCAATGTATGAAACATCAAGTAGTGGAACAGGACATACATCCTGGTATAATGATTATTCAATTGCTACTTACAATTATGGACCATTTATATATAGAGGGGGAGCAACAAGCGATGGAGCTAGTGCAGGTATATTTGGATTTAACTATCATGTAGGATATGGTGTATATAATTGTTCATTCCGTGTAACGATAGCAGTTCTTTAAATATAGTATAATAAAATAAAGTAGAGATAAATGTAGAAGATTTTGGTATAATATATTATGTGATATGAAATAACAAATATATTAAAAAAGAATCTTCTATTAACTTGTTAATGAAACATAATAAGCTGTAAATTGTAATGAAAAAGTAAATTCCAAACTATTTTTTTCGCCATACCCCTTTTAAAAATATACAATTTGTAGTACAATATTATGTATATTGTGTTTTTTAGGAAAAGTTGGAAAATAATTACAATTTTGACGTTGTCAAACTTCATTTGAAATTTAATCAACGTACAACAAGTACGCCTCATAAATTTCAAACTCGTTTTGACTGCTCAAAATTTAATTCTTTTCCAACTAGGATTGAAACTCAGAGAGGAATGTGTTTACGAGTGAACAAAAAATGGGAATGCTATGAAATTGATAATGAAAAGATAAAAGATTTAGTTAGCAAATATGAGATTAATGAGCTTTTGGCTAGAATATTAGTTAACAAAAATATAATTGAAAAAGATGAGATAAATGTATTTATGAATCCAACAAGAAAGGATTTCCATGACCCTTTTTTGATGCCAGATATGGAAATAGCAATAAATAGACTTCTAAAAGCAATTAAAGAAAAGCAAAAGATTATGATTTATGGTGATTATGATGCTGATGGAATAACAAGTACTACTGTTCTCAAATCATTTTTAGAAGAGCGTGGAATGGATGTTAGCACATACATTCCAAATAGGCTCAATGAAGGTTATGGACTGAATAAAGATGCTATTAAAAAGATTTATGATGATGGCTTTAGACTGATGATAACCGTAGATTGTGGCATTACTGGAATTGATGAGGTTGAGTATGCAAATTCACTGGGTATGGAGACAATTATAACAGACCATCACGAGCCAGCAGAGAGTTTGCCAAATGCAATAGCTGTAGTAGATGCTAAAAGAAAGGATAATACATATCCATTTAATCAACTTGCTGGTGTTGGAGTTGTTCTTAAAGTGATACAGGCATTGTCTATAAGACTTGGATTAGAGGAAAAAGAATATTTGAAATATCTTGATATTGTATGTATAGGAACTATTTCAGATATAGTGCCATTAGTTGATGAAAATAGGGTAATTGCCAAGCTTGGGCTTAAACTAGTTGCTCAAACAAGAAATGTTGGACTAAAAGCTTTGATGGATATAGCAGGGTTTAAGAATATAGACTCAGGAGCAGTTTCTTTTGGAATAGCACCTAGAATAAATGCATGTGGCAGAATGGGCAATGAAAAACTTGCTTTAGACCTATTTTTATGCAAAGATAGAAATGAGGCAAGAAATTTAGCCACTAAGCTAAATGAGTATAATATAGAAAGACAAGCAATAGAAAAGCAGATGTATGATGAGGCAGCAAAGATAATTGAAGAAAACGAAAAAGATAAGGCATGCATTATAGTAGGAAAAGAAGGGTGGCATCATGGTATTATTGGAATTGTTTCATCAAAAGTAACGGAGATGTATTTTAAACCATCTATACTAATATGCTTTGATGGAGATGAGGGGAAAGGCTCAGGAAGGAGTATCCCTGGATTTGATTTACACGAGGCGTTAATGAATTGTGGAAAACATCTAAAAAAATTCGGTGGACATGCAATGGCAGTTGGCGTTACAGTAGATAAGTCGGAATTTGATGAATTTAAGAAAGAATTAGAAGAATATGCAAAAAAATGTGACATAGACAAAATTGTACCAATTATAAATGTGGATAGTGAATTATCATTAAAAGATATAAATGTTGAGGCTGTAAAAAGTTTATCTGCATTAGAGCCTTATGGAGAGGCAAACAAAATGCCATTGTTCTTATTTAGAAATCTAAAGATAAATAGCATCAGATCATTGTCAGAGGGAAAACATTTAAAATTATCATTAAAAGATGACAATTATATGGTAGATGCCATAGGATTTAATATGGGAGAGCTAACTGAAAAATATCTATTAGATGACAGAGTAGATGTAGTAGGAAGTTTAGATATAAATAGTTATGGCGGAAATGAAAGTGTGCAAATAGTTTTAAAGGACATCAGAAAGTCATACTAAAATATGTGTTACAATTAATGGCTTTTGTTATGAAGCAAAACATGTATATTTTTTATTTCTGTTTGAGTGCTTAAGGTGGGGACCGACAAGTTTACAAACTGTTAAACGAAGTTTTTACAGTTTGTACGCAGTTGGGGGCCGAAAACAGAAAATACAAAATATACATGTTTTGCAAAAAAACTAGCTGTAAATTGTAAAAAGGAGGCAAATATGTCGGAATATAAAGAAGTAGGAATTGAAGATATAATCTCTGTTGTAAAGAAGAAAAGAGGCAGAAGAGATACAAAAATAATTCAAAAAGCATATGATTATGCTAAGGCAAAACATGGTGACCAGCTTAGAAAGTCAGGAGAGCCATATATAATACATCCTGTGCAAGTTGCATATACACTTGCAAATTTAGGTTTGGATGACAACACAATTTGTGCTGCCCTTTTACATGATGTGCTTGAAGACACAGATACAACATATGATGATTTGGTAAAAGAGTTTAATGAAGAAGTTGCATATATGGTAGATGGTGTTACAAAACTTAGCAAATTACAGTATGCAAGTGTCGAGGAACAACAGGTAGAGAATTACAGAAAAATGTTTTTGGCAATGGGAAAAGATATACGTGTTATATTAATAAAGCTTGCAGATAGATTGCACAATATGAGAACATTGAAATACCTAACGCGTGACAGACAAATTGCAAATGCTAAAGAAACAATGGAGCTATATGCACCACTTGCAAACAGACTTGGTGTTTATTCTCTAAAATGGGAATTGGAAGATTTGTCTTTCAAGTACCTATATCCAGAGGAATACAGAGAATTAGTTGAGGGAATAGATAAAAAGAGAGAAGAGAGATTAAAGTTCATTGAGCTCATAATGGAACAAATAAAAGAAGAATTAAAGAAACAAAGAATAGATGCAGAAGTTACAGGAAGAGCAAAACATTTATACAGTATATACAGAAAAATGAAAAGAGACAACTCAACATTGGACCAAATTTATGATTTATTTGCATTAAGAATTATTGTAAACTCTGTAAAAGACTGCTATGCAGCACTAGGAGTGGTACATGATTTATACAACCCCATGCCAGGAAGATTTAAAGATTACATTGCAGTGCCAAAGCCTAATATGTATCAATCACTACATACTACTTTAATAGGCCCAAAAGGAACACCTTTTGAAGTACAAATTCGTACATGGGATATGCATAGAGTAGCAGAATATGGTATTGCTGCACACTGGGCATATAAAGAGTCAAGTTTCTTTAGTGGGAAAAAAGCAAATGTAAAAGTTGAAGATGACAAACTTGCATGGGTAAGAGAAACTTTGGAATGGCAAAGCGAAATGCAAAATCCAGAAGAGTTTATGCAGACACTAAAAAAGGAATTGTTCGAAGACGAAGTATACATATTTACACCAAAAGGAGCAATAAAAGTACTTCCAAAAGGCTCAACACCAATAGATTTTGCATATCAAATACATGAGCAAATAGGAAACCATATGGTAGGATGCAAGATAAATAGCAAAATGATGCCTATTATAACAAAGCTAAACAATGGAGATATAGTAGAAATCATAACATCTGACCAATCAAAAGGACCAAGTAGAGACTGGCTTAAATTTGTAAAAAGCTCAAGAGCAAGAAATAAAATATTAGCATGGTTTAAGAAAAATCTAAGAGAAGAAAATATAGAAAAAGGAAAAGACCTAATAGAAAAAGAATTAAAGAAAATTGGAATGAAGCATGAGGACTTATTCAAGCCAGAATTTATACAAGTCGCATTAAACAGATATAAATACAACTCTTTGGATGACATGTATTCGAGCGTAGGATTTGGTTCAAACACAGCAGGAAAAATAATTGCAAGAATGCTAGAAGAGTACAGAAAAGTCCATAAAGAAGATGACATAGAAAAAACACTAGAACAACTTGCAAAAGAAAAAGAACATAAATCAAAACCATCACAAAATGGTGTTATAGTAAAAGGAATAGACAACTGTCTAGTAAAGCTATCGAAATGTTGTAACCCAGTACCAGGTGACGAAATAATAGGATACATAACAAGAGGAAGAGGAGTATCGGTACATAGAACAGATTGTGTAAACACAAAGAAATTGCTAGAAGAAGGAAACAGAATAATAGATGTGTACTGGAGCAAAGATGAGAAAACAACATACAGTGTAGACATAGAAGTAGATGCAAACGACAGAGCAGGATTGCTCGCAGACATAATAGCAGTGCTAGGAAACAACAAATGCAAAATAGTAGCAGTATCATCAAAAGCAAATAGAGAAAAAATAGCAATAACAGAATTAACAATAGAAGTAGAAAACATACAACAACTAAACACAGTGCTAAAAGCAATAAGAAAAATAGACAGTGTTTACGAAGTAAAGCGAAAGAAACAGTGATGTCGTTTTGGGGACAGGTCTGTGAACGAAAAAAAGTTCGTTTTAGGGACAGGTCTAAAAAGGCATTGAATTACAAAATTATTCATAAATTAGAAATTTCAAACGAAAGAAATTGATTAAACAAAAATGGCTTGATAGTGTATAGTAATCTATGAAAAAACTATCAAGAAAATGTAAAAAAACACATTTAAGGGAGAAGAAAGATGATTTTAAAACAACTAAAAATAAACTCTGTAATGCAAGGCATAGTGACGAATTGCTACATTATAGTAGATGAAAAAACAAAGGAAACAATGATAATAGACCCAGCAGAAGATGCTGAAAAGATAGAAGAACTATTAGACATATTAGATGCAAAGGTAAAATATATATATTTAACCCATTGCCATGGGGACCATATTGGAGCAGTGGAGCAGTTAAGAAGAGAAAGAGGAGGAAAAGTACTAATACAAAAGGATGATTACGAAGGATTGAAAGACCCGGAAATAAATTTGACAGAAATTTTGGCAGAAAATGCTATTAGAATTGAAGCGAACTCTAGAGTAAATGATGGAGATGTTCTACATATAGGAGATTTGGAATTTCAAGTAATCCATACACCAGGACATACAAAAGGTGGAAGTAGTCTATACTGTGCAGAGGAAAAACTAGTATTTTCTGGAGACACAATGTTCAAAGGAATGTGGGGAAGGACAGACCTACCAACAAGTAGCTTTGAAGATATAATGAAATCAATAAGCAACAAATTGTTAGTACTTCCTGATGAGACTATTGTATATCCAGGACATGGAATGTCAACGAAAATAGAGTATGAAGAGCCAATCTATTATAATTTAATGCCAGGAGAGGATTAGAGGTTGAAAAAGAGTTACAATTTTTAGTTAAGGAGATGTGTCCCAAAAACGAAAAAAAATTCGTTTGGAGACCTGTCCCTAAAACGAAAAAGGAGGAGAGAGCGTATGAGTAAAAGGATAGAGCCGAGGACATTACCTGGATTTATGGAGCTTTTGCCAAGTGAGCAAATCCAGTTTAATGGAATGGTGGATAAGATTAGAAAGTCGTATGAGAGATTTGGCTTTTTGCCATTGGATACACCAATTATTGAGATGGCAGAGGTACTTCTTGCAAAGGCAGGAGGAGAGACAGAAAAGCAAATTTATCGTTTTAATAAAGGCGAAAATGATTTGGCACTTCGTTTTGATTTGACAGTGCCACTTGCAAAGTATATTGCTGAGTACTACAATGATATTACATTTCCGTTTAAGAGATATCAAATCGGTAAGGTGTATAGGGGTGAGAGACCTCAAAAAGGTAGATATAGAGAGTTTTATCAATGTGATATAGACATTATTGGAGATGGAGAGCTTAGCATTATAAATGATGCGGAAATGCCTAGTGTTATTTATACTACGATAAAGGAGCTTGGATTTGATGATTTTACTATTAGAATAAATAACAGGAAGATTTTGAATGGGCTATTTGCAGAGCTTGAGCTTACAGAAAATTCAGTAGAGATAATGAGAATTATAGATAAATTAGAGAAGATAGGCAAAGACAATGTTATAAAATGCTTACAAGATTTGAATGTGGCTGAGAATAAAATTGACAATATAATGTCTTTCTTAGAGATAGATGGTACTACAGACGAAAAGCTGGAAGCATTACAAAGACTAAACTTTACAAATGAATTATTTGTGCAAGGTTTAGATGAACTTTCACAAGTTGTAAAATATGTAAGAGCATTTGGTGTGCCTGATACTCACTTTAAAGTAGATTTAACTATTGCAAGAGGGCTTGACTATTACACAGGAACTGTATATGAAACATTCTTAAATGACTATAGAGAAATCGGAAGCGTATGTTCAGGTGGAAGATATGAGAATTTGTCAGAATTCTATACAGATAGAAAAATGCCTGGAGTTGGAGTTTCAATTGGATTAACTCGTTTATTCTACAAGTTAAACGAACTTAATATAGTAAAAGAAGAGAAAAAGGCAATTTCTAAGGTGCTAGTTGTTTCTATGCTAGAAGATTCAAATAGAGCATTAGAGGTAGCAGCAATGTTTAGGAATGCTGGAATTAATACAGATGTATATTTGGAAGACAGGAAAATAAAAGCTAAATTTAAATATGCAGACAAGTTACAAATTCCTTATGTAGCAATAATAGGTGAGGAAGAAGAACAAAATGGTACAGTAAGCTTAAAAAATATGCAAACAGGAGAGCAAGTACAAGTAAGCATAGATGAGGCAATTGAGAAGTTGCAGTAAATGAATATGATATTACTATTTAATGGTTAAGATAAATTTAAAGTCCGCGCAGGGAGTTTCTAATCTAAATAATCGAACGGAGCAGGGAGCTCCGTCGGGACGAAGTGAGATTATTTAAATTAGAACTACCGTTGCAGGACATTCGTAATTTGAAAGCCATTAAATAGTAACAATAGAATATAACCTAAAATAACACATTTAGGTTATATTTTTTTATGTACAAGAATATACTTATATATAAGACTTGTACATTGAGTTGCCAAATAAAAGTGGTTTAACGTTGAAATTTACATGTAAAATTCTTTGACGACTTTATTGGAAGAAAGGATATACATTTTATGATAAATTTGGCTGTTATTGAACTTAAAGATATAATTAAATATTTAATAAAAATAACAATAGCAATTGCAGTAATAGTGGGATTAACTAAGTTTTTTTCTGGATTTAAAACACAATTAAATGTAGATAAAAATTCTTTTTTATCTTGCTTAGATGTGGCAATACCTAGTATTAAAAATGTAAATCAAAAAGATGAAGAAAAATCTACTATAGCCACAACAGAGCCTTTAAAAATGGCTTTGGGAGTAGAATTAGGAATGATGGGGAGTGTTGAAAAGAATGAAGAAATGCAAGCAGATGAGAATGGTACAGTGAATACAGAAAGTACTGAAAATATAGTTGCAAATACAACTAACAGCACAGAAAATGAAGTTGCTGATTTGGAAGAGGCCAAAACAGGAGTAAACACAGAAGTATTGGAGTCTAGTGTTCCAGAAAAATATACTACAGAATATAATGGGGTAAAGATAAGAAATGAAACTGATAATATAAAGTTGACAGATGAAATGCTTAAGCCAGAAGTTAGTGTGAATATGAAAAATATCCTTATATATCACACACATTCTAGTGAAAGCTATACTCCTTCTGAAAAGTATAAGTATACAGCCACAGGAAACTTTAGGACTACAGATATAAATTATAATGTTGTGAGAGTTGGAACAGAACTTACAAATTATATGCAACATTATGGTTATAATGTTATACACGACACAACTATTTATGATAAATCATACAGTTCATCATATGATAGATCTTTAAGTGGAGTTGCAAAACTTTTGGAAAAAAATGAAGATACAGATATATTGTTTGATATACATAGAGATGCAATTGCAGATAGTTCATATGCGCCAACAGTTAAAATAGGAGATGAAGAAGCGGCACAGCTTATGTTTGTAATAGGTAGCAATGGTGGTGGCAGTAAACATGATAATTGGAATGAAAACTTAAAACTTGCAATTAAAATTCAGGAAAAAGCAAATGAACTTTATCCAGGATTATTTAAACCTATAGTATTGCGTGATAGTAGATATAATCAGCAACTTGCAACAGGAGCTAGTATAATTGAAGTAGGAGCAACAGGAAATACAATGGAGCAATGCTTATCTAGTATGAAGTATTTATCGAAAGTGCTAAGTGAGGTATTGAAGTAAAAATATTTTTAATAGGTAGATATATTTGAAATATATCTACCTAAAATACTAATTATAAAAATAGGATTCATTTATTTTTAGTATGTTTTGTATAGTATTATATTTACCTATTTTTGGTGAATTTGAAAGTTCTATAAATTTTATTATATCTAGAATATTATTAGTTTCCAATTTTTTGAATAATGGTGGCAAATTTATTATATATACTTCCATATTATCAGATAAGATTTTGTGGCAACTTTCGTTTCTAGCTACTTTCCATTTGGTAAAATAGCTTAAATTTTCTAAGCGAGACATTTCAAAGTCTGTAAGAAATATTTTTATATTGTTCTTTGTATAATTATTTGACCAATGCTGTAACAATTTATCTATTAAATAATCTTTTTTTATAAGTTGTATTTCTGTATTACAACATAAATTATCATTTATTTTTACTATAGCATCTAATACAGCTTTATTAGAACTATTTTGAAATGACGAATTATTTAGAGTTACATAAGAAATTCTTTGCATAAAAATCTTCTCTAAAAAGTTTTTTAAAATTTCTTTATTCTCCATTTTGGTAAACAATAAGTTGAATATAGTATCCTTATTTTTGGATGGTAATTCTTCATCAGATTGACTTTTTGTCATAATAAATCTCCTTGTTAAATTATTTAGGTTTATAAAAAGGGATTACCTATAACCCCATCAATTATATTACATGATGTTCTGTCTATATTTGCTAACATAAATTTTAGAAAACTCATTACAGAGTGTTTTTACTTATATCATAAAAATGTATTAAATGCAATATATAGTGGAAAAAAATATTGAGATTTGGTTTGCAAGAAGATATAAAATAGCGAGATATCAATGCAAAAGGTATATATTACAAAAAAATTACATTTGTGTTACAATTTTGTGACAAATATGTTTTAAAATCCCTTGACAAATTCTCAAAAAACCTTTAAAATACTATACTGTTAGAAACCGAACAATAATGTAGGAGGTGGTTAAAATAGAGAAAAATGATATAGGTAGATTTATACATATATTATCAAGGCAAGTAAAAAGAAAAGTGGATGAAGCTGTATCAAAATATAATGTTACAGCAGTACAATGCAGTCTTATAGGATATATTTTTGCCAAAAGCAATAAGGGGAATGTTTATGCAAAAGATATAGAGAGTAGATTTAACATGAGAAGGGCAACTGTTGCAGAAATTTTGAGCTTGATGGAGAAGAACGGACTCATAGAAAGAAAGTCTATGAGTGAAGATGCGAGGTTAAAAGAAATTACTTTAACTGATAAGTCATTAGAAATAAAGAATAGTATTGAGAAAGAAATAAAGAAAGTCGAGAAAGATTTAAGAAAAGGATTAACAGAGGAAGAATTAGAAAGATTTATGAATATACTAGAGAAGATGTCAAAAAACTTAGAAGGATAGATTGTTGAAAAATAATTACAATTATTATTTATGTAAACAAGATATGCAATTGGGGTCTGTCCCCAATTGCACAACTGTCGGGAAAGGAGAATTAGAAATGATAAAAAAATTAGCAAGTTATATTAAAGATTACAAAAAAGCTGCTATTTTGACACCTATTTTTGTCATTTTTGAAGTTATCATGGAGATTATTATTCCGTATTTGATGGCGAAGATTATAGATGTTGGAATTCAAAATAGTGACGTTAAGTACATCCTAGAAATAGGTGTATTTTTAATTGTATCTGCTATTCTTTCGTTAACATTTGGTATGCTTTCTGGAAGATTTGCAGCAAAGGCATCAGCAGGATATGCTAAAAATTTAAGAAAGGCGATGTTTGATAAAATACAGACATATGCATTTGAAAATATAGATAAATTCTCTACATCAAGTTTGATTACTAGACTTACAACAGATGTTACAAATGTACAAAATGCATTTCAAATGATTATTAGGATTCTTGTAAGAGGTCCTATTATGATGATTTTTGCACTTTTCATGTGCTTTACTATTAGCCCAAAACTAGCTTGTATCTTTTTAGTTGCAATACCTATTTTAGGTTTTCTTCTATTTTACATTGCTAAAAAAGCACATCCAAATTTTGAGACAGTGTTTAAGAAATATGATAATTTGAATAGAGTTGTACAAGAAGATTTGAGTGGTATTAGAGTTGTAAAAGCGTATGCAAAAGAAGATTTGGAAAAACAAAAATTCAAAAATGTAAATGATGAAGTGTTCTACTTTTTCAAGAAAGCTGAGAAAATTGTAGCTTTTAACAGCCCAGTAATGCAATTTACAATATATACATGTATTCTTCTTATTTCATGGTTTGGCTCTGGACTTATTGTTGGTGGAGAAATGCAAACAGGAGAGCTTTCAAGTATTATTACATATGCATGGCAGATATTGATGAGTTTAATGATGCTATCAATGGTATTTGTCATGATAATTATATCTCAATCTTCTGCAGAGAGAATTATTGAAGTGCTAGAAGAAGAGCCTGCAATAAAAAACAAAGAAAAGAATTTAAAAGAAGTAAAAGATGGATCTATAGTATTTGATAATGTAAGTTTTTGTTACAGTGACGAAAAAGATAAAGATAAATTCGCTTTACGTGATATAAACCTTGAGATTAAAGCAGGTGAGACTGTTGGAGTTATCGGTGGTACAGGTAGTTCTAAATCTACATTGGTACAATTAATTCCAAGATTATATGAGGCAACAAAAGGAAAGGTAATAGTTGGTGGAGTAAATGTAAAAGATTATGATATAGAAACCTTAAGAGATAGTGTGTCTATGGTATTACAGAAAAATGTTTTGTTCTCTGGAACTATTAGTGAAAATTTAAGATGGGGAAATAAAGAAGCAACTGATGAAGAACTTGAAAGAGTGTGCAAATTAGCACAAGCAGATGAGTTTATACAACAATTCCCTGCAAAATATGAAACTGTGCTAGACCAGGGTGGCACTAACGTTTCTGGTGGTCAAAAACAAAGAATTTGTATTGCAAGAGCACTTTTGAAGAAACCAAAAATACTTATACTAGATGATTCTACAAGTGCAGTAGATACAAAAACAGACGCTTTAATTAGAAAAGCATTTAGAGAGGAAATCCCTGATACAACCAAAATTATTATTGCACAACGTATTACATCAACCGAAGATGCAGATAAAATAATTGTACTTAATGATGGAAGAATTGATGGAGTTGGTACTTCAGAGGAATTATTGAAAGCAAATCAGATTTATAGGGAAGTATACGAGTCTCAAATGAAAGGAGATGAGAAGTTTGAAAAATAATTACAATTTTGGCGTTGTCAAACTTCATTTGAAATTTAATCAACGTACAAGGAGTACGCCTCATAAATTTCAAACTCGTTTTCCTAGCCAAAATTTAATTCTTTTTAAAACTGAGTATAACCTAAGAAAGGATAGTGAGAAAAATGGGGAAGAAAACAAAAAAATCAAAAACAGTGTTTAGACTTTTGAAATATGTATTCACAACATACAAATTGCAATTTTTTATTGTGTTTGTAGCGATTATTGTAAGTGCTATTGCCAGTGTTATAGGAATACAATTTATCCAACAATTAATAGATAACTACATTGTGCCATTAATAGGACAGCAAAATCCCGACTTCAGCTCTTTATTACAAGCTATACTAGGTATGGCAGGGATATATCTAGTTGGAATTATTGCTACATATGTGTACAACAGATTAATGATTAATATCTCGCAAGGTATATTAAATAAGATTCGTACAGAAATGTTCGAACATATGCAAACTTTGCCAATAGGATATTTTGATAGTCACTCACATGGTGAAACGATGAGTACTTATACAAATGACGTAGACGCATTAAGACAATGCCTAAGTCAAAGTATTCCACAAGTGTTCTCAGCAGTTATTACAATGATAACAGTACTTATTTCAATGTTTACAACAAATATATATTTGACATTAGTAGTAATTGCTATGGTTATTATTATGACATTTGTTGCAAGATATTTAGGTGGAAATAGTTCAAGGTTTTTCGTAAAACAACAAGAAGATTTAGGAAAAGTAAATGGATATATTGAAGAAATGATAGAAGGACAAAAGGTCGTTAAAGTATTCTGTCATGAAAAAGAAAACATGAAAAGATTTGATGAACTAAACGAAGATTTATGTGATAGTGCAACTAGTGCAAATACATATGCAAATATATTAATGCCATGTATTTTAAATATAGGTAACCTTGGATATGTATTAGTAGCAGTAATTGGTGGTATTCTTTCAGTAAATGGAATCCTATCAATTGGTAGCATTGCAGCATTCTTACAATATGTAAAATCATTTACAAACCCACTAGGTCAAGTATCACAACAAATGAACTTTATTGCAATGGCCTTAGCAGGTGCAGAAAGAATATTCAAACTAATTGATGAAAAATCAGAAGAAGACGATGGATATGTTACACTTGTTAATGCTAAGATGGAAAACGGTAAATTAGTAGAGACAGAAGAAAGAACTGGATTGTGGGCATGGAAACATCCACATCATGATGGAAGAATTACATATGCAAGACTAAGAGGACGTGTTACATTTTCTGATGTAGTATTTGGATATACAGACAAAAAAGTAGTATTACATGACATTTCGCTAGAAGCAAAAGAGGGACAAAAAGTTTCATTCGTTGGAGCAACAGGAGCGGGAAAAACAACAATTACAAATTTAATCAACCGTTTCTATGATATACAAAGCGGAAAGATACGTTATGATGGAATAAACATACAAAAAATAAAGAAAGCAGATTTAAGAAGGTCACTTGGAATGGTACTTCAAGACACAAGCTTATTTACAGGAACAATAAAAGACAACATCCGTTACTCAAGACCTGAAGCAACAGACGAAGAAGTATATGCAGCAGCAAAACTTGCAAATGCAGACCAATTTATTAAGCATTTGCCACAAGGATATGACACAGTCATTACAGGAAATGGAGAAGGACTATCACAAGGACAAAGACAGCTTCTATCAATAGCTAGAGCGGCATTGGACAATGCACCAGTACTAATACTAGACGAAGCAACATCAAGCATAGACACACGTACAGAAAAAATAGTGCAAGATGGAATGGATAAGCTTATGAAAGGAAGAACAGTTTTCGTTATAGCACATAGGCTTTCTACAATAAGAAACTCAGATTTAATAATGGTACTAGATCATGGAAGAATTATAGAAAGAGGAAACCATCAAGAACTAATAGCTAAAAAAGGTATGTACTATGGCTTATACACTGGAGCAATTGAGATAGAATAACAGAATTATGTAAACGATTTGTGCAATTGGGGACAGTCCCCAATTGCACATTTGCGAAAAATTACATTTTTTTGTAAAAATCCCTTGCTAAAAATCTTTTTGTATAATATCATATATGCAGAGAAATAATATAATATACAAAGGAGGAAGAGTATGGGGAACATTAAGGTTAATTTTGAATATACTAGGGTATTTGAGAAAAATGTAATGAAGTATGCAAAACAAGTTGCTGAAATCCATAAGAAATTACATGAAAAAGCAGAAGATGAAAAAGAGTTTTGCGGTTGGCTTAATTTACCAACTAATTATGATAAAGATGAGTTT
The DNA here is from genome assembly GCA_930990645.1 of uncultured Clostridium sp. Lineage (GTDB taxonomy): Bacteria > Bacillota > Clostridia > TANB77 > CAG-508 > CALXVA01. The sequence continues at coordinate 18,008 of CAKNQJ010000007.1, read as the reverse complement.
GAAAAAATAAAAAAAGCTGCAAAAAAAATCCAATCTAATTCAGATATTTTACTAGTAATTGGAATTGGAGGCTCATACTTAGGAGCAAGAGCTGTTATAGAGTCACTTACAAATACTTTTTATAATATGCAAGATAAATCCATAAGAAAAACACCTCAGATTTTGTATGTTGGAAATAATTTAAGCACAAATTATATAAATGATTTAATAGATTACATAGGAGACAAAGATATTTCAATAAATGTTATATCTAAGTCTGGAACTACAACAGAGCCTGCAATTGCTTTTAGAATTTTTAGAGAGATAATGGAAAATAAATACAGTCTAAAAGAGGCAAGAAGTAGGATTTATGTTACGACAGATGCTAATAAAGGTGCACTAAAAGAACTTGCTAAAAAGGAAAAATATACTACATTTGTAATACCAGACAATGTTGGTGGTAGATATTCTGTTCTTACAGCAGTAGGACTTTTACCAATTGCAGTAGCAGGAATTAATATAAATGAGCTAATGGAAGGTGCGAGAATTGCTCAAGATAGGTATTCTGATGATAACTTGAAATATAACGAATGCTATAAATATGCAGTAATAAGAAATATGTTATATGAAAAAGAGAAAAATACAGAAATTTTAGTATCATATGAGCCAAAGATGCATTATTTTATAGAATGGTGGAAGCAATTATTTGGAGAAAGTGAAGGAAAAGAGCAAAAAGGTATATATCCATCAGGTGCAGAATTTACAACAGATTTACATTCATTAGGTCAATACATCCAAGAGGGAAGAAGAAATTTATTTGAAACTGTAATAAATATAGAAAAATCAAATAATGATATAATGATGAAACTTGAAGAAGATGACTTAGATAATTTAAACTATTTGGAAGGAAAAACTTTAGACTTTGTAAACAAAAAAGCGATGGAAGGAACTATTGCAGCACACACAGATGGAGATGTTCCAAATATATTGATAAACATAGAAAAATTAGATGCAAACAATATGGGACAATTGATATATTTCTTTGAACTTGCATGTGCCATGTCTGGTTCAATTTTAGGAATTAATCCATTCAATCAACCAGGAGTAGAGAAATACAAAACGAATATGTTTAAGTTATTAGAAAAACCTGGTTATACAAAATAATCCATAATTGAAAATAATTCATTGTTTTCAATAAAATATATTAATAAATAAAAGGAGGAAATTATTATGGATGAAAACATGGAGCCAAAAACAAACGAAAATGTGGGAAAAGTAGAGAATGTTGAAACAACAAATAGTAGTACTGAGCAAAATACAGGATATAATGCAGAAGTACGTCAAGTGCTTAACTCAACTGCAACCGAGCAAACACAACAACAAGCATATCAACAAACATCTGGTACAGCAAATAAAAATGTTAATGCATGTGGACTAATAAGTTTTATATTCTCAATGATAGGAATTTTTATGTTTGGATTGCCTTGTGGAATTGTTGCAACAATACTTGGAATTATTGGAGTAGCAACATTTAAACCAGAAAAACAAACAGGCAGATGGATGGGAATAACAGGATTAGCAGTAGGTGCTGTAGAAGTCGTAGTAATGGGATTATATATTTCTGTAATATAAAAGCAAAAAAATATTGACATAATACTCTAAAAGGTAGTATAATGAAAAACATAGTAATATTGACAAAAACATAAATGAGAAAAAGTAAAATAAAGGTTGTTTCAAGAGAGGAATAGTCGTAGGCTGAAAGCTATTCTAAATAAACATATTTGAAAAACTACCTCATTGTTTCTAGCAAAACTTGGACGTTAGGGACACTAGATTTTGTCCAAAAACTTGGACAAAAGGGACAGACCTTAAGTGTTGATTTGAAAGGAATGTCTATACAATCAACATGTAGGCTAAAGAAAATGTGTATACCTAAGTTCAAAGGAAAAACTAGACGTAGGGCTTGCGTTAAAAGTAATTTAGAGTGAAACAAAGGGTGGAACCGTGTTATATAAAGCACCCCTCTGGCAATTAAGTCTTGCTAGAGGAGTGCTTTGTTCCGGTTATGGACGCTCTAAAAGTGTAAAAGAAAATTAACAAAAGGGACAGTAGTTCATTTGAATTATTAATCAAACGTTTAAGGAGTGTCCCCAAGTGTAAAGAAAAATTGACAAAAAGGAGTGTCCCCAAGTGTCAAAAAAGAAAGGAAGTTGATTTTTATGAAGATTACATTAAAGGATGGATCTGTAAAAGAGGTGCAAAAAGGTATTAGTGTACTTGATTTAGCAAAAGAGATTAGTGAAGGGTTAGCAAGAAATGCTACTTGTGCTAAGGTTAATGGAGAGGTTAGAGATTTAAGATACAAATTAGAGGATGATGCAGAGGTAGAAATCCTTACTTTTGAAAATAGTGAAGATGGAAAGAAAGCATATTGGCATACTACATCTCACATTATGGCACAAGCTATAAAAAGAATTTATGGAAATGAAATTAAATTGACAATAGGTCCTGCTATAGATAAAGGTTTCTATTATGATTTTGATGTTAAGGAAAATATTTCTTCTGATGATTTTGAAAAGATAGAAGCAGAAATGAAGAAGATTATAAAAGAGGATTTGCCTATAGAAAGATTTACTCTTTCAAGAGATGAAGCTATAAAATTCATGAAAGAGCAAGGAGAGGACTACAAGGTTGAGTTAATAGAAGAACTTCCAGAAGGTGAAGAAATTTCTTTCTATAAACAAGGTGACTTTACAGATTTATGTGCTGGACCTCATTTGATGAGTACTGGAAAAGTAAAAGCTGTAAAAATACTTTCTTCCTCAGGTGCATACTGGAGAGGGGACGAGCATAATAAAATGCTTCAAAGATTTTATGGTATTTCATTCCCTAAAGCAAGCCAACTTGATGAGTATTTAAACATGTTAGAAGAAGCAAAGAAACGTGACCATAAGAAATTAGGAAAAGAGTTAGAGTTATTTATGATAGCTCCAGAAGGACCTGGTTTCCCATTCTTCTTACCAAAAGGTATGGTACTAAGAAATGTGTTAGAAGATTTTTGGAGAGATATTCATAGAAGAAATGGTTATGTTGAAATAAAAACTCCTATGATATTAAATGAAGAATTATGGCATCGTTCAGGACATTGGGACCACTACAAAGAAAACATGTATACAACAAAAATAGATGATGTAGATTATGGAATTAAGCCAATGAATTGCCCAGGTGGAATGATTGTATACAAGAGCAAAATGCATTCATACAAGGACCTACCAATAAGAGCAGGAGAATTAGGACTAGTTCATAGACATGAAAAATCAGGTGAATTAAATGGATTATTCAGAGTAAGATGCTTTACACAAGATGATGCACATATATTCTGCTTACCAGAGCAAATCGAATCAGAAATAGCCGGAATTATGAAACTTGTTGATGAGGTATACAGTATATTTGGATTTGAATATACAGTTGAACTTTCTACAAGACCAGATGATTCAATGGGATCTGATGAACAATGGGAGATGGCAGAAAGTGCATTAAAGAAAGTGCTTAAAGATATGGACATGCCATTTGAATTAAACGAAGGAGATGGAGCGTTCTATGGTCCAAAGATAGACTTCCATATCAAAGATTCTTTAGGACGTGAATGGCAATGTGGTACTATACAATTAGATTTCCAAATGCCAGAAAGATTTGATTTAACATACATTGGTGTGGACGGAGAAAAACATAGACCAGTTATGCTTCACAGAGTTATATTTGGAAGTATAGAAAGATTTATTGGCGTATTAATTGAAAACTATGCAGGAGCATTCCCAACATGGCTTGCACCAGTACAAGTAAAGTTACTTCCAATTGCAGATGCTCACAATGACTATGCAAATGAAGTAAAAGCAAAACTAGAAGATGTAGGAATTAGAGTAGAAGTAGATGACAGAAATGAAAAAATAGGATACAAGATAAGAGAGGCACAACTTCAAAAAATACCATACATGCTAGTTGTTGGAGATAAGGAGAAAGAGGCTGGAACAGTTGGAGTACGTTCTAGAAAAGATGGAGACATCGGTGCAATGGATGTAGATGAGTTTATAGCAAAAGTAGTAGAAGAAATAGATACGTTTGCAAAATAGGTGGGATTTTAATTCCGAACTACCTGTGCGGACTTTAAATTCATTTTAAATATGTTACAATTCACAGTTATAGAAAGAATAGCTGTGAATTGTAACATTATTACTAAAAACTATTGTATTCATACAATAATTATGATATAATTTGCCTATCAAAAACGAGGAGGGATTTATATGGCACTAATTAGACCTTGTGCAGATTTAAGAAATAATTATAATGAGATTTCTAAAATTTGCCATGAAACAAAAGAACCTATGTACATTACAAAAAATGGAACTAATGATTTAGTTGTTTTAAGTGATGAGGCATATGAAGAAATAATTAATACGAAAGCAGAAACAGAGGAAGAAAGAATAGAAAGGCTAGTGGCAGAGCATTTTGACAAGCATTATGCTTCTTTTGAAGAGTTCCAGAAGAATTTGTGGGAGCAGATTGAAGAGGCTGTACAAGAAATTAAAGACGGAAAAGGAATACCAATGGAAGATGTTGTGGCAGAAATGGAGGCGAAGTATAATATTGAAAAATGAATATAAAATTATATGGGCTCCAAAGGCACTTATCGATCTGCAGCAAATTCAATTTTACATTGAATTTTATCTAAAGGAGCCATCTACATCATATAACATAGGGAAAAGTATATTAACTGCAATAGCTAACCTCAATTTTTTTCCAAAAAGATACAAAAAAGTTGAAATCTATGGCAATTCAAATAATTACCGAAAATTACCAGTCAACAATTATGTTGTAATCTATCAAGTCAATAATGACACTCATGAAGTTTTTATTCTACATATTTTTCATAATTCACAAGATTATTATAATAAAATATAAAGATTATAGCTATACTTAATATGAAGCTTGTATAAATTAATGTGTTTTTATATTGTATAGGCAAGTTTTAATATATTTATACACAATAAGCACACGCTGTTTTATACATAATCAAAATAAACATTGATAAGTCTAAGTTTTCACAGAAATATATTAAACACAATTATTGTAAACAGTTTACAAGTATGGTATAATTATTACATAAGTTTTCAATAAACTTATTGAGAGTAGAAGTTAAACTATGTGGGGATAACTAAGGAGTAGACAGAAAGGATGAGTATTCTTATGAACAAAAAAATTCTATATCCAGATTTAGCTGAAGTAGTCTATAATTCATCTTCTATGGATGAAGTATGGAAAGGCTATATTGCAAAGTTACGGGAAGATGGCTCAATGTATGCAAGCCTGTATGCTAATAAGCTAGAGGAGTTCTACGACATAAAGGAAGTAAACAAATTAATTCTTTTAGAACAAGAATTTTATAGCTTGAAAGAGCATATGCGGGATCTAAAAGGCGAATTGCAAGTTGGCTTTAGACTGACAAGGCGTCTTAAAGACTTCATTGGTACAAATGAAAAAATTCGTTTGTATCTTAGAAAAGGCAATTCGTTGGAAAAGGTAAGAGACCTTTTAGGATTTCGAATTGTACTGTGTTCTACACCAACTGATACTATGCGATCAATAAAAGCAGCGTATCAAGTAATGAACAAAATAATTGAGTTCTTTATCAAAGAACGTAAATGTATTTTGGCTGAAGCAGAGCCAATTTTGTCTAGCGGATTTGATTCCAAAAACAATCCAGACATTATAGTTCCAGCAAAGAGCTATATTATGAATGGATTTGAAGCTAATGTAAAGGACTATATAATAGGTCCAAAGAAAAATGGATATCAGGGTCTACATGCTATCATTAAGAAACCGGATGGACTGGTATTCGAAGTTCAAGTTAGAACTATGGCAATGGATGTTCGAGCTGAATACGGCGTAGCTGGTCATGGACCGTATAAAAATGACCGGTATGAAGGTGAGAATATCCCAATTGATTTCTCACTAGTACAAATTCCTGGTTTTGTTGTTACACGAAACAATACTATTTGTGATAATATTGGATTGTGCAAAGCAATTGACCCATTTAATTTAATCTAACACTCAAAAATAAGTTATAAACCTAGTGATAATTCGCTAGGTTTAAATTTTGCTAAAAATCTTCTCTGTATATATAGAATAATCTCAAAACTTATGATATAATACTTAACGGAAAGGAATGCTAGTTGAAAAATAATTACAATTTTGACGTTGTCAAACTTCGTTTAAAATTTAATCAACGTATACAAAGTACGCTTCATAAATTTTAAACTTGTTTTCCTAGTCAAAATTTAATTCTTTTCCAACTAGTTTTTGTGACTGAAGGAAGGAATGAGAGTAAAAATGGCTAAAAGTACTAAAGAAACAGAAAGCGCAATCGAGAAAAATTTAGAATATATTGGGCTAAAACTAAATAGAATACCATCATATTTAAAAGAACATGACACTCTAAATTTTAGGCCATCTAAATCATATGATGACACGATATATAAGGTATATAAATATGTAAATATAAAAAATATAGAGATACTTATCGCACCAGCTGATAGATTAATGGATATTAAAGAAAGATATAAGCTTGCAAGACCTATTTACGAATATTTAGATGATAAAACTAAGAAAAATATAGAGAAATTCGCTACATTCATGAATATGGTAGCTACAATGAATGTAGATAGAATAGAAGAGATTGCAAAAGAGCAAAAGGAATTAAATGAAATTATTCCGTATGAAGTAAAATATCCAAACAACTATATTTGGCAGATCTATTATTCTGATTATGCAGAAAAGTATTTTATGCTTGTTCCAACAAATGAACAAGACAATAATGCACTTTTTTATTTATTGAAAGAGCAAATTGCAAATGCTAAAGCTAAAAAGGGAAAATATATTTTTGTACCAATAAGCCAAATGGAATATTCAGGAGGATTTCTTACTAAGTCTGAGATTTCGGATTTAGAGAATTATTTATGGTATTTTACAAAAGAATGGCCAAGTGTTTATGAAGTGTATGACAAAAATGACAATATGTGTGTAAAAATTGTTGGACAGACTAATATATATGGAAAAATAAAATGTACATATAGCATAACGTTGCTTACAAAAAAAGAAGCACTTGAATTATATAAATTATTAAAAGCGATGTTTATTTTAGCAACTGGTGCTAAGGATGAATATCATTTTACAACTAAAATTGGAAAATTAGGAGATATAGAATTTTGGCATAAGGATAAAAGAATACAGTATGATGATTTATCAGATTTTATTAAGTTAGAATATTTGGACAAAATAGATGAATTAAAAAATGAAGAAAAAGAAAGAAAAGAATTAAAGAGAAAATTGAATAAGTTTAAGCTAGTTATAGAGGACCTAACACAGGAATATTTATTAAGGCAAAAGCAAATAGCAACTTTTCTAGAGTGTAAAAAAACTTTCTTTGGAAGGGTAAAATATTTCTTTAAAAAGAAGAAAGATGTGAAAGTAGAGCCAAAGCCTATTATAAAAACTGAAAGAGAAGAAGTTCAAAAAGATGAGACTTTAGAGGAGTTATATGCATTAAAATCACAATATACAATAGAAGATTTGATAAATATTTGCACAAAATTAGAAGAAGTAGTAAAAGAAAATACTAATTTAAATCTTGACATTAAGGCAATGGAGACAAAAGAAGAAATCTTGTCTAAGAAAAATGACAATGCAGAGCTATATATAAAAGAAATAGACAAGCATAAGAAAAGTATTTTTGAATTTTGGAAATTTACAAGCAAGGATGAAACGCAAACTATAGCAGAAGCGGAAGAGAAGGAAGAAGTAGAAAAAACTAAAATGAAAAAATATTTTGATTATGAAACAGATTTAGAAGATTTAGGAAAGATAGTAGATGAAATGCAAAGAAGAAAACTATCTAAAAACGAAACAGATGCAATATTTGCAATAAGGGAAGTTCCAGAATCTTTTAAAGAACTTGAAAAGGAAAAAGATACAGCTGTTGAATTATACATAGAACAAGATGAGGAAGATGAAAATGTTGAAGAAGAGGCAAAAAACTCAAAAAAGACAAAGGGCAAGAGTAAGAAAGTAAATCCTCTCAATAAAGATTTAGAAAGACTAAAAAAAGATTACCAAAATAATATAGAAGTAATCAATACAAAAGATTTTGATATATTTGGGGCATTAGTAGAAGATAAAACAAAGCAAAAAACAATAAATAATACAAAACATAGGGAAATAGAAAAAAATAAATATAAAGTACTTAAAATCAATCAAGACACAGATATAAAGGAGTATACAGAAAATCTAGAGGATTATTTAAAATTGATAAAAGAGGCTTTCAATAAAATTCAATCGCCATATGATATGTCAGTATATGGAGTTACAACTAAAAAGTCAATAGATGGAATTAATTTATTATATATAAATCCGGTTGATGCCATAAAAAATGAGCTAAATACTAAAAAAAGCAAAGTGCAAGTCTATAAAGTGAATATAAAGGAAAATTCACCTGTATTGTTTTATACAAATATAATGTTCTATGATAATTTTAACAAAACATTGCCAGTAGGAATGAACTTATCTACAGAAGTGCTTATAGATGCAAACAAATTGGACCTACAGTTTGTAAAAGAAGATAGTTTTTATATGAACTATAAAATCAGCGAATTTGAATTTGGCACAAAAGAAATTGTAGTGTATGAATACGATAGTGGAATTTAGGGACAGGTTTCAAATTCCACAAAAGTGGAAAATTGGGACAGGCCTTTTGGTGCAACTTTGGAAAGTGGGGGTAAAGATTTGATTTTCTTTGCCCTCTATGTTATTTATATATTTTTTTATTTTTAATCTTGACAAAACAAACAAATGGTTGTAGAATAATAAGCGAACAATATTTTGGTAGTTATGCTATCTTTTAATAAACGAGGAGGAGCTTATGGTATCTACATTACATATAAAGAATATAGGAATTATAGAGGATTTGGTTATTGATTTTAATGAAGGGTTTAATGTTTTAACTGGAGAAACTGGTGCAGGAAAAACTCTTATTATAGGAGCGCTTGGAATTATAGCAGGTGGCAGATTTTCTAAAGATATGATTAGAAATGGTGAGAAATATTCTTTTGTTGAAGCAAGTATATTTTGCCCAGAAAATCCAGAGGCTGTTGATGGGAATATCATAGTTTCTAGGGAGATATATTCAAATGGTAGAAATTCGTGCAAGATTAATGGAAGACTTGTTACTGTAAATGAACTTAAAGAATTTATGGCAGATAATATTAATATACATGGTCAGCAGGATAATCAGAATTTATTAAATCCAGCTAAGCACATATACTATTTGGATGATTTTATAGGTGGAAAAATAACAGAATTAAAAGAAGAATATGCTAAGTTATATAAAAGATATAATGAAATAAATGTAGAACTAGACAAGAATTATGGTGATGATAAAGAAAAAGAAAGAAGATTAGATTTACTTAATTATCAGCTAAAAGAGATAAAAAATGCTAAGTTAAAAGTCGGAGAAGATATAAAATTACAAGAAGAGCATAATATAATGAAGAATTCTGAGAAGTTGCAAGAGAACTTAGAAGAAGTAGATGAATGTTTGAATAATCAAGCAGTAGAAAGTGTGTCTAATTCTATTAGATGCTTGGAGAGAATTTCGCCTTGTGGAGAGGTTTATGAAGAAAAACTTTCTGAACTAAAAAGTATTTATTATGAAATACAAGAACTTGCAAGAGATATATCTGGAATGAGGGAAGATGTTTGTTTTGATGAACAAGAAAGAGATAATGTGGAAGCAAGGTTAGATGAGATATTTTCTTTGAAGAGAAAATATGGAAATAGCATAGAGGAGATTTTGGAGTATAAAGAAAAGTTAGAAGCGGAAATTTTAGAAATAGAGAATTTAGATGAAATAAATAGTAAATTAAAACAAGAGAAAGAAATTGTAAAAAAACAAATGTTAGAATTATGTGCACAAATGCATCAAATTAGAAAAGAATATGCACAAATTATTTCAGATAAAATAAATGATGAATTAAAAGATTTGGAAATGAGTAATGCAGTTCTTAGAGTGAGTGTAGAGAACATAAAAGATGCAAAATTTAATAGCAATGGATTAGATAAAGTAGAATTTATGATATGTACAAATAGAGGAGAAGAAGAAAAAGAACTTTCTAAAATCGCATCAGGTGGAGAGATGTCAAGAGTAATGCTTGCAATAAAAACTGTGCTTGCTGATGTGGATAAAGTGCTTACATTGGTATTTGACGAAATAGACACAGGAATCAGTGGAAAAGCTGCAAAAGCTGTGGGAGAAAAGTTAAAAGCAATATCAAAAAATCATCAAGTAATGGTGGTAACTCATTCTGCATCAATTGCAGCAAAAGGAAAATACAACTATTTTATAAGCAAAAAGACAATTAATGATAAAACATATACAGATATAAGGCAATTATCTGAAAAGGAAACAATAGAAGAAATTGCAAGAATTTCTTCAGGAGATGTAACAAATATATCAATAGCACATGCAAGGGAACTAAGGAAGGTATCGTAGAATTAGAAACAAAGAATTGCGAATGTAAAAGTTTGCGATTTTTTCGTTTCTGGTTTACAAAAAACGGAAAGTGTTATATAATATTTTACATAAGTTTAAAAAAGCAAAGAATATTGCTTTGGATGGAGGTTTTTATGAACGAAAATAATAATGTAGAACAAGAATTAGATATGAACCAATTAATGAAAGTAAGAAGAGAAAAATTAGATAAACTTAGAGAAGAAGGAAAAGACCCATTTAAAATAACAAAATTTAATAGAACACATACGAGTGAAGAAATAAAAGATAATTACGATGAATTAGAAGGAAAAGATGTAACAATAGCAGGAAGAATTATGGCAAAAAGAATAATGGGAAAGGCATCATTTTGCCATATACAAGATAGCGAGGGGAAAATACAAAGTTATGTTAGTATCAATGAATTAGGAGAAGAAAGCTACAAAGCTTTTAAAGAGGATGACATTGGAGATATTATCGGAATAACAGGTTTTGTATTTAAAACAAGAACAGGAGAGATATCAATTCATGCTAAAGAAGTTACATTACTTTCTAAGTCTTTGAGACCACTTCCAGAGAAATTCCATGGTTTAAAAGATACAGATTTAAGATACAGACAAAGATATGTAGATTTAATAGTAAATCCAGAAGTAAAAGACACATTTATAAAAAGAACAGAAATCATAAAAGAAATGAGAAGAATTCTTGATGAAAAGAAATATGTGGAAGTAGAAACACCTATACTAAACACAATCCCAGGTGGTGCTGCTGCAAGACCTTTTATTACACATCATAATTCACTTGATATAGATATGTATTTAAGAATTGCAACAGAATTGTATCTAAAAAGATTAATTGTTGGTGGATTTGATAGAGTATATGAGATTGGTAGAATTTTCAGAAATGAAGGAATGGATATAAAACATAATCCGGAATTTACAACAATAGAATTATATCAAGCATTTGCAAATTTGGAGGATATGATGAACTTAACAGAGGAGTTGGTTTCAAAAATAGCAGAGAAAGTTCTAGGAACAACGAAAATAACATATCAAGGACAAGAAATAGATTTAACTCCTTCATGGAAGAGAGTTACTATGGTTGATGCGATTAAAGAAGTAACAGGAGTTGACTTTAATACTATTTCAACAGATGAAGAGGCACAAGAAGCTGCTAAAAAGGCAGGAGTTCCTGTAGACCCAATAAAAACTACAAGAGGCGATATAATTGCTGCATTCTTTGATGAGAAAGTAGAAGAAACATTAATTCAACCAACATTTATATATGAATATCCAATAGAAAATTCTCCACTTGCTAAGAAATTAGAAAATGATGAGAGGATGACACAAAGATTTGAGTTATTTATAGGTGGAAGAGAATATGCAAATGCCTTTGCAGAGTTAAATGACCCAATTGACCAATATGAAAGATTTTTAGCGCAAGTAAAACAAAGAGAAGCTGGAGATGACGAGGCAAATATGATGGATACAGACTTCGTAACAGCTCTTGAATATGGTATGCCTCCAACAGGAGGAATGGGAATGGGAATAGATAGGTTAGTTATGCTTTTAACAGATGAGGCATCTATAAGAGATGTGCTATTGTTCCCAACAATGAAACCACTTAATAATGCTTAAAAAAGGGGGAAGTATATGAAAATATCTATTAACACCATGCAAAAATTGTCAAAAATAAAAAATTCAGTATATGATGATATAAAAATAGAGTATTTATATCATTCAAATAAATTAGAAGGAAGCACATTTAATATTGAACAATTAAATGTACTTTTAGAAGAAAATATGGTAGTAGGTGAACATTCTGTTGATGATGTACAAGAAACAATTAATTCTTTAGAATTATTTGATTTTGTAGTAGAAACTTTAAATGAAAAACTAACAGACAGATTACTTAGAGAGTATCATTCAATATTAAAGAAAAATACAAGTGATGCCAATTATGGTTTTGTAGGAATATATAAAAAGATACCTAATAAATTAAGAAATGTAGACATTAAATTAGCAGAACCATATGAAGTTGAAGGTTTAATAAAAAATCTATTAGATAAAAAAATAGAAAATATAAAAGATATAGCAGATTTTCATCAAAAATTTGAACATATACATCCTTTTCAAGATGGTAATGGAAGAATAGGAAGATTTATTATACTTAGGCAATGTTTAGAGAATAATGTTGATTTAATTGCTATTGATGATGAATATAACAAAGAATATAGAGAGGCTTTATATAAGGCACAAACTTCAGGAACAGTAGAACAATTAGTTCAAGTATTTGAAAAATGTCAAAAAAGGCTTGACGAAAAATTGCAATGTTACAAATCAACAATAGAACAAGTATCAAAGGAAGTTAATTAATTTATTAAAAATTAATAAGTTTTAATAAATTCAGTTGGGTAGCATTAAAATAGCACTTTTTGTATCTAAAAATATATCGATAAAACATGCACAGATACAATTTATTAGGTTATTTTATAAATTAGCCCGATGAAACCATTAAACTAGAGAGGATTATGTGTATATGTATATAGATAGAAGATTAATATTTTTAATTATAGCATTAATGCTATTTAGTTCATTAATGACACTATTATCAAGAGAGAACGGATTATTAAGTTTTGTAATAACCATACCGGGTATTTTAATAGCCATAACATTTCATGAATTTGCACATGCATTTGCAGCAGATAAATTAGGAGATGACACACCAAGAAGACAAGGAAGACTGAGTTTAAATCCATTTACACATTTGGATTTATTTGGTACAATAATGCTTGTGTTCGCTGGATTTGGTTGGGGTAAACCAGTTGAAATAAATCCACGAAATTTCAATAGGACTATGTCACTTTCAAAAGCAGAGGCTATAGTTGCAGCAGCAGGACCTTTGATGAATTTTGTTATTGCAATTGTTTTTGAAATCATAGCATGTGCTGTAGTAAGATTTGCACCGGAGTTCTATTTTACTGAAGCAGGAAACATAGTATATAATATATTAACAGCAATAGTTAGAATTAATTTGGGGCTTGGAATATTTAACTTAATACCACTTCCACCACTTGATGGCTCAAAAATACTATGTGGCTTTTTACCATACAATGCACGAAATTGGATAGAAGAACATAGCCAAATATTCGAGATTGTGTTTATTGCATTATGGATTGTTGGAATATTAGGCATGATAATTTCACCAATTATTGCACTTGCATATGGTGGATTGGAATATCTTTGTGCTAGCATGTTTGGGTTAACAATTATTTGACAAGTGAGGCTACAAATTATCAAAATCTAGTTTAGTAATTCTTTTAAAAAAGCGTACGGAACAGTAACAAATATATACTATTCTCTAAAACTAAACAAATAATATAAATATAGGAGTAAAAATGAAAGATATAATAACATTAGGAATTGAATCAAGTTGTGATGAAACATCTGTAGCAGTAGTAAAAAATGGTAGAGAAGTTTTGTCAAATATTATAAATTCTCAAATAAAGATACACGAAAAATTTGGTGGCGTAGTGCCAGAAATAGCTTCCAGAAATCATGTGGAGGCTATTTCTGGTGTGACCAAAAAGGCATTAGAAGATGCAAATATTACATATAACGATATAGACAACATAGCGTGTACCTATGGACCTGGGTTAGTAGGAGCTCTTTTAGTAGGTGTTTCATATGCAAAGGCTTTAAGCTATGCGTTAAATAAACCTTTAACTGGGACAAACCACATAGAAGGGCATATTGCAGCAAACTACATAACTCACAAGGATTTAAAACCTCCATTTATATGTTTAATAATATCTGGAGGACATACTCATCTAGTAGATATAAAAGATTATGATGAGTTTGAAATCTTAGGAAAAACTAGAGATGATGCTATAGGAGAGGCTTTTGACAAAGTTGCAAGAGTAATTGGACTTGGGTATCCAGGTGGACCAAAAGTAGATAAGTTAGCAAAAGAAGGAAAGCCTAATATAGAACTTCCTAAAACGCATGTGGATGGCTTGGATTTTAGTTTTAGTGGAGTAAAAACAGCCATAATTAATTTGCATCATAAAAATCCTGAAATAAACAAAGCTGATTTATGTGCAAGTTTTGAGAAATATGTTACAGAGATATTGGTTAATAATGCTATTAAAGCTAGCCAAGAGTTAGGTATAAAGACTATAGCTCTAGCAGGAGGAGTTTCAGCAAATTCATATATAAGAGAGCAATTCATAAATTTAGAAAATCAAGGATATAAGATATATTATCCTGAGCCAATTTTGTGTACAGATAATGCTGCAATGATAGCTTCAGCTGGCTACTACAGATTTATTTCAGGTGTTACATCAGATTTGACGTTAAATGCGGTGCCTAATTTGAAGATTAGTAATATTGACTAGATAAAAAATTGTTACTGTTCAGTGTAAAAATAGATATGTAAAGTCCGTTCCATCTTGCTGGTAGATATATATTGTGTTCTCCATGCATTCGAACAAAATATATATCTACCACGTGGAACTACTTAGCATAAAAATAAGTTTAGTAATTATTTAAAGTACATCATACTGAACAGACATCCAAAGTGCCAGTAATTTCTCGCCATTTTGAAAGTAAGTTATTTATGTTTTCGTAGTAGTAACAAAAAATAAAATCAATAATAATTAAATTTTGCAATTTGCTTGAAATAAAACCATAAAAGTAATATAATGTAGAAAATCAGTAAAAGGAGAAAATCTATGGCAATATATGCAATAGCTGATTTGCATTTATCTTTTTTGAATGACAAGCCAATGGATATATTTGGAGATAATTGGGAAAATCATGCGGAAAAAATAAAGAGTAATTGGATAAAAAAAGTAGATCAAGAGGATACTGTTATTTTGCCAGGAGATTTTTCGTGGGCAATGTACTTGGAGGATACAAAATTAGATTTTGAATATTTGAATAGCTTGCCTGGAAAGAAAATTTTGCTAAAAGGAAATCATGATTACTGGTGGACAACTCTGGCAAAAATGAATGATTTTATTGAAGAAAATGAATTTAAGGATATTTATTTTTTATACAACAATAGTTATTTAGTAGAAGACAAAATTATAGTTGGCTCAAGAGGCTGGAATATATTAGATACAGAAAATGATAGCAAGATGATAAAAAGAGAAAAAGCAAGATTAGAGTTATCAATACAAAGTGGATTGAATAAATATGGAAAAGATAAAGAAATAATTGCTTTTATGCATTATCCACCAATCAATAAAAATGAAATAACAAATTCTGTGAAATCAGAATTTGTACAAACTTTAGAGAAATATGGTATAAAAAAATGTTACTATGGGCATCTACATGGATTAGCACATAAGGATGCAGTTGAAGAAGTTATTGATGGGATTGAGTATAAGCTGATAAGTGCAGATTATCTGGACTTTGATTTGATAAAAGTAAATTAAGACAAAAATAGTTTGAAAAACTAATTTTATAGTAAAATGGAGGTCTTATGAGAAGAGAAGTAGAAATAAATATTCCAATGTTTATAGGTATTATAATATTAGTTGCAGTATCTACTGCTATACTTGTATATGTAGTAAATATAGCGAGGGGAGCAATAAGTGCAGACAATGAAAGAATGGATGAAGGTTTTGAGCAAATAGATGAATATTTTGAAGATGCAGCCAATACGGCAAAGATTTATGATATTGGTAAATATATTGAAAATGTAAGACTGGGAAATACCTAGTCTTATTTTTAAAATCATATAAAATTAATTAATATTTATGAATTGTGATGTATCTATGTTACATTCGTATATAGAGTATTAAGAATTATAATTGTTCAATTTCCTCTTTAGACAAACCAGTTAATTTTATTATTAAATCTACAGTCATATTCTCTTCTTTCATCTTTTTAGCTATTTCCTTTTTACTGTTAGTACTACCTTGTTTAATGCCTTGTTCAATGCCTCGCTTAATTCCATCCTCTACTCCATTGCAATACCCTGTATATTCTGCCTCGCGCTCATCCATTAGGGCTTTCTCACGTAGTTCTGCTAGCCTTCTAACTTTTTCATCTTGACTCATTTCATTCAATTTTTCTCTAGCTTGTTTTATATTTTCATTACTTTTCATATAATTTGACACCTCTTTACTATCTGGGTTATCTAAAAAAGTTAACCATTCTTTCAACTTTTTTTCCTTCCCAGTAGATTTTAATTCATAAACTTTGGGTATCTCTATTATATTTAATTCAAAATCATCTGTCAAGATTATTTTTCGCCCTTTTTCTTCAATTATTTTCCATCTAGTATGAAATCCTAATTCTTGAAGATTGCGTATTTTAAAATTTGCTATTAAAATAAGAATTGTCCTCTTTAAATCGCTATATTTTCCACCTTTCTTAATAATTCTAATGTATTCCTTAGACCAATAAAAAAGCAACCTCTTAACTAAATCTTTTTTATCAGTCATCTGTATTTCGATATTGCAGTATTCATTATCATTAACTTTAGCCAAAACATCAACAACTCCCATTTTATCTTCAGGCAATTCTCTTCTAAGGACAATATTTTGATTCAAATCAACACTATCTATTTCTTCATCAAGAATGCAATTTAGTAAATCCTTAGTAATTTTTTCGCTACCCACTTCACCAAAAAGAATTTGAAAAACAACGTCAACTTTTGGTGAAAGAATAGAATTATTTTTTTTCATATTCTCACGACCTTTCAATTAAATTAATAATTAAAGTACATATTATTTAATTCTAAAATGGAATAAAGGATGAAATGATTGTGATACAGGGAAAAATATAAAGTTAGAACAAAAAATATGTGAAAGAATTTAAATAGAATTCAAAAAATAAAAGAATATTTTGAAAGAAATATAAAAATTCTCTTTAACTATCAAAGAAAATATAACATGATATAAAATGAAAGTCAAGAAAAAGTCATCGACAAAATTCGACAATGCAGCTAAAAACCAACTTGTTTCAAGGGTTACAACAAAAGAAAAGACTGAAATTTAGTATAAATATTATAAAAATATTATAGAAAAAATTTCAAAAAGTACTTGTCAAAAACACACTAATAGTGTAGAATAAAGTTGCACTGGAAGTATAAAACGATAAACTGCTAAAATAATAGTACAATGTGCGAAATCCATTGGAGCAAGGCAAGAGAGATATAGTGTTTATATTTTAGTATTTTATAGTTTTAAATAAAGTGTAAAAATTAAATCAAAGGAGAAAGTTTGTTATGAGTAATAAGATGTATAAAAAAATTAAAAAAGGATAGACTAAAAGCAAAATAAGAATTTACGTTGTGAGAAAGTCTATCTTTTGCATATCATAGCAAATTATAAAAGAACTTTAAAAAGCACATCAAGTAAAAATCAAAAGTAATTCGGTAATATGTCAATAGAAAAATAAAAATTTCTCAAAAAAATTTT
>CAKNQJ010000006.1 GCA_930990645.1 uncultured Clostridium sp. | reverse complement strand
ATCGGACTCTGACTCCGACATTCCTGTGTTCGAATCACAGTACCCCAGCCAAATAAAGAAATAGCAGGTAGTAAATTACCTGTTAATTTCTTGAAAAATTTGTAGTTAAATATTATTAAAAATAATATAATAATGTTATATTTCTCTAGGAGGTACAAAATCAAATGAATAATATAGATTTAATGAATTATTGGATTGAAAGTGCTGATGAAGATTATAATGTAATGAAAGTTTTATATAATAATAAGAAAAATAGTTATTGCTTGTTTTTCGGACATTTAGTAATAGAGAAATTGTTAAAAGCTTTGTATGCAAAGAACAATAAAAATGCACCATATGCTCCAAAAAGCCATGATTTATTGTATTTAACTGAAAGAATAGGTTTGAATTTAACAGATAGCCAAGAAAAATTGTTAAACATAATAACAAGGTTTAATATGAGTGCTAGATATGATGACTACAAGAAAGAATTTCAAGAAAAATGTACAGAAGAATATACTTTAGAACAAATTCAAAATATAGAGGGGGTAAGATTATGGTTAAAAAATCTATTAACAATAGATTAATAATGGAAATTGTAGAAAAATACGTTAAAAAAATATGTGAACATTACAAAATTGAAGCAATTATATTATTTGGATCTTATGCAAAGGGAACAGAACATAAAGACAGTGATATTGACATAGCTATTGTAACAGATGATATAGAAAATGACGTATTTGATGAAGAAGTGAATTTGATGCAATTAAGAAAAGGTATTGATTACAGATTGGAGCCACATATAATAAGAATAGAAGATTATAAAAAAGCAGCAACACCATTTATTCAAGAAGTAATTGATACAGGAATAAAAGTTGCATAAATTATCAAAAATTACTATCATGACTGTTGAAAAAAGTTGTATATTATGGTAATATATAGAAAAGCGATAATATACAAAGGAGAGAAGAAATATGATAGTTGATAAAAAAGGAAAATTATTTGAAGATAGAAGAAAAAATAAAGAAGATAGGCGTAAGGTGGAAATAGACACAACTGGTGGAAGAAGAAAGAAACAAAGAAGAACTGAAAATAACAAAATGAGAGGAAAATAGAATTATATAAAATAAATTATCGTAAGGCTTGAATGTTTTATTCAAGTTAAATAAAATTGAGCCAAAAAGAAAATTAATAAAGAGTATACAAAAAGAAGCTATTCGTATGTGATAAAATAACATAAACTATAGCTTCCTTTTTGATGTGTAACTAACTAAAAACTAATTAGCAACATCCACCTCTGTTACCACCACAGCAGCAACATATTAATATTAATACGATTATTATCCAGCAGCAATCGTCACCAAATCCGAAGCCACATCCGCATCCTCTATTCTCTGGCATATATTTCCCCTCCTTTCAAATGCTAAGTATTTTGCATGTTAGCAACCACATGAGTTGTTACATCCGTTACTACAACAGCAGTTGTTTCCTCCACAACAGAAAAGTAGTAAGAATAGGATTATGAACCATAATAGTTCACTATTATTACAACAACAATTTCCCATTTCTTTACCTCCTAACAAGACTTTAATTTGTTTAAGTTCTTTCGTATGGTATATATTATTCAAAATAGAAAAAAGGGTTACAAAATATAAAAGCTATATTACAAAAATATTACAGAAATGTTACAAATATATTACATTTTACTAAAAGGGTTGAAAAAGAAACATTAATAGTATACAATACAAAGGTATGATGAAAATTTGTAATATTTGTTGGTAGATATATGATATCTCATGTATAGCAAAGCAGTGAATAAAAAAAGTAAGAAGGGGAAAAGACAAAATACGACTTTTTCAAAAAAGCCTGTCCTTTTTGCGTGGTGCACTTAAGAAGTTCATAATTAGCTGGTGTGGGTTGATTGAAACAAAAGATAGATTTGCATAGTTAAAGGTTTGAATGTTTGGCTATGTGAACTTAAATGTTAATTACAACTTTAAACATATAAAAAGAGGACAAAATTATCAATATAAAAAAACACTAACAAAAAAGATAGTTAAAGTAATTTGATAAAAAATTATCAAAATAAAATACAAGGAGGATGAAAGTGTGATGAGCAAAAACAAAGTGAAGAAAAAAATAATGAATAAGGATGAGAAAAGATGGATAGTGCTATTAATAGCAGTGGTCATAATAGCAATAGTGTTGTTTGTTTCATTAGGCCTAAGTAAAAATAAAAAGGAAGGAATAGCAGATGAGGGAACAAGTGTGACGCAAGGGGAAGCAAATCCGAATGAAAAATACGTTGAAGTAAAAGAAGATGGAACAAAGATAAATATAAGTAATAAATTGAAAGAAAGCAAGACTTTTGATGAGTTAAATATAAGCAATATAAATATAGAAACTAAAAATAATGAAACAATAGTAAAAGCAGATATAACAAATTCTACAGATGAAGAAAAAGGGGATTATGGGATTTATCTAAAAATAGTTGATGACCAAGGAAACGAGATAAAGAAAATAGCAGGATACATAAGCTATATGGAACCACAAGGACAAGCTAGATTAAGTATAAAAACAAGTTATGATTTTGCAAATGCATATGATTTTACAATAGAAAAACAGTAAGATAGCTAAATACATATAAATTCAAGAAAATAGAAAGGAATGATAGTAACAATGAAAAGGTCAAGCGGTATAACTTTAGTGGCGTTAGTTATAACAATCATCATAATAATAATTCTAGCGACAATTACAATTAACTTTGTATTTGGAGATGACGGGCTAATAGGAAGAGCAAAGCAAGCGAAGTTCTATGAAATAATAAGTGCATTGGAAGAAGATGCTCAATTAAAATCAGCAGATAGATTTTTCGAAAATAAAACAATGCCAGAATTAATACCAAACTATGGAGAGGTTACTCAGGAGCAAAAAGATAATATAGTAAAAAATATACCAACCCTAAATGAGTCAGTGTATAGAGCAACAGGTGAAACGGTATATGATAGAGACTTGTACTGGTTAAATATAGATGGAGTATTAAACAATACTAAAAAAGAATACATAATAGACATGAAAACATTGCAAGTGTATGACCATGTAGGAGAGGTGTTCCTTGGAAGTAGATGGCATACATTAAATATTGGGATAGATATAGGAGATAATGGTGAACATGATAATCCAGGCGAAGGTGGAGAAGAAGTGCCAGATGGATATATGAGAATTCACCTAACATACCCAGAAGATTCAACAGATAGACAATGGAGAATAGGCAGACCAGGAGAGACAAGAGATGATGGAGACTTAGTATGGCAAGATTATACAGGAGATCCAATATTAGTAAAAATAGATGATATAAAAAATATATGGATACGATATAATCTAAAAGGAGTAGAAGTAGTAGAGGCACCAAAAGGAACATTAGCAGTAGATATAAGGGTAAGCCCAACAGCACCATATCAAGAAAAAGTAGAAGTAAGTGTGTACTTTGAAGAAGGAAGTACAAACCAAAAAATAAAAGTGGGAAATGGTGGCTGGAGAATGTATACAGGACCATTTGAGGTAACAGAAAATTGTACAATACAAGCAATGGCAGAAAAGGAAATGACTGTTACTGATAATGATGGAAATTCACTAGGAACAACAACGGTAAAAGGAAAGGATAGCTACAAAGTAACAAATATAGGAGAAAAAGAAGAAAATGTAAGCTTGCCAGCACCAACAATACAAGATGTAGGAAACCAAGGTGGAACAGAAAAAACAACAGCAAGAGTGACTTATCCATCAGACCAAGGAAATATAACAAGGGTATATAAACTAAATAGTGGAGTAGAGCAAAGCTATACAGGAGATGTAAAAATAGAAGAATGGGGAACAGAGATAATAGCCTACTACTATACTGAAGCAGGAGAAAAATCACCAGAGGCAAGAAAAACATTTGAAGACCCAACAAAATTAGAGGTAAATATATTTGTACAACCAAATCCATCATTGGATGCAAGCATAAAGAGTACAACAGTAGAAATAGAATATAGCGAAGAAGCAGAGCAAAAAACATATAAGATAGATAATGGAGCAGAACAAACATACACAGGTCCATTAACAGTAACAGAAGACTGTACAATAACAGCATATGCACGAAAGACTGGTGTAAATGAAGCAAGAGATACAGCTACAATTAGATTTAAAGAACCACCAGAGGAAGAAGTAGAAAAACTTGAAGCACCAAAATTCAAACAAACAGACAGTGAAGATAAACTAACAGCAACAGTAGAAATAACATATGATGCAAAAGCAACAATAAAACAATACAAGATAAATGAACAAAGTTTGCAAAACTATACAGGGCCAATTACAAACTTAAAAGAAGGAGATGTAATCTATGCATACTGTGAAGACAGCGAAGGAAACTCAGCAGATGGAACACATACAGTAAATATACAAAAAAATCCACTAGCAGCACCAAAGTTTGAGCAAACAGATAGTGATGATAAAATGACAGCTACAGTAGCGATAACATATGATGAAAATGCAACAGTAAGACAGTATCGTGTAAATAGTGGAATATTGCAAAACTATACAGGACCAATTACAAACTTAAAAGATGGAGATGTAATCTATGCATATTGTCAGGATAATCAAGGGCAAACAAAAGATGCATCATATACAGTAAAAATAGAGTTGGAGCAATTGAAAAAGCCAACATTTAGACAAGAAGATAACGAAGACAAAACAGCGGCAACAGTAACAATAACATATGACGAAAAAGCAGTAACAAAACAGTACAGCATAAACAATGGAGGATTGCAAGATTACACAGCACCAATTGAAAACTTACACAATGGAGATGAAATATATGCAGTAGCAACAGACCAACATGGACAAAAAGCAGAAGCGACATATACAGTACAAATAGAAAAAATACCAATGAGCAAGCCAACATTTAAACAAACAAATAATGAAGATGAAACAATAGCAACAGTAGAAATAACATATGATGAAAAGGCAGTAACAAAGCAGTATAGTGTAAATGATGGACAATTGCAAGATTATACAGCTCCAGTAACAAACTTAAAGAATGGAGATAAAGTGTATGCAGTAGCAACAGACAGAGATGGAGACAAAGCAGAAGCAACATATACAGTAAAATTATCAGATTTAAAAGCACCAGTAATAAGTCCAAGCTACATAGAAGATGACTCAAAAGCACGAATAACAATAAAATATGATGACAAAGCAACAACAAAACAATACAAAATAAATGATGGACCATTACAAGATTACACAGAACCATTTGAAGTAACAGAGAATGGAACAGAAATATATGCAGTAAATACAAATAGTGCAGGAGAGTCAAAAGATGCAAAATACACTGTAGATGGAATAATAACAAAGTTAGATGTAAAAATAACAGTAAGTCCAGATACAACAGAGACAATAGAAAAAGTAACAGTAAGTATAGAGTATGATAGTAGAGCAACAGAAAAAACATATACTATGAATGGACAGAAAAATAACTACACAGGGCCATTTGAAGTAACAAAGAACTGCACAATAATAGCAGAAGCAAAAGCAGAAAATGCATATGGGAAAGATACAAAACAAATATCAAACTTACCAACGGGAATAGCAGCACCTGTAATAACAGCAACAAAAACAAAAGAAACAGGTGGAGAAGTAGCGAATATAACCATAACATATGATAAAAATAGTATCTCAAACACATATAGCATAAATTCAGAAGCAATGCAGAATTATACAAGTGGATTTAAAGTAGAAGAAAACGGAACAGTAATAACTGCATATAGTGTAGACAAGTTTGGTAACTCAGAAACAGCACAATATGTAGTAAACGATTTGGAAAAATATCTATTAATAGATAAAGACAAATACTACTGGATAAAACTACCATATCCAGAAGGAGCAACAAATAAAGAGTACAAATATAAATCAGATGGAGTATGGAAAGACTACAAAGAAGATGGATTTATACTAGTAAAATCAGAATATGAAGACGAACTAATACAAGGTGGAAAAATAATAAAACTTGAAGTAGAAGAAGGAAGATATGTAGACTTTGATGGACATTGGTACATATTAGATAGCGACCCACAACAATTGCAAGAAGACATATACATGAAATGGGATGACCCAGGAACTACATCAAATCCGAAAGTGCCATTGCAAATATTAGCAATGCCAGCCCCACCAGAGAAAGCAGACCAAGTAGATGTATTTATAATATATCCATCAACAGCAACAAGTAAGCAATACAAAATAGATGATGGACAATATCAAGAATACACAGGGCAACTAAAGATAACAAAAAATAACACAAAGATAACAGCAAGAACACAATATTCAGATGGAAGCTGGTCAGAAGAAGTAAGCTATACAGTAACAAATGTAGATGAAAACGTACTACCAGAAGGAATAATAGAAATAACAGCACAGCCAACTGAATACACAACAGAAAATGTAACAGTAACAATAAAATTCAATCCAAACAGTGAAGTGCTAAAGAAAAAATATAAACAAGGAACAGGAAAATGGCAATACACAGAAGAAAATGAGGTTACATTTACGGTAGAAGAAAACACGACAATATATGCGGCTTTTGAAAATGATGCAGGACAGTCAAGTGATGCAGAAGTGTACAATGTAGAGAATATTGATAGAAGTGATCCAGTGATTAGAAGTTTTAAAGTAACGGAAACGACGGATACATCTCTAACAGTTAGAGTAGCGGCAAATGATCCTGATACTAGTATTGCAAAGATTGAATATAAACTAGGAACTGGAAATTATAGTGTAATTAATGAAGATACGTATACTTATAAAGGACTAACTGCAGGGGATGTATATCAGCTTACTGTAAGAGTAACAGACCAAATTGGAAATACAGCTGAAAAAACAATTAATGCAGTAACAGGAGCAGTCTTGGTGGAAACAAAAGAAGATTTAAAATTAATGAACGATAATCCAAGTGAAACATATATGTTAGTGAACGATATTGATTTAGCTGGTGAAAATTGGACTCCTGTTGAAGATTTTAGAGGAAATATATATGGATGTGGAAATTCTATAAAAAATCTAACAATTCAAAATGACTCGGCATATGATGTAGGTTTTATAGCAAATACTAGTAGTGGTGTAGAAATAAAAGATATTAATTTTGAAAATATAAATTTTAATGTTAAAAATCAATTAAATATAGGAGGTGTACTAGGAACAACGAGCAGCTACAACAATGTTATAGAAAATGTAAAAGTTACAGGAACAATTACTTATGAACCAAAAAAAGTTGTAGATACATATAAAGAGATGACAAGAGTAGGAGGTATTGCAGGTTATATGCTTAGCGCATCAATTACGAATTGTGAATCCGATGTAATTATAACTGAAAATACAAAAGATAATCCAGAAAGCCTTTCAGGTAATGTATTAGTATCACAAATATTAGCTGAAACATGTGTAGGAAGCATAAAAAATTGTACATCTAAAGGCGAAATAAATATTGTAAATGACGAAAAATCTTCTACGGTAATGTCTGGAATATTATCTAATGTAGCAGATACGAGCGTAAATAATCTTACAATTTCAGATTGTAATTCATATACAAAATTTACAGCTGATGTAGCAGGTTCTGTTTATTGTGGAGGCATAGGTTGTGGACTTAGGAGTGTTCGGAAATGGTCCGAGTCATCAAAAAGTAATTACAGTAACTAAATGTAATTCAAATGTGGAAATGGATTTACATTCAAAAACTGATGAAATTAGGGCTGGTGGCATTGCATCGAATATTAATGGCGGTTATTATTGCCCAAGAGTAGGCACATGGACGAGAATATTTGCGAAATTAAATTATTGTACATCAGATTCTAAAATAAAAGCAATCTCTGATGTAGATGAAGTATATGCCGGTGGATTGACTGGATACTGTGCTACTATAAATATATCATATAGTTATGCAAAAGGTGAAATAGAAGTTGAATCAAATTCGTCATATGCTGGTGGATTAATTGGATATATAACTGGAAGTTTTACTAGTGGCACTGGTGATACTAAAGGTTCGCCTTCAACTGTTTCAGCATCCTATTCAACGGGGGATATTAGTTGTACAGACAAGAATAATGAAGATAGTAAAAGCTATGTCGGAGGTTTAATAGGGCATTGTACGGCTAATGTTTCTAATACATTTTGTATAAATAAAATTTCTGCGTCAAATATTAATGCATCTAGTAGTATAGGTGGAATGATAGGTTATATGAAATATTTAACATCAACATACCCATCACAACTTTCAAATAGCTATTCTAGAACTACATTTGATTTATCTGGTACTAGTGAAAATATAGGACCAACATTAGGATCGCGAGCATCAACAAAAGAAAAAGTAAATAGTAGCACGTATTATTTACCAACTAATGTTTCAGCAAATGAGTTTGGAACAGCAATTTCTTCATTAGATGATGCAAGAAAAGCAGCAAGCTATTCATTCTGTACATCTACTTCATCATCATGGGGAATAGAGGAAGGAAAGAGTACACCATATTTGACAAAACTTGTAATACCAGAAGAAATATATGAGTAAAGTTAATTATGTATAGCACGAACTTGGACGTTTGGGACACTCCTTTTTGTCCAAGTTCTTGTACAAAAGAAACACACTTAGCTATAAAAAGTAGCAGGTGTGTTCTTTCGTTAACCGCTTATTAATACAGTAATGTAGCAAATAAAAAATCTTTAAAAAATCTTGATTTGAATTACTATATATAGTAAAATATGTAAAGTAGGAAGATTGAGAGGAAAGTGGTGTATATGTTGAAATTGCCATATGGAATAAGCAATTATGAGGAATTAGTACAAGATAGATATTATTATGCAGATAAAACAAGTTATATAGAAAAACTTGAAAATCTACCAGAAAAAAGAATAATGTTTTTACGTCCAAGAAAGTTTGGCAAAACTTTATTTACAAGTACTTTGGAAAATTATTATGATATTAAAAAAGCGGATAAATTTGAAAATCTTTTTGGAAATACGTATATAGGAAAGCATCCAACAGAATTAAAAAATTCATATCATATATTGAAATTTAACTTTTCAGGAATAAATACAAAAAACGAAGAAACAACAATGAAGGGGTTTAAAGAAAGGGTGGCAATACCAATACAAGGCTTTGTACAAAAGTACAACTTGGACTTTTATGTTAATTGGGACTTGACCGCAGAAGGTTTATTAAGCAGTCTTATAGAAACATTTAAAACGCAAAGACCAGAAGAAAAGATATATGTCATAATAGATGAATACGATCATTTTGCAAATGAATTGTTGAGTTTTAATACAAGTCAATTTAAAACTTTATTGTCTAAAAATGGAAAAGTAAGAAAATGGTATGAGATACTAAAAGAAGGAACAGAAAGTGTGATAGATAGAATATTTATAACAGGAGTTGCACCAATAACACTAGATAGTTTAACATCAGGTTTTAATATAGGTTCAGATAAAACGCAAAATGCAAAGTTTAATGAAATGATGGGATTTACAAAAGAAGAGTTAATACAAATGATGGAAGATATAGGAATAGAGAAAAAAGAGCAAGAAGAACTATTACCTATAATGAAAGAAAATTACGACGGATATAAATTTTCAGTAGATGCAACAGAAAAGTTGTATAACTCAAATATGTGCTTATTTTTCTTAAATAGCTATATAGATAGAGAAAAAATACCAGAAAAATTAATAGATACAAACATAGCAAGTGACTATAACAAATTAGGAAATATGCTAGACCTATGCGTAGGAGAAGAAAGAGCAAGAATAATAGAAGAAACTATAGCAGGAGAAGGAATAGTAAGCGAAATAACAGAAAAATTTAATCCGGCAATAGAGTTTGAAGAAAAAGAACTGGTATCCATGCTATTTTATTTAGGGTATTTGACAATAGCGGGAGAAGAAATAGGAACAACAGTGTTAAAAGTGCCAAATAAAGTAATGAGAGAGCTATATTCAGAATATTTTATGAAATTGTTAAGCATAGAAACGGATTTGAAAATAACAAATGAATATACAGAAATAAGAAGAGGAATAGCATTAGAAGGAAAGATAGATAAAATAATAGAAATAATGGAAGAATTTCTGAAAAGGCTGTCAAATAGAGATTATATAAAGTTTGATGAGAAAAATATAAAGATAATGTTTTACACAATATCAAGTAGCGTAAGTGGTTATGTAGTGAAATCAGAGATGGAAGTAGAAAGAAAATACCCAGATATATTGCTAATACCAAAAGATAGAGATAAAGGATATAAATCAATAATGATAGAGTTTAAGTACTTAAAGAAAGATGAAGAAAATAAGTTACAAGAAAAGCAGGGAGAAGCAAGAAAGCAAATAGAGGAATATGCTGAATTAGAAGAAATAAAAGAAATACAAAACTTGTACAAATATACAGTAGTGGCTGTAAATGATAGGTTATATGTAGAAGAAATATAAAATATTACAAATATTAGTGCCATTGGGGTCTGTCCCTAATGGCACTAAAAAATATCAAAAAATCTCCAAAACCCCTATACAAAAAATGTAAAATAATGATATAATTCTATGGAATAATAACGTATTAAAATTCAAAAGACATATACATAGGAGAGGAACGAAGTAAAATGGGTAATATAGTTTTATTAGATGATTTAACAATAAATAAAATAGCAGCTGGTGAGGTTATTGAAAGACCAGCATCTGTAGTAAAAGAGTTGGTAGAAAATTCAATAGATGCAGGAGCTACAAATATAACAATTGAAACAAAAAATGGAGGTATATCATACATAAGAATTACTGATAATGGAAAGGGCTTTATGCCAGATGATATGGAAATTGCTTTTGAAAGGCATGCTACAAGCAAAATAAGACAAGCTGATGACTTAGAGACAGTTACCTCTATGGGGTTTAGAGGTGAGGCTTTGGCAAGTATTGCTGCTATAAGTAATGTTGAGCTTATTTCAAGAACAGAGGATAATGAGATTGGCAAAAAGATAGAGGTTAAAGGTGGAAATGTAGTTAATTTTGAAGATGCAGGTTGTCAAAAGGGAAGTACAATAACTGTCACAGATTTGTTTTACAACACGCCAGTAAGATATAAATTTTTAAAGAAGGATTTTACAGAGGCAGGATACATTGAGGATGCTGTTACTAGAATTGCATTAGTTCATCCAGAAATTGCAATTAAGTTAATAAGTTCTGGAAAAGTGATTATTCAAACTTCTGGAAATGGAGATATGAAGTCAGTTATTTACAGTATTTACGGTAAAGATATTGCAGAAAATATTATAGATGTGAATTATGAGTATGAAGATATGAAAGTAACTGGAGTTATTGGAAAGCCTGTAATTGCTCGCTCTAACAGGTCTAACCAATTATTCTTTGTAAATAAAAGATATATAAAAGACAAAGTACTAACAAGTGCAGCAGAGCAAGGTTACAAAGGATTGCTAACTATAGGTAAGTATGGATTTTTAGTTTTAAATATAGAAATGAATCCACAAAAGGTGGATGTTAATGTTCATCCAGCAAAGCTAGAGGTTAGGTTTGAAGATGAAAACAAAGTTTTTAAAGCTATTTATCATGCTATAAAAGATAGTCTTTTGAAGGAAGATTTAATTCCTGATAAGACAAAAATAGAATTAGATAAGCAAAATCAAAACAGTAGTTGGAAGATGAATGCTATGAACTATGGTAGCAGCAGTACAAATTATAATCAAAATAAATTTAGCGTAAATAATTCTTCTGCAATCAAATCAGAAAATGAAAATCTTAATGGCAATATTAACAAAATTGATAACGTAGGAGATAGTTTGAACAATGTAAAAGATTTGCAAAATACAAATTCTAATGAATTAAAAAATAATGAAGAGACAAATGTACAAGAAGAGCCAAAGTTTGATATATTAGCTGAAATTAATAAATTGAGGAATGCACCATTGCCAGATTTGTCTGAATTACAAAATAAACATGATGAAAAAGATAATGAAAATAGCATAGATTGGAAAAGTATTGATGAAAATGGTGAAAAAGTCCAAAATAAGGATTGGTCAGAAAGTCAAGAACAAAATGGTGAAGAAGAAAGCAAAGGAGAAAGCCTTTCTGCCAAATTTAGTGAGTTTTTTGAAAAATTTGGAAGTAAGCATAAAGATGATGAAAAAGAAAATATAGATGATACTAAGAATTTTATAGCACAAATATATAATACTAAGAATGACAATTCTACAAATGATATGGGAGAGACTAAGAAAATTGACTTATCAGAAGTAAATAAAAAGATGCATGAATTAGATAATTTAAAACTAGAGCCAGATTATGAGAATTTTGATGAAATGTATGCAAGAACTTTTGGAAAGACGATTAATAAGCAGGAACCAAAACTTGAAGAAGAGAAAAAAGAGTATGATATTTCTGATAAAGATTTGAAGGCTGTAGAAAATGTGTCTATATTTGAAAAAATGCCAGATAACCAAATGCCAGAATACAAATATGTAGGAATAGCATTTTCAACATATATTATAATAGAAATGAATAATGAACTATACATTATAGACCAACATGCTGCTCATGAAAGAATTATGTATGAGAAAATAAAGGCAAATTATTATAGTGATGACCACAAAGATTCTCAGCTAATGTTACTTCCAGATGTAATTAATTTGAGCCATAAGGATATGCAAATTGCAAAAGATAATATGGAAATATTTGAAAAAGCTGGATTTATATTAGAAGAGTTTGGAGAAAACACAATAAAATTAAGTGGAGTTCCAACAGTATGCTTGGATTTAGATACAAAAGAACTATTCTTAGAAACTTTGGATGAGATAAATACTGTGGCAAGAACAGCAAAACAAGAGATAGAGGAAAAGTTCATAGCAACGGTTGCATGTAAAGCAGCAGTAAAAGCTAATATGGCACTTACTAGAGAAGAAGTGGACAACTTAATGAGACAATTATTAGTACTACCAAATCCATTTACTTGTCCACATGGAAGACCTACTGCAATTAGAATGACTAAAGCTGATATTGAAAAGAAATTTTCTAGAAGGTAGTTTAGAAAATAATTGCATTTTGTCGTTGTTGAACTTTGCTTCGAAAATCCTTTAGCAGTACTACCTAAGTACGCCTCCGGTTTTCTCGTTCGTTCGCCTAGCCAAAATAACAATTCTTTTCTAAACTAGGAATAAGCAAAAATAGATAAAATGTCACAAAAAGGCCTGTCCCCTTTGTGACAAAAGGAAGGAAAGTGAATTTAAATGCCAATAATCTTATTATTTATTTTGATTTTAAACATAGTTTCAATAGTGCTTATGTACTATTCACTAGGAGATTTAGGAAAAAAAGAAAAACTAATTTATATAGTGGTTGGTACAGCTGTGATGTATGTATTAACATCAATCGTATATTGGTTTAGTACTAGAGGTATTGAAGTGACGGAGGTATCTGAAAGAGGAAAAGATTTAATTACTTTCTTATTTGTGCCAATAAATGGAATTATAATGCTTCCATTACTTGCTAAATCATACAATAAACTGAAATATGGTAGTTTGGATAAAAGCGTGTTTCTAAAAAGAGGTATTATACTTGCAGTAATATTGCTTATAGTTCTAATCATAGAATGTATGTATTTTAAAAATATACAAGAGCAAGTTGTTAATATGCTAAATGAACAGGAAAATAGCATGCAACAGGAAAGTACAAATAGTGTCCTAAATGATATTGCAAATGAAGTGACAAATCAAATTACTAGTACAAATGAAAACGAAACAACGAATAGTATTAGTAATGTGCAAAGTCAAAACACACAAGTGACTACTAATGCAACAGATAATGTGGTTGAAACTAATATTGTGAATAATAGCCAAGGCGATAGTATAAATGTAGTTCAAAGTGATACTGCAATTGATAACGTATTAGAAAGTAGTAATACAATTAATTAAAAATCTAAATTTATATAAAGATAGGAATTAGAACTTGTATAAATTGATGTGCTTTATAACATATAACTATAGCTTTAATATATTTACATATAAAACACACACTAAGTTATACATGATAAAGAATTCAAAAAAAGGAATGAGTAAATGCAAAAGGTAATTGTAATTTGTGGCCCGACGGCCTCAGGGAAAACTGGACTTTCGATAGAACTTGCAAAAAAAGTTAATGGAGAGATTGTGTCTTGTGACTCAATGCAAATATATAAGGATATGACAATAGGTACAGCAAAACCAACAGTTGAAGAAATGCAGGGAATAAAACATTATTTGATTGATTGTGTTTCTCCAGAGCAGAGATTTAGTGTGGCTGACTATAAAAAAGAAGCAACAAATGCGATTAAAGAAATTCTTGCAAAAGGAAAAGTTCCTATAGTAGTTGGTGGTACAGGGTTATACCTAGAAGCTCTTATATATGGGATTGAATATGAAGAAATAGAAGTGGATTTGGATTACAGGGCACATTTGGACAAAATAGTAGAAGAAAAAGGGTTACAATATCTATATGAAGAGGCAGAAAAAATAGATGTAGATGCTGCGAAGAAGATTAGCCCAAATGATAAAAAGAGAATTTATAGAATTCTGGAAATATACAAAGCTACAAGAAAAACAAAGACACAGCTTGAAAAAGAGTCAAGGAGTAAAGGACCAGATTTTGATTACATATTGTTTGGAATTAATATGGATAGGGACAAGCTTTATGAAAGAATTGACAAAAGAGTTGACATAATGATAGAAAATGGATTAATTGAAGAAGTAGAAACATTATTAAAGAAATATGACAAATTTCCTACAGCAATGCAGGGATTAGGATACAAAGAAGTTATAGAATATTTAGAAGGAAATTTGAGCAAAGATGAAATGATAGATAAAATAAAAATGATGACTAGAAGATATGCAAAAAGGCAGCTTACATGGTTTAGAAAATATGAGAACATTACTTGGCTTGACGGACTAAAGCCTGTGGAGGAGAATTTAAAGACTATTGAGCAATTATTAGTTAACTAAAGAGAAATAATATATTTTTTTCTTTTTGATTTACGACTTAAGTTGGGGGTCGGAAAGAAAAAATAAAATAATAATATATTATTTCTCGAAAAAAACTAAGAATTGGTGAAAAGGAATGATAAAAATAGTGGAAGAAACAACTAAGAAGAAAGATAGGGGAGAAACTAAAAAACAAAATAAGTTTATACAATTTTTTAAAAGGCATAAAAAGAAATTTATTATGCTTGTATTACTATGCATTATGGCGTATATCATCTATTTAGTTGTAAACTTGTTTAGAAATCCGACTGATACAGTTTATATAGAAATGGGACAAATTCAGGAAGAAGAGACAGGAATAGGTTATATAGTACGTGATGAGACTGTACTAAAAGGAGAAAACTATAAAAATGGAATTGAGCAAATAAAAACAGAAGGTGAAAAAGTTGCAAAAGGGGAGTCTGTATTTAGATATTATTCAAATAATGAAGAAAGTTTGGTAGAAAAAATACAAGAGCTTGATACAAAAATAGATGAGGCAATGGCAAACCAAGAAAGTGTGGTCACGTCTGATACAAGAGTACTAGAAGAGCAAATTGATTCTAAAATAAGCGAGTTGTATGGAGAAAGCGATTTGACGAAAATTCAAGATAACAAGCAAACAATTGCAAACAATATGACGAAAAAAGCTCAAATTGCGGGTGAGTTAAGTCCTGCGGGGTCATATTTGCAAAAATTAATAGATGAAAGAAGCGAATATGAGAATGAATTAAATTCAGGCGCTGAATATATAAATGCAAGCAGAAGCGGTGTTGTATCATACAGAGTTGATGGTTATGAAGATGTATTATCAACAGATGATTTTAGTAAATATACAAAAGATTTTTTGAATAATTTGAATTTAAGGACAGGACAAATTATTCCGACAAGTAATGAAAGTGGAAAAATAATTAACAACTATTATTGTTACGTAGTGAGTATACTAGAATCAGAACAAGCAAAAGAAGCAGAAGTTGGAGATGAAGTTGGGTTAAGATTACCAAGTGGAACTGTAGTAGATGCAACGATTGAATATAAAACTATTGAAAATAATGATAATATTATAACTTTTAAAATCGAAAAAGAAGTTGAAGAGTTGATTAGCTATAGGAAAATTTCATTTAATGTTATTTGGTGGAGTGCATCTGGAATGAGAGTGCCAAATCAAGCGGTTTCTACAGAAGAAAGAAATGGCAAAAATATTTCGTATGTGACTAGAACAAGAATAGGTTATGAGGATAAAATAATTGTGAAAGTGTTAGATAGCAATGAAAAATATTCTATTGTTACAAATTATACTAGTGAAGAATTGGGAGAATTAGGATATACATCAGAAGAAATAAGAAGTATGCCAAGTATTAGTATATACGATGAAATATTACTAAATTGAAAAATAATTACAATTTTAACGTTGTCAAACTTCATTTAAAATTTATTCAACGTACACAAAGTACGCCTCATAAATTTTAAACTTGTTTTCCTAGTTAAAATTTAATTCTTTTTCAATTAAAATATTACAATAATATTACAGAAATATTACAATTATATTAAATTTATATTACAAAAATAAAAAAACTATTGACAAGTTGCAAAAAATGTAAGATACTATATAGCAAATAGAAACCAATGACAAATTTTTGGTATAGGAGGTTAGTTAAATGTCAGGAGCTATTATGGAAAAAGTATGGGGTATGTTAGGATTACCAGAGAGAGATGAAGAAGAAACAGAAGAAGTAGATTATGAGAAAAATGAAGATATAGAAGAACAAGAAGAGGAAGAAGAAGATAGAAAAATATGGGGCAGAAAGAGCAATAAAGTTGTAAATATGCCTCAAACACAACAAGTTAAAATGGTTATATGCCAACCAACAAGTTTTGAACAATCAGAAAGTATCTGTAATTTATTAAAGGAGAAAAAATCAATTATTGTTAATCTAGAGTATGTTAATAAAGATGTTGCTAGAAGAATAGTTGATGTTGTTAGTGGTGCAGTTCATGCATTAGATGGCAATTTACAAAAAGTTTCTAATTCAATATTTTTGGTAGCACCATACAACTATGATATAACTAATGAAATGGCAAGAGAAGAGATAAAAAATAAACTATCTGTTTCATGGTTACGTAATACTGCAAACAATTAATGTAGTTATAAAAGGAATTTAGGAGGGACAAATATGTATACACCATTAGATATAGAAAACAAAAAATTTGCTAAGCAAATGATGAATGGCTATAGTGTAGAAGAGGTAGACAATTTCCTTGATGAATTAACTGTAGACTATGAAAAATTATATAAAGAGTCTAATGAAAATAAAGGAAAAATGGCAGAATTAGAAGCAAGTCTTGTAAAATATAAAAATTTAGAATCAACACTTCAAAATACTTTAGTTATGGCACAAAGTACAGCAGACGAAATAAAAAAAGTTGCACAACAACAAGCAGATCAAATAGTAAGAGATGCTCAAGGTACAGCAAAACAACAACTTATGGAATTAGAGCAACAAATAACAATGAAGACCAAAGAATTAGATGAATTACAAAAACAATTTGATGTATATAAAGCGAAAATGGAATCATTGTTAATATCACAACTAGAACTATTAAAAGAAGTAAACAAAGAGTGAGAATTTAGGGACAGGCTCCAAATTCCCATTTTTGAGAAAATGGGGACAGGCCTTAAATTATTATTTCGCAGAAGATAAGTATTGAAAAGTAAACTTGCAGTTATGATTTCTGCAAGTTTTTTAAGATATAGGAAATTGCATTTCCTATATCTTAAAAAATAGCTGAAATCGATATTGCCTTTGAGATTTCCTCACATTTGGTCGGAAACTCAAATCAGCACGAACAAAGGGCGACTTTCGTTGCTTGGTTTAGATATACGAAAATTGCTATCTGCTTTAAAAATTCTTTACTTTGATTAAAAAAAACAAAGAGTCACGAATAAATGAAGAATTTCGTTGCTTTTAGTTTAGAAATATTACAAATATTACAATTAATCGTATAATGTTAAAGAAATATTACAATTATTTGACAATGTTACAAAAATATTAAATATATATTACAATTCTGTAATTATTATTGACATATAAAAAAAATCGGTTAAAATATATAGTATATCATATGAGGTGACAATGAGAGTAATAAGTGGGTGCGCAAAAGGCACAAAATTGAATTCTATTGAAAGTATAGACACTAGGCCTACACTAGATAGAGTGAAAGAATCACTATTTAATATAATACAGAATAGAATTGACGATAGTGTGGTTTTAGATTTATTTGCAGGAAGTGGAGCAATTGGAATTGAGTTTATAAGCAGAGGGGCAAAAAAAGTTTACTTCTGTGAGCATTCACATATGGCTGCAGAAATGATAAAAAAGAATCTTGATAAGACTAGATTTTTTGATAAATCAGATGTGGTAGAAAAAGATTTTAAAAAGTGTTTATTGAATATGAAAGAACAAAAAATAAAATTTGATACTATATATATAGATCCGCCATATAAGAAGGATTTGGCAGGATTAGCAACTGAGTTAATTATTTCATATGATTTATTAAAAAAAGATGGATTAATAATTGTAGAAACAGACGAAAAGGAAAGAGATTTAAGAGAATTAGAAAAATTGAAAGTAACAGTAAATGATTTAAGAAAATATGGACGTGCTTACCTAATATTCTTAAGTCGAAAGGAGTAAGTTTATGGAAATATTTACATTGTTAGAAGCTTTAGAGGACATGCTTGATAAAAGCAGAGGAATACCATTTTCAAGTAAATGCATAGTGAATAAGGAAGATATTTTGGATATTGTAAAAGAAATAAGATTAAAACTTCCTGATGAATTGAAACAAGCAAAATGGATAAAAGAAGAAAGACAAAGAATATTGGTTGAGGCTCAAAATGAGGCAGATGAAATAATTAAAGAAGCGGAAAATAGAATTATTTCTATGATTGATGAGCATGAAATTACTAAAAAGGCTTATGAAAAGAAAGTAGAAATTATAGAAACTGCAAATGAAATGTCAAGAGAAATAAAAAGTGGAACAGAAGAGTATGCAGATGGCGTTTTAGCAGGAATAGAAGTGGCTTTAGAAGATGCTTTAAAAGTTATCAAAAATAATAGAAAAGAATTGAAATAGAAGTATAAAAAATTGTTACTATTTTAAGGTTAGAATAAATTTAAAGCCCGCGCAGGGAGCTTATAATTAAAATCGACGAGCGGAGCAGGGAGCTCCGTCGGGACGTAGCGAGACGATTTTAATTAAAACTACCGTTGCAGGGCATTGATAATTTTAAAGCCTTAAAATAGTAACAATTTTTTAATTATTCAGTTGCATCCAAACTTATTCCAGGTAATAAATCTTCTACATTGCTATCTTCATCTACAACAGTAGGAATACTAACATTAACATTTCTAGTTTCATAATGGTATACTATAATTGATATTGTTGTAATAAAAATAACTAATA
Source organism: uncultured Clostridium sp. (assembly GCA_930990645.1). Taxonomy (GTDB): domain Bacteria; phylum Bacillota; class Clostridia; order TANB77; family CAG-508; genus CALXVA01. Next base: position 16,507 of record CAKNQJ010000006.1, on the reverse strand, counting down.
GTATACAAATTGTAATTATAAAAGTACTTTTTCTAACCATAAAAACCTCCATTCGAGCGATTTATGCTCTAATAAAATTTTAATTAAAAACCTCTATATTGCGAGAATGAAAGAGGTTTTTATTAGCCATCTCAAAATTCTTTAGAATTTTGAGGGCGAAAGCGATAGTAGCATTAGTGTGAAAAACTTGTTTTTCACACTAACCTCCATTCGAGCGATTTATGCTCTAATAAATTAATTTCTTTCTATAAATATAGAATAACATAAAGATGTGTTGTGGTCAAGATTTTCTTTGCCCTGGAAAATGTGTGGAAAATCTTGACAGTAGACATAAAAAGTGGTAAAATAGAAATGATGGAAAAATGAGAGGAGGGTGATAATATTATGAGAAAAATGAGGAACATAATATTATGCACAATTGTATTTATCATACTAACACTATTAGCAACAACAGTTAATGCAGCTAGTAACTTAAATATTAGTGACATAAGTGTAATAACAGATAATACGAAAGCTGAAATAGAATGGAGTAAAGCAAATGATGCGACTGGTTATGACGTATATATTGATTTACCAGCAATAGGTTATCAACATGTAGGAAGAATAACAGGTAATAAAGTTACTGTAATAGGATTTGAAGCAGGAGAAATATACGGAGTAAAGGTTAAAGCATATGATGGAAACGGAAATTCATCAGACTTTTCGCCAGAGGTTAGATTTAAAATAGGTGAAAGTTCACAGACTACATCAAAACTAGAGATGGTAGAAAACATAAAAACAACTTCTAATGGAGTTACAGGTACAATTGAATGGGATGGAGTAACAAATGCAGATGGGTATGAAATTTATGCTAGTGTACAAGATAGTGACTTCATAGACATAGGGTCAACTTCAGCAACTAAAGTAAGATTAATAGGAATGGATGAAGAAGAAGTTTACAGCATAAAAATCAAACCATATTTAACAGAAGCAAATGAAAAAGTATATGGAACATTTTCAGACTTGGCAGTGTTAAAATATGAAGAGGAAGATGAAGCACAAATAGAAACACCAGATAAAGTTACAAACCTAAAAGTAAGCATGAATAAAGATGAGGCAACACTAACATGGGATAATGTAACAAATGCAGATGGATATGAGTTGGCAATAACTATCCCTGGATACCAAGACGCTATATACAATACAACAGATAATAAAATAACATTAAATGGATTTACAGCAGATTATCCATATGAAGCTAAAGTAAGAGCATATGCATATCATAATGGAGAAAAAGTATATGGTGATTACTCAAATACAGTTGATATTATATATGAAGAAGAGAAAGTAGAGTTAGACAAAGTAACAGGGTTAAAGGTAAGCATGTCAGGAGACAAAGCAAGCTTTACATGGAACAGCGTAAGTAATGCAGATGGATACGAAATGGAAATAGCTATACCAGGAGTAGGAACAGCAAGATATACACTAACAGAAACGAGCAAAACATTAACAGGATTTGAAAAGAAAAATTCAGACTACTCAATGAGAGTAAGAGCATATAAGACAGTAGACGGAGAGAAGGTATATGGAGACTACTCAAACACAGTATACTTTAACAATACAGAGGAAGAAGAAGTGACAGTAGGAAAAGTAAGCGGACTAAAAGTAAGTATGTCAGGAGACCGAGCAAGCTTTACATGGAATAGCGTAAGCAATGCAAATGGATACGAAATGTTACTATCAGTACCAGGAGTAGGAACATCAACATATACATTAACAGGAACAAGCAAAACATTAACAGGATTTACAAAGAAAAACTCAGACTACTCAATGAAAGTAAGAGCATATAAGACAGTAAATGGAGACAAAGTATATGGAGACTACTCAAGCACAGTATACTTTAACAATACAGAGGAAGAAGAAGTGACAGTAGGAAAAGTAAGTGGACTAAGAGTAAGCATGTCAGGAGAAAGAGCAAGCTTTACATGGAATAGTGTAAGCAATGCAGATGGATACGAAATGTTACTATCAGTACCAGGAGTAGGAACGTCAAGATATACAGTAACAGGAACGAGCAAAACATTAACAGGATTTGAAAAGAAAAATTCAGACTACTCAATGAAAGTAAGAGCGTTTAAGACAGTAGATGGAGATAAAGTATACGGAGATTACTCAAGCACAGTATACTTTAACAATACAGAAAATGACGATGAAGACGACGACGGAGGAAGTACAACAATAGGAAAAGTAACTGGACTAAGAGCAAGCAAATCAGGAGACAGAGCAACATTTACATGGAACAGAGTTAGCGGTGCAGATGGATACGAAGTAGCATTAGACTTAAAAGGAGTACCTACATGTAGATATACAACAACAGAAACAAGCCTAACAAAATCAGGAATTACAGATAGATATTCAGGAAGTTCAGTAAGAGTAAGAGCATACACAATTGAAAATGGAAAGAAAGTATACGGAGACTACTCAAGCAGAGTAACATTCTAAAACAAACAAGCAATTGGGGACAGACCCAAATTGCTTGTTTGTTTCCATTATAGGAAATTGCATTTCCTATAAGGGAAAACTCAGATGCACACAAATTTTACTTTGTAAAATTTGGCGCACGAACAATAACGCGAGCGTTGAAATGTTTTAAACAGTGAAAATGTTTAAATAGCTCGCTATTATTCTTTAATATTTTTTTTGCAAATTTATTTGCATTTTGCTTACCTTGTGATATAATACAAATGTATATTTGGGAGTTGTATATACTAATTCAAAAGAAAGGTAAGGGAGATACTTTGGCAAAAAGAGGAAAAAGAGCGAAAAAAACAAGTAAATTCGATATAAATGTAGCAGTAGTATTTATGTTTTTAATTAGTATATTACTTGCTATATTGATATATACAAAATCAGGATATATTGGAGAACATCTAAGTCCGATACTAGGTGGAATTATGGGAGCAATAAAATATATAATTCCTATAGGAACTTTTTTAATAGCAATATATATGACAACTGAGGATAAAGATTACTTGATATCTAAGTTGATTCAATATGGAATATTTTTAATATGCATTGCTACAATGCTTAGTGTTTTTCAATTTTCTAATGGAAATATTGATATAAATAGTGACTTATCAGCAGCTGTACAAAAAGGCTATGAATTAGGAGAAGTTAATAATGGAGGAGGAGCTATAGGGACAGCTATTGCATCGGTATTGATTGGGCTTTTAGGTGAAGTTGGAACAGTAATTTTATGCATAGGAGTTGCTGCAATTTTACTTGTATTTATATTTGGTATAAAACCAGCTGAACTAATAGCAGATTATGTTGAGAGGAAAAGAGAAGATAGAGAAGACAGAAAAATAGAAAAGATGGAAGCAAGAGAAGAAAGAAGAAGTTCAAGAAGAAAAGTTGAAGATGAAGAGGGAGTTCCAGTAAGAAAAGAGACAAAGAAAGAACGTAGATTAAGAGAAAAAGAGGAGCAAAGAAGAGAGGCAGAGGCTTTAGCGGAACAACTAACTATTAATTTAAATGATGAGGAAGAAGATAAAAAGAAGGACAAGAAATTAAAGAAATATGACCATAAGGGAGATGACGATTTAATACCTTTTAGTATTGGTGGTAGAGTAAAAGATAAAGAAGAAAAGAAGAATAACCCAGATGAGATAGAAGCAAATTTGTTTAAAGCAGAACAAGAGACTAAAGAGGAAAAAGTAAAACAAGTATTGCAATTAGAACATACTGTGACTGTGGAGGATGAGCATTATGAATTTCCACCAATTCAGTTATTATCTGAAGGAGAAAAGAAAGGTGTAAAAGGTGGTAAAAAAGCTGTTGCAGATACAGCTACTAAATTACAAAAAACTTTGTATAGTTTTGGAGTATCTGCAAAAGTTGAAAATGTATCTGTAGGACCTGCTATAACAAGATATGAGTTAAAACCTGCAGAAGGTGTGAGAGTTAGCAAAATAGCAAATCTTGCAGATGATATTGCTCTTAATTTGGCAGCTGAAACTATAAGAATTGAAGCACCAATACCTGGCAAGCAAGCAGTTGGAATAGAAATTCCAAACAAAGAAAATGAAGTAGTGCATTTAAGAGATATAATTGATAGTGATGAATTTAAAAATCACAAGTCTAAGTTAGCATTTGCACTGGGTAAAAATGTTGCAGGAGAAGAAGTAGTAGCAGACATTGCAAAAATGCCACACGTGCTTATTGCAGGTGCAACAGGTTCTGGTAAATCAGTATGTATCAATACTTTAATTGCAAGTATTATATACAAGGCAAAACCAAGTGAAGTAAAACTTGTAATGGTTGACCCAAAAGTTGTTGAACTTTCTGTGTATAATGGTATACCACATTTGCTTATACCTGTAGTTACAGACCCTAAAAAGGCTGCAGGTGCATTAGCATGGGCTGTACAAGAAATGGTAAACAGATATAGCTTATTTGCAAGCAAAAATGTAAGAGATATTAAAGGATATAACGAAGCATTAGATGAAGAAGGAGAAGGACAAAAGTTACCACAAATTGTAATAATAATTGATGAGCTTTCAGATTTAATGATGGTATCTCCAAAAGATGTAGAAGATTCAATTTGTAGATTAGCACAGATGGCAAGAGCTGCTGGAATGCATTTAGTAATAGCAACACAAAGACCTTCAGTTGATGTTATTACTGGTATCATTAAAGCAAATATACCATCAAGAATTGCCTTTTCTGTATCTTCACAAGTAGACTCAAGAACAATACTAGATATGGCAGGAGCAGAAAAATTACTTGGAAAAGGTGATATGTTATTTTATCCAGCAGGAGCACCAAAGCCTGTAAGAATACAAGGTGCATTTGTTACAGATAAGGAAGTTGAAAAAATTGTTGACTTTATAAAAGGTAATGGAGAGGCAACATATAATGATGATATAATACAACAAATTGAAAATGCAAATAGTACAGACAAAGAAATTGATAGCTCAGAAGAAGATGGTGATACAGACCCATTATTAATGGAGGCAATAGATGTGGTTGTGGAAACAGGACAAGCCTCAACATCATTCATACAAAGAAGATTTAAAGTAGGATATGCAAGAGCAGGAAGAATAATAGACCAAATGGAAGAAAGGGGAATAATATCTGGTTTCCAAGGAAGCAAACCACGTGAAGTGCTAATGTCTAAAGAAAGATGGGAAGAACTAAAAATGAGTGGAGAGTAAGTTTTTAATGGCTTCCAACTTTTGAGGACTGCTAAATAAAATCTAGGTAATATGTATGTTGTAAATGTTTGTTTTCGACCCCCAACATCGTACAAACTGTAGAAACCTCACATACGTTCGGCTTAACAGTTTGTAAACTTGTCGGTCCCCACCTTAAGCACTCAAACAAAATTTAAAACATACATATTACCTAGATAAAAGAACAAAAAATAGTAACCTTAAAAAGTCAGCTAACTAAAAACTTACTTAAAATAAAAGAACTAGTGAGGAAAATCTGTATGGGAAGAAATAAACTTTTAGCTAAATTAAATATTCGAGATTATAATAATGAACTAGAGAAAATTTTAGAGCACAAGTTATATTCATATGATGTGAAGAACTTGTTATTAAGCATGCTATATAAAATAGAGAATGCATACAAAGATTATGAGACAGTGAAAGTAGAAGTGCCTTCCAAAAAAGAATATATTGAAAATATTTTAAGAATTATAAAAGAGAAAGCTTTAAAAATATTTTTAGTTAAATCAGGAACGGAAGAATGGGAAGAGTTTGAAAAAGATAGTTTGAAATACAAGATAGATAAATTAAATGGCGAAATTACTTGTATTCAAAACGAACTTGCTATTCTAACTGCATTACTAAAACTAGATGAGCAAGACGACAATTATATGATTAAAGATTATATAGAGAAACCAATTAATACAATGATTAATCAAGGAAAGTTGAGAGCTGGAACAGAGGTTATTCGTGATTTTAATGGTTGGTCATGGGATATAATAACAAAAGAAATAAAGGATATTGAATATAATTTTATTTATCAAACAATAATTTTGCTAAACGGAAGCAATAGGATAAGAAAAAATAATGATACTGAGCTTTTTAGAATAGTATCAAGAATGGTTATAGAAAAATATGTTAGCACCAATAATGACGAAGAATATAATAAAATCTTACAGCAATTAAAGAATGAAAAAGTAGAAAGGCTTAAATTATTTGATAATAAAAAGGAATTTCTGGAGAAAGTAACACAAGAAAAAAAGGATTATACAAAGCAAATTGAAAACATAGATAAGATACTAAATAATAATGAATTATTAAAAGAAGAGTATTATGCTAGAAATGAAAAATTGCCTAACAAAGATAAAATATTTAGTGTAAGCTATTTAGTGGGAATTTTGGATAAGGAAAGAGTTGATTTGATAGGCAAAATCGAAGAATGCAATAAGCTAATATTACCAAAAGAATTTGTCGAGCAAAAAAGCAACTTGGAAAAAGAAAATGAATTTTTAAAAAGTATTGGTAAAGAAATTAGCAAGGAAGAAATAATAGAATTAGCTAGGAAATTTATTGAGATAGTAACTAGTAATGTAAAGAAGATTAAAGAAGAAAATAAAGCAGAATTAATAAAATGGATATACAAAATTAGATATTATAGATATGTCCCTATAAGCTTAGAAGAAAGTGTTAAAGATATAGAAGAATTAAAAATTGATTTTAGAAATTTAATTAAATTAGTAATAAAAAAAGCACAGCAATTAAAAGTATGGGACATCTTTGCAGAAGATGATGAGCTTACATATGAAATTTTAAAAGATGTATTTGATACAAAAATTATTTGCTTGCAAAATATAAATATACAGTGTAATTATGAAGATAAAATTTTGCTTGTCCAGTATTATGATGATAATGTTATAGAGAGTTCAAAAAAGATTGAAGTTGATAATGTGAGAATAAAGAAAAAATTTAAGTTGTTTTTGTAATTATATTAATAGAAAGAGCATAGTATGTATTTTTTCTTTTGGTTGGAGCCTTAAGGTGGGGACCGACGAGGTACAGTCTGTGGAAAAATTACTCATGAATAAAAAACTTGTTTTTTATTCATGGTAGAAAAAATGCTCAAGACCATGTGATTTTTACTACAGACTGTTCGCTGTTGGGGGGCGGAAACAAAAATAAAAAATACATACTATGCTCTTATAATATAGAATTACAAAACAAAAGAATGGAGGAAAAAAATGAAAGTTACTTTTTTAGGAGCAACAAAGACTGTTACTGGGTCTAACTTTTTAGTGGAAGGTGCTGGAAAAAAGTTTTTAGTAGATTGTGGAATGTATCAAGGTTCTGCATCTGATGAGTTCGAAAATGAAGCACCATTTTTGTATGAGGTGCATGATATAGATTTTATGCTGCTTACACATGCACATATTGACCATTCGGGAAGAATACCAAAGTTATATAATGAGGGGTATAGAAATAGTGTATATGCAACAAAGGCAACTTGTGATTTGTGTTCAATAATGCTTCCTGATAGTGGACATATTCAAGAAATGGAAGTTGAATGGAAAAATAGAAAAAGAGAAAGAAAAGGAGAAGACCCTTTACCACCACTATATACAGCAGAAGATGCAGCAAAGTGTTTAGAAATTTTTAAACCAGTTCAATATGATGAAATTATAGATATTGATGAAAATATTAAGGCAAGATTTAATGATGCAGGCCATATGCTAGGATCTGCGATTATAGAAGTATGGGTTACAGAGGGAGATAAAACAGAAAAGATAGTATTTACTGGTGACTTAGGAAATAATGATATACCACTACTATCTCCTCCAACAATGATAGAAAGTGCAGACTATCTTGTAATGGAATCAACATATGGAAATAGATTACATATGAGAAATGATGACAAAGCAAGCATGTTCCTAGATATTGTATATGAAACATTAGAAAAAGGTGGTACTGTAGTAATTCCATCATTTGCGGTAGGAAGAACTCAAGAAATATTATTTGAATTAAATAGAATTAAAGAAGAAAAGCATGATGAAGAATTCTATAAAAAATATAAAAGATTGATGAGTGTCCCAGTTTATGTAGATAGTCCTTTGGCAATATCTGCTACAGAAGTGTTTAAGGAAAATATGAATTTATTTAATGAAGAGACACAAGCTATTATAAATTCAGGAGATAATCCACTTGAATTTGATGGACTTAAATTTACAAGAACTGCTGACGAGTCAAAAGCATTAAATGCAAGCAATGAATCTGCAATAATAATCTCTGCCAGTGGAATGTGTGAAGTAGGAAGAATAAAGCATCATTTAAAACATCATCTATGGGAGCCAAATAGTACAATCTTATTTGTAGGATATCAAGCTCCAGGTACACTTGGTAGAAAATTAGTAGATGGAGAAAAAAAGGTAAAAATATTTGGAGAAGAAATCGCAGTAAATGCAAGAATAGAGTATATAGAAGGATATTCAGGACATGCAGACCAAGAATGGCTTATGAATTTTGTATATTCATTTATAACAAAACCAAAACACATATTTTTAGTACATGGAGAGCCAGAAGGTCAAAAAGTATTAAAGTCCAAACTAGAAGAAAGCACAGAAATACCAATTACAATACCTGATTTTGGAGAAAGCTACGAGTTAGAAAAAAATGTAGAAATGATAGGAAAAACAAAGGATGAAGCAAGACAGAAATTCTTACGTTTAGAAGTGCTTGAAAGAATGAATACATTAAAAGAAGAAATAGAAGATATGTCAAATATAGTAAAAGAAGAATATCTTGAAAAAGATACAAGCGATGAAGATGTGACAAGATTAAAAGACAGGTTAAAGGAATTGGAGCAACAAATTGTGAGAATTGTGGAGAATAAGTAGCAGGTTGCTGTTTAATGGTTTGAATAAAGTTTAGGCAATATGTATGTTGTAAATGTTTGTTTTCGGCCCCCAACGTCGTACAAACTGTAAAAACTTCGTTTAACAGTTTGTAAACTTGTTGGTCCCCACCTTAAGCACTCAAACAAAATTTAAAACATACATATTGCCTAGATAAAAACAAAAAATTGAAGACCATTAAACAGTAAGAATAAAAAATAAAAAATAGAGGAGAAGAACAGATGAAAAACAAATATTATAATGATGCGATAATTGGTGGAAAAGATATAACTGCAAGTTATACAAGAAATGGTGAGTTATTAAGGCTAATGCATAGTACACCTGATTTTAGACAGTTTTTGGATTTTTTCCATACAGGTGTGAAAGTAAATGACTCTTGCATAATTTACTTGCATGAAGACCAAAACAATAGATATAATCAATATTATACAGAGGACACAAATGTGCTTAATACAGAAATAGAGAATACATATTTCAATTTACAAATAAAGCAAATTGACTTTGTATCAATGAAAAGTAGTGTATTAGTAAAAAGATATATATTTAAAAATAATAATGTTATAGACTTGAATGTGAATTTTTTGATACACTCAAAACTATTGTCAAATCCAAATAATATGGTTGGGTCTAAGTTAGAAAATAATGTGCTTTTGCAATATAGCCACAACAATACAATGTGCATGTTTTCTAAGAAAGAAATAAATTCGCATCAATTAAATGACACAGATAACAATATCGGAAGCGGAGTAATACATGACAAAGATTATATAGGAATGAGCTCTGACTCAAGCATAAACTATGAAGTAGGTGTGCTAAAACCAGGAGAAACAAGAGAACTTGACATATACATGTATTTTATAGAAAATGAAAAAGTGTCAAAAGAAGAAATGTGGAAAAATATAGAGGAAATAAGAAAACAAGATGCATCAAGAGAGCAATCAAGTGTAGAGAGATATTGGAAAAAATATGTAAAAGACCATATAAATATTGAACTAAAAGAAGAAAATAGTGAATATAATAAAAAATTCAATAAAATATATAAGAGGAGTATCTTGCTATTTCCACTACTTACAAATAAAGAAACAGGAGGAGTTGCAGCAGCAGTTGAAGTAGACGAAAACCTAACACAATGTGGAAGATATGGATATTGCTGGCCACGTGATGCAGTATTTATAACAAGAGCGTTTGACAAAGTAAAAATGACAAAAGAAGCAGAAAAATTCTATAAAGTATTCTGCAAAAACACACAAAGTAAGAACGGAATGTGGGAACAAAGATTCTATACAGATGGAAAATTAGCACCATGTTGGGGTTATCAAATAGACGAAACAGCTGGAGTAGTATATGGAGCAAATGAACATTACAAAGCAACTGGAGATAAAAAATTCTTAAAAGACGTTTTAAAAATGTGTGAAAATGCAGTGAAATTTTTATGTATTTATTTAGACAATATTTTTGATTTACATGATGACAGTGATGTAGTAAAAAATGAAATAGAAAAAACATATCATACAGAAGATAGAAATAAATTGCCAGTGAGCTATGACTTGTGGGAAATGCACGAAGGAGTTCACTTGTACTCATTAGCAAGTATATATGCAGCATTTGAAGCAATGTTTGAAATGTATGATGTATTTAAAACTGAATATGAAGAAAAAAATAGACTAAAACAAGAAAGCATAAACAAACTAGCAAAAAAAGTGGACATGTACAAAAAAGAAATGGAAAAATACATAAAAGCACATATGTATAGTGAAAACACAAAAACATTAAAAAGAAATGCAAACGATGAAATCACAGACATGAGCGTAATTGGAGCAGTCGTACCATTTAAAATGTATAAACCAAAAGAAAAGAAAATACTAAACACAGTAGAAAAAATAAACATGACTTTACGAACATACACAGGAGGATACTTAAGATTTGAAGGAGACCACTATAGAGAAGGAAAAAGCCCATGGTCAATAACAACACTATGGATGGCAATGTACTATAAAGAAGCAGGAGAAAAGAAAAAAGCACAAGAATGCATAGACTACATAGTAAACAGCGCAAACGAACATGGACTTATAGGAGAACAAATCGACAATAACACAATGCAACCAAACTGGGTAATAGGCCTAGCCTGGGCCCACGCAATGTTCATTTTGTCGCTTTAGCGGAATTTGGGGACAGGTCTCAAATTCCACAAAAGTGGAAAATTGGGACAGGTCTCAATTCTTATTTGTGAGAAAATGGAGGCGGATCCAAGATATAAAAAAACAGTGTGACTTTAATTGCTATTACTTTGAAGATTTGGACCTTTATAATGTGAGTTAAAATGCTATTTCGACATAGTTTTAAATTAATTGTAACAGTTAAATAATATAATTGTAAATTTTTAGTAAAAACTATAGCATATTTATAAAAAATATGCTATAGTTTTATATGTTGAGGGCTAAGATACTATCAGGGGTGAAATTTATAATAAAGGAGTGATTGATATCCCTAGAGATAGTAGAAACGATTTAAAAATCAATACGAATACATATCATGTAATTATTAGAGGAATTAATAAACAAGATATATTCCTTGACAATTTTGATAAGAGCAAATTTTTTAAAGAGTTAAAAGAGACTAAAGAAGAATATAAATATGAAATATATGCTTATGTTTTAATGAATAACCATATACATATTGTTATACATGATGTAGAAAATAATATTTCAGATATTTTTCATAAGATTTGCATGAAATATGCAATGTATTTTAATGTAAAATATGAGAGAGTAGGACATGTTTTTCAAAATAGATTTAAGAGTATAGGAGTAGATAGTGATACATATTTGTTAAATTTAGTAAGGTATATTCATAGAAATCCAGAAAAAGATGGAATAGGCAAAACAGAAGAATATGCTTGGAGCAGTTATAAGGAGTATGTTTTTAAGAAAAATATAACAAATACGGAGTTAGTTCTCAATTTATTTAGTGAAAATCAGAAAGAAGCAATAAAAAGATTTGAAGAGTTTAATAAAATGCAAGAGGATAAGTATACAAGTGCAGAATTTGAAATGGAAAATACAATTACAGATGAAGAGGCAATAGAGTTTATAAAAAGAAAATTAAAGATTGATAATATATTATCTATACAGAATTATAATGTAAAAAAAAGAAATGAAATGGTTTATGAGATATATAAAATAAAAGGAATTACTGTAAAACAAATATGTAGACTTATTGGACTAAATAAATCATATGTATATGAAATTATAAAAAATAATAAAAATAATAATTAGTAAGACCTGTCCCAAAATTCCACAATAGTGGAAAATGAGACCTGTCCCTAATTTCCACAAAGAGGAGGATAACGGAAATGGCGAAGAGCAAGACTGTGTTTGTGTGCAGTAGTTGTGGATATGAGTCGGCAAAATGGCTTGGAAAGTGCCCTGCATGCAATGAATGGAATAGTTTTTATGAAGAAAAAGTTGTGAATACTTCTAGTACATCAGGTGGAAAGAGTAGTGCAAGTAAGGAGAGAAGTATGCCTCGTAAGCTAAAAGAGGTAGAAGGTATAGAGGCTACTAGAACAAGTACTGGCATCGGAGAACTTGATAGAGTTTTAGGTGGAGGCTTGGTTAAAGGCTCACTTGTATTGGTTGGTGGAGAGCCTGGTATTGGTAAGTCTACTTTGATTTTGCAGTTATGCGACAGGGTTAAAGGAGAAGGAAAGGTACTCTATGTTTCTGGAGAGGAGTCTGCAGAGCAAGTAAAGATAAGAGCAGATAGGTTAAATATAAATAATGATGATTTGATGTTTTTGGGAGAGACTAATATAGATAATGTGCAAGATGCCATAATGTCAATAAATCCTAAGCTTGTTATTATAGATTCAATTCAAACGATGTATTCGGAAGAGATTACTTCTGCAGCTGGTACTGTAAGCCAGGTAAGAGAGATTACTGCTAGAATTATGAGAATGTGCAAAGATAATGGTATAACAACTATAATAATTGGTCATGTTACTAAAGATGGAAATATTGCTGGTCCTAGAGTGCTTGAGCATATGGTAGATACTGTGCTTTACTTAGAAGGAGAAAGATATTTTTCGTATAGAATTCTAAGGAGTGTAAAAAACAGATTTGGATCAACAAATGAGGTTGGTATGTTCGAAATGCAGAATGAGGGTATGGTTGAGATTACTAATCCTTCTTCTATTCTAATTTCAGAAAGAGAGGATAATCCAGCAGGCTCTGTAATAGTTGCTAGTATGGAAGGAACAAGACCATTGTTAGTAGAACTTCAAGCACTCACTACTCCAAGTGTTTTTGGTATTCCAAAAAGAACTGCAAATGGTATAGATTATAACAGACTGGCTGTGCTAATGGCGGTTATGGAGAAAAGAGCAGGCTTAGCACTTGGTACACAAGATGTATATCTAAATGTAGTAAGTGGAATAAAACTTGTAGAACCGGCAATTGACTTAGGAATAGTACTTGCTTGTGCTTCTAGTTTTAAAAATATTAGTATACCACAAGATGTTGTGGCAATAGGAGAAGTGGGACTAACAGGAGAAGTTAGAGCTGTAAATATGATTGAAAAGAGAATTAAGGAAGCAGAGAAGTTAGGATTTAAGCAATGTATCATACCAGAAAGTAATAAAAAACTATTGAAAGATAGTTACAAATTAGATATAATAGGGGTTAGAAATGTTAATGATGCGATAAAAGGATTGCAGTTAAGGAATAAATAAAAAAAGAGGTGCTTATGGAAAGATTAAATATAACTACTATAAAACAAATGGTTAAAGATGGAAAAATAAGATGGACTAATCATGTTATAGTTAGATTATTTCAAAGAAATATAACGCAGGAAGATATTGAAAGTGCTTTAGTGAATGGAGAAATAATAGAAGAATATGAAAATGATTACCCATATCCGAGTTGTTTAGTATATGGAATAAATCTAAATAATAAAGTTATACATGTAGTGTGTGGATTAAACGAAATAGAATTATGGATCATTACAGCATATTATCCAGATAATATAAAATGGGAAAATGATTTAAAAACAAGAAAGGAGAGAAAATAATATGAGTTGTTTTATGTGTAAGGGAGATTTAGAAAATAAAAATACAACATTTATGGTAGAATTAGACAATTGTATTATTATTATTAAAAATGTACCATCTCAAGTATGCAAACAATGTGGAGAGGTATCATATAGTAATGAAGTTGCAAAACAATTAGAAAAATTGGTGAATTCAGTAAGAAATGCAATTACGGAAATTACAGTTATTAATTATACAGAAAAGGTTGCATAAATTCTCAAAAGGAGTGAATATAGTTGGCTAGTAATGAGTGTATACAAGAAGTTTTGAAGCAAATTGCGCCTGGTACTCAGATACGCAATGGCTTGGAAAATATTTTAAATGCTAAGACTGGAGCTTTAATAGCTGTGGCTGATAAGCAAGAAGTTCTAGATTTAGTTGATGGTGGTTTTAGGTTGGATGTTGATTTTAGTCCAGCTAAATTATATGAGCTTGCTAAAATGGATGGAGCTATTATTTTGAGCTCTGATTTTAAGAAAATATTATATGCTAATGCTCAGCTTATTCCATCTCCAGATATATATACTACCGAGACTGGTACTAGACATAGAACAGCAGAACGTACTGCAAAACAGACTGGAGCTTTGGTAATTAGTATTTCTCAAAGAAGAGGGATAATTACCATTTTTAGAGGAAATGATAGATATGTACTAAAAGATTCTTCTGCAGTAATTTCTAAAGCAAATCAAGCATTACAAATAGTAGAGAAATATAAGAAAGTATTTGATAATAAAATAAATATGCTAAATGAATATGAATTTAATGACATTGTGACTTTAGAAAATGTAATTACAGCTATACAAAGAGCTGAGATGGTAAAGAAAATTGCAGGGGAAGTTAATAGAGCTATTGATGAACTTGGAGAAGAAGGCAGACTTCTTGAAATGCAATTGGATGAGACTGTAGGTGACTTGGATAAAGAAGAGCTTTTATTAATAAAAGATTATATAGCTCCCGGAAAGAAGAGAACTGCAGATAGAATTTTGGAAGAATTAAAAAAAGTAGAGTATGATAGTCTTATAAAAACAGATAGAATAGCAAAATTACTAGGATACGAAGATTTTGATAATTATGATGAAATTGGTGTATATACAAGGGGATATAGAATTTTAAGTAAAGTTCCAAGAATGCCAAGCAATATAGTTGAAAACTTAGTTAAGTCTTTTAAATCTTTCCAACATATATTAGTTGCAGATATACCTCAGCTTGATGATGTTGAAGGAATAGGTGAAGTCAGAGCTAGAACGATAAAGCAATCATTAAAGAGAATGCAAGAGCAATTTGTATTTGATAATTTTATTGGGTAAAGGTTTTGACAAAAGGGACACTCCATAAGTGTAAAAAGAAATTGACAAAAAGGAGTGTCCCCAAGTGTAAAAAAACAATTGTATTCTACAAAAACATGTGGTAAAATAGTACAAGCATAAAAAGGAAAGGAAGAAAATTAAATGAACAAAACAGTTACAAGAATTTTATTAATTTTGGGGATTTTATTAGCAATTGCAGCAATTGCATTTGTAAGTTATGGAGTATACAAAAAAGTTACCTTGGATATACCAAATCCAGTAGCTACAATGGAAGTTGAGGGATATGGCACTATAAAGATTGAGCTATATCCAGATAAGGCACCAAATACGGTAGCAAATTTTATTAGGCTTGCTAACAGAGGTTTTTATAATGGAACAACATATCACAGAACAATGCCTAACTTTGTTATTCAAGGAGGAGCGAAAGATGGAGATGCAACATTATCACCAAGCTTAAGTGATATATATGATTTGGATGCTGTATTAAATGACAAAGATACTTTTGAAACAATTTTAAACCAATATTATGAGAATGAATTTACATTAGACGATGATGCAAATACTATAATTACATCATATTCTCAAGCAAGGAAATACATTGAAGATAATGGGAATGATACAACTGCATTTGCAAATTTTTTAAATCAAGATTATAATATAGAAGGTGAATTTATTGCAAATGGATTTGATGATAACAACTTAAAACATGAACAAGGTGTTATCTCAATGGCTAGAAGTGATTATAGTACATATGGCTATACTACAGAAGGATATAATTCAGCGGGTTGTCAATTCTTTATAATGACAGAAGATAATACTCAATTAGATGGTGTATATTCTGCATTTGGTAAAGTTACAGAAGGAATGGAAGTAGTAGAAAAAATAGCAAATGTAGAAGTATACTATAGAGATACTGAAGTTGATACTGATTTTGAAGCCCCAACAGACGAAGAAGGAAATGAGATTGCATCAGATACTCCAAAAGAGAAACCTGTAATAAAGAGTGTTTCTGTAGAAACTTATGGAGTAGACTATGGAGCACCTGAGACAGTAGTTCCATTTGATATAAACTCATTATTTGGGTCACAATTATTAGGATATTAATAAGAATTATAGGATTATGGTATTAAAAATGAAAATCGCCTGCACAGACTTGTATATATAAAACTAATATTGTAATTAAAAGTAATTCGGTAATATGTCAATAGAAAAATAAAAATTTCTCAAAAAAATTTT
>CAKNQJ010000005.1 GCA_930990645.1 uncultured Clostridium sp. | reverse complement strand
CATTCTGTTCTCTGAATTTACTTTTCTTAAACGTACATCTGTTATTTGCATATTGTGCACCTCTTTCTTAAAGTTTTAAAATTTGTACATCGTCTTTTGTGACATTTTCTATGTACACTAATATTATTCTTCAAAAGAATTTAATATCCTTCTTTCTTTTGGCATTTTTCTACATTTTTTTCTTTTTGTTATTACTTAAAGGTTTTTGACTCTTTGTTTTTTATCTAGGCAATATGTATGTTTTAAATTTTGTTTGAGTGCTTAAGGTGGGACCGACAAGTTTACAAACTGTTAACGACACGTTAGTGGAGTTGTTACAGTTTGTACGACGTTGGGGGCCGAAAACAAACATTTACAACATACATATTGCCTAGATTTTATTCATAAACCGTAACCCCTTATGCTACTTTTTTCATATAATATATTGAAAATCTCGCAAAAAAAGTATATAATATTCATGATTTATGCATTATATAGATAGGGAGTGTGCTGACAAATGGCAAATATAGATGAATTAAAACAATATAAACACATACACTTAATAGGTATTGGAGGAGTTAGCATGAGTGGCATAGCTGAGATTTTGCACTCATGGGGCTTTATTGTAACTGGCTCTGATGCCAACGAGTCTGAAACTACTGAAAAATTAAAGAAAAACCATATTCCAGTTACTATTGGACACGATTTAGCAAACTTAGAAAAATCAAATCTAGTAGTTTATAGTGCTGCAATAAAGAAAGATGATGTTGAGTTAGTAAGAGCTAAGGAATTAAATATACCAATAATTGAGAGAGGAACATTCTTAGGTATACTAACCAAAGCTTTTAAAAATACAATTTGTGTTTCTGGAACTCATGGAAAAACAACAACCACTTCTATGATATCATTGTGCTTTCTAGAAGCTTGTAAAGACCCATCAATACAAGTAGGTGCTTATCTAAAGCAATTAGATGGAAATTACAGAGTTGGAAATAGTGAATATTTTATTATAGAAGCTTGTGAATATGTAGAAAGTTATTTAAAGTTATTCCCAAGAACAGAAGTTGTGTTAAATATAGACAATGACCATTTAGACTATTTTGGTACTTTAGAAAATATAGTAAAATCATTTTGTAACTATGTAAAATTACTTCCTGAAAATGGTCTTTTGGTTACAAACTGGGATGACCCAAATTGTAGATTGATTACTAGAAACACTTTAGCAAAAGTTGTAACATACGGTATTAGAAGTGAAAATGCTAATTTTGTTGCAAGAAATATTGTATTTAATAATAATGGTTTTCCTACTTTTGATGCTTATTATAACAATAACTTCTACAAAACAATTAGTCTTTCTGTTCCTGGAATTCATAATGTATTAAACGCACTAGCTTGTATTGCAGTATGTCATGAATATGGATTAGAAAAAGAAGATATAAAAAATGCATTATTCAAATATACAGGAGCACATAGGAGATTTGAATATAAAGGAAGTTTTGATAATATTAATGTATATGATGATTATGGACACCATCCAACAGAGATATTAGCTACAGCTAATGCATTAAAACAAAAGAAGTATAATCATTCTTGGGTTATTTTCCAACCTCATACATATAGTAGAACAAAAACTTTATTAAATGATTTTGCCAATGTTCTAACTAATTTTGACAATATAATTGTTACAGACATTTATGCAGCAAGAGAAAATAACACATATGACATATCATCAAAAGATTTAGTTGAAAAAATCAAGGAATTAGGTCATGATGCAATATACATTTCTGATTTTGACGACATTGTAAAATACGTAAAAGAGCATGCAAAGCCAACTGACATAGTACTTACACTTGGAGCCGGAACTGTCACAAACATAGGTCCAATGCTAGTGAGAAATTAGGGATAGGTCTTAAATTCCCATTTATGAGAAAATGGGGACAGGTCTTAAATTCCGCTTTATCGGAAAATGGGGACAGGTCTTAATATCATATATTTATTATATTTAACATACACTTTATTCCAAAAGTGTATGTTAAATATAATAATTAAGAAACATTTAATACTTTTTTTCTATATATATGATATAATATTTATATAGTTTAAATAAAAATTTTGGATTATAATTTTTCCATGAATTATCATATATTGGGTGAAAGGAATAAATATGAAAATAGTAAGAAATATATTATTAATAATTCTAGCAATAATTATAGTAGTAGCAATTACTGTTTATGTAGTGGGTGATAATTTGTATCAAGAAGCTTTGGGAGATTCAACCATAGAAGATATAATTGATGGCATTAGGTCAGACCCAAATTATGTGGAATATGAAGACTTACCTCAAAACTATATCAATGCAGTAATAGCTGTTGAGGACCATAGATTTAGAGACCATGGTGCAATAGATTTAATTGCAATTGGAAGGGCAATATATGTAAATGTTACCAACTTTGAACTTAGAGAAGGTGGTAGCACTATAACTCAACAAGTTGCAAAAAATATATTCTACATTACAGAAGATGACCATGTTGTTGCAAGAAAATCAGCTGAAATACTAACAGCCTTTGATTTAGAAGATACATATTCTAAAGATGAAATAGTTGAGCTATATGCAAACACAATTTATTTCGGTGATGGATATTACGGTATTGAAGAAGCTTGTCAAGGCTATTTAGATAAAAGTGCAACAGAAATGGACTTAGCTGATTGTACAATGATGGCAGGAATACCAAATGCTCCAAGTGTCTATGCTCCAACTGTGAATCCAGACTTAACAAGAAGTAGACAAGAAAAAGTAATTTCAGACATGGTAGAGTATGGGTATCTAGCACAAGCTGATGCAGATGAACTTGTAGATAGTTTAGATACATATTATGAGAATTTTTCGTTTTAGGGACAGGTCTACAAACGAAAAAAATTTCGTTTTGGGGACAGGTCCTTCATCATATTATTCTGGTTGTAATTATTTTTCAACCGTTCACACGAACTCTTCCCAAACCAAATTCGCTAGGTCAATTCCTTTATTAGTAAGTTTGATTATGTCTCCATCTATTTCTAGTAATTCTTCATTTACCAACTTTTCTAATTCCTTCCTATATAAATAAATTGGATTTTCGCCAAACTTATTTTTAAAATCTTGTATACGTATTCCCTGTATTTTTCTTAATCCCAGCATCATAAATTCTTTCATTTTGCTAATCTTATTCTGTTTTTCATGGAACACAAAATTGTCAGTCTCATTATCTTCCTCATAATTTTTAATATACTCTTCCACACTATCTATATTTGAATATCTAACATTATTCGTATATGAGTGTGCTGCTACACCAATTCCTATGTATTCCTTTTGATTCCAGCATGACAAATTGTGTTTAGACTCAAAACCTGGTTTTGCAAAATTTGATATCTCATAATGTACATATCCTGCATTCTCTAGCTCTTTCTTAGTTACCCAATACATCTTTCTTTCTAATTCATCATCTGGCAAAGTAATCTCGTTCATCTCTAGTTTGTCATTAAAAGGTGTTCCCTCTTCAATAATTAATGAATACACAGAAATATGTTCTGGATTTAATTTTATTATTTCTTTTAAACTTTCCTCTAGGTCTTGTAAACTTTGATTAGGTAACCCCAACATCAAGTCAACATTTATATTTTTAAATCCAACACTCCTTGCCAAATTATATGTATTTAAAAAATCTTGATACGTATGTATTCTACCAAGCTCTTTTAATAACCTATCGTGTGTAGATTGAAGTCCTATACTAATCCTATTTATTCCACTTCTCAAATATGTCTCAAATTTATCTTTGTCAACTGTTCCTGGATTAACTTCGATAGTTATTTCAGCATTATCATCAACAGTATAATACTCATTTGCAATACTCAAAATTTCTTCAATATACTTGCCATCTATAAAAGAAGGCGTTCCTCCTCCTATGTAAATAGACTTAACTACTGCTAAATCATCTAAGTTATTTTCATAGTCTAGTCTATTGCCCTCTCCTACTCCTTTAAGTTCAAACTCAAGCCATCTAATATATGTATCAATCAACTTCTCTTTTCCAGCATATGATTTAAAATCACAGTACTGGCATTTTTGTTTGCAAAATGGTATGTGTATATATAATCCTACATTCTTAGTATTCATCTGCTATTCCTCATTTCATTTTTTTGCATATCTTATTATAAAATTGCCTGTCCAGTCGCTAAGGCCTGTCCCCATTTTCCACTTTTGTGGAATTTGAGGCCTGTCCCTATTTTCTCACTGTGCTAAATCAATTATTGTTTTTAGTCTATAATTTACTCCAGATTTTCCTACTGGCTCTTTTAGCATTTTGCCTAATTCAGTAAGTGATGCCTCTGGATTTTCTATTCTTAAGTTTGCTATTTCTTTTAAGTTTTCTGGTAAATTATTAAATTTTCCGTTTTCTTTTAGTTTCTTTATTGCATCAATCTGCTTTACTGCTGCATTAACAGTTTTAGACAAATTTGCAGTCTCACAATTCACAATTCTATTAACATTGTTCCTCATATCCCTATATACTCTAATTTCTTCAAATTTTAATACAGATGAACTTGCTTCTATAAATGCTAAAAATTTAGAAATTTCCTCTCCATCTTTTGAATATATAGAGCATTTGCCACTACTTTCTTCCTTATCTTTTGTTTGACCTTTACTCTTATAAATAGAACTATTTAAAATTTTAAAATTGATATCATATCTCTGCAAAGTTTTTATCATCATTTCTGCCATATGTCTATCTTTCAACGTAACTTCAATATGATACTTGTTTTCTGGATTATTTATAGATCCACTTCCTAAAAACGCACCTCTTACAAATGCTTTTTCTATATTTTCGATATTTTCAATTTCATATTCACTGTATAATTTTTTTAAACTCTCAGTTTCTTTCTTTGGAACTGTTATGCTAAAATTTTTTCCTGAAATATCAATATCATATTTAGTTATATTTAAATTATTTAAAAGTTTACTAAATCTATTTATATTATACTCACTCTCTGTAGTAAACTTAATACTCTCATTCTCCTCTGATGTATTATTAGAATTTAAGTATCCATACATTTCTGCTTTTACGCATTCTTTATTTGCCAAATTGCTTAATTTGCTTAGTTCTTCTTTTACATCTGTTGAAAAAGACATTTATTTTTCACCTTCTTTTATATCCTCTAATCTTTTTTAATGGTAAAATTTCAAAGCATCCTAATTTCAAGTCGTTCTACTTTTCCATTGCTCTCAATTGTACTTCAATCACTCTATCATTTCCTGATAAATCTTTCAAGCATTTTATATTACTATATTCTCCAAATATTTTGCTTACACTTTCTTTTTGGTTATATCCTATTTCTAGCAAAATGTATCCATTTTCTTGTAAATAATTTTTTCCCTCTTTTGCAATCAATCTATAGAAGTCAAGACCATCTACACCTCCATCTAATGCTATATATGGCTCATTTTGAACTTCTTTTGAAAGATTTGGTATAACTTCTCGCTCTATATATGGAGGATTTGAAACAATTATATCAAATTTTTGATTTATAATTTCAAACATATCAGATTTTATAAATTGTATACTTGTTTTTATTCTATTTAACTTTGCATTCTTTTTTGCTATCTCTATTGCCTTTTTACTTATATCACTTGCGAATATTTCTATATTTTTATTTGCATTTTTTTCAAATTTCTCCACATATTTTGCTATAGAAACAGCAATTGCACCACTCCCAGTACACAAGTCAAGTAATTTTATTTGTTTGCAAATTTCCATATCTTTTTTTATATCTATCAAATAATTTTCATTTTTACTTTTTATATTCTCTCCATCTCGCATTTTTACAATCTCTTTTAGTTTGCTTATTGTCTCCTCCACCAACATCTCTGTATCAGGCTGCGGAATTAACACATTTTCATCCACATAAAAATCAAGCCCCATAAAGCTTTGATTGTTTGTAATATATTGAATTGGCTTACCATTAACTATCTCTTTAACATATGACAAATAGTCTTCTATGCTATTTTTATTAACCATATTTTCACTATTTATCATAACTTCTGCTTTATCCATTTTTAGAACAAATTGCAAAAGAATATTCGCTTTAATAAGCGCATCTTCTATGTTATTTTTAGTTAATTCTTCTACTCCTACTTTCTTCAATTCCTGTATGTTCAATTTTCTACTTCCTTTTTACTTTTCTTTATATATTTTTACTTTAAGAATAGTTCTACATAGTACATATATTTTTATCTTTTAGTCCAATTCATGGATAACATAATAAAAAAGCCCCACATTAGCCGTAAGATGAATGAAATTTTAAGAGCCTGCTTTCACAGGTGGGTGTCTTGTTGAATGCTTCTGGGTTTCTTACATAAATGCAAGCCTACACGCCACATCCAAAGGCGGACTCCCTTTAATCTATTGTTGGTTCTAAAATTCCAGTCTACACGTACTACGCAGGGATTTGTTTTTAATTATTTCCAATGTACTTATATATTATCACATTAAGATTGATTTTGCAAGAGATTTTTCGTAAAATCTTTAATTGAAAAACTAGGCAACCACAATCTCCCTCTTTAACAGCCTATCCTTCACACTTCCTATTCCAAGAAAAGTTCCTTTTTCATCATATACTCTATATAGTCCATCTGCCAATGCTTGTGTTAACTTAACACCATTCAAGAAAAGTTCTATTTTTCTTTCACTAAGCATTACTTTATTTTCATTTCCATACAACTCTATAAATAGATCCTCAATTGAAACCACATGCTCCTGTAAATAAGTTTCATTGTCTTTATTATCTTCTAATCCTTCAATTGTTATACTATTTTTTATATCAAATATTCCTACTTTTGTTCTATTTAATTCTTTCATATAGCCTATTGTGCCCATCTTTTCTGCTATATCTTCACATAGAGACCTAATATATGTTCCCTTTGAACATTTTACTACAAATTGTAGCTCATTTTTTTCTGCGTTTATGTGAGTTATACTAATATCATAAACTCCAATTTCTCTTGGCTTAACATCTACTTGTATATTTTTTCTAGCATATTCATATAGTTTCTTTCCGTTTAACTTAATTGCCGAATACATTGGAGGAGTTTGCAATTGTTTCCCTATAAACGATTTCAAAATAGTTTCAACATCGCTTTCTTCTAATACTTCCTTATCCACATTTTGTTCCTCTAAAACTTTTCCCTCACCATCTGCAGTATCTGTTTTAATTCCTAATTGTAATGTAACTTCATATTCTTTATCATGATTTATTAAATAATATGAAAGTTTAGTCCCTTGTCCTATTAAAATAGGTAACAATCCTGTTGCATTTGGATCAAGCGTGCCAGTATGCCCAACTTTTTCATTAACCATGTGCTTTATTTTATTTACTACATCATGTGATGTACAGTTCTTTTGCTTGTTTATTAATATTATTCCATCCATTAGCCTGCTCCTTTTGTGCAATTGTGCCATTGGGGTCTGTCCCCAATGGACAGTTAGTCTACATAATTTACTGTTACAACACTGACTTAACTTGTCTTAGTATTTTCTCTTTTGCCTGTTCTATTGTACATTGCATTGACGCTCCTGCAGCACGTATGTGACCTCCGCCACCAAATAACAAGCATACATCAGATACATTTACATACTGATTTGACCTCATAGAAATTTTACATCCTTTATCTGTTTGGCGAATAAATATAGATACTTCTACTCCCTCTACATCTCTTCCTGTTTCTACTATTCCTTCATGGTCTCCATTTCCTGCTCCAACCTTTTCTTCATCTTCCTTAGTTATATATGTAAATGCTACTTTTCCATCTTCTAGAAATTCTAACCTGTCTGCTGCAATTCTACTTAATTCAAAATTAGCTCTTGTTTTAGTTTGTAGCACTTTCTTATATATCTTTGAAACATTAATTCCTTTATTTAATAACCATGCAGCAAATTCAAAAGTTTCTGCAGTCACTCCAGAATATTTAAAACCACCTGTGTCTGTAATTATTCCAGTTAACAAACATGTTCCTATATCTTTGTTAATATCCATTTTTAAATACTCAAGCACAACAATAAGAACCTGTGCACATGCTGGTGCTTCTGGATTTACATAGTTTATATCTCCAAACATAGTATTTGTACTATGATGATCTATTGAAATTCTTGACTTTGCATTTTCAAAGTAATTTGCAAATCCATTAAGCATTTTTATTGTTGCACAGTCTACTGAAATTGCTAAATCATATTTTTCAACATCTGATTCCTTTTTTATTTCATCAGTACCTGGTAAAAATTCAAAAATACGTGGATATTCTGGTATAATTATATCTACATTTTTTCCATATTGTTTTAATGCATTGTATAGTGCAAGTCCTGTACCTATGGCATCTCCATCTGGATTTTCATGAGTTAATATGACTATTGACTCTGCTTTATTTATTTCTTCTAAAATATTATCTAATGTACTCATCTTTAATTTCCTCTTTCTTTATTTAATTCCTTTAATATCGAATCAATCTTCGCCCCATATTCAATCGAATCATCTATCTCAAAGACTAATTCAGGTGTTATTCTTAAATTCACTGTTTTCGCAAGTCTTGACCTTATAAATCCTGATGATTCTTTTAGCCCTTCCATAGTTTTATTTATATTTTTTGAATTTAAAATACTTACATATACTTTTGCATATTTAAAGTCAGGAGTTATTTTTACTTTAGTTACACTAAGCATCCCTGTAACATTAGGATTTTTTAGTTCATAATTAAGAACTTGACTAAGCTCCTTTTTAAGCTCCTCATTTATTCTATTTAATCTAGCTTCATTCTTAGGCATTGTACTCTACCTCCTTTTTTTGTCAACGTTTCACTTCCTCCATAATGTAAACCTCAATAATGTCTCCTTCTTTTAGGTCATTGTATTTTTCTATTTGCATACCGCATTCGAAACCTTTTGTTACTTCTTTTACGTCATCTTTGAAACGTTTTAGTGATGCAAGTTTTCCGTCATGTATTACTACATTGTCACGGATTACTCTTACTCCAGCATTTCTTTCTACTTTTCCGTCTAACACGTATCCACCTGCTATTGTTCCTACACTAGATACTTTGAATGTTTGTCTTACTTCTACATTTCCTATTACTTTTTCTTCGTATACTGGTGCTAGCATTCCTTTCATTGCTGCTTCTACATCTTCTATTGCATTATATATTACAGAATATTGTTTGATTTCTACACTGTCTTTTTCTGCCATATCTTTTGCAGTTACTCCTGGACGTATGTTAAATGCTATAATTATTGCTTTTGCTGCTTTTGCAAGTTGTACATCAGATTCTGTTACAGCTCCAACTGCTGAGTGGATTACTTTTACTTTAACTTCTTCATTAGACAATTTCTCTAATGATTGTTTTAATGCTTGTGCTGTTCCTTGAACATCTGCTTTTACTATAATGTCTAATTGTTTCAAGTTTTCGCTTTCCATTTTTTCAAATAGATTGCTCAATGTTACTTTACTTTGTTCTGCTATTGCAGCTTCTCTTTCTTGGCGTTTTCTTCTTTCTATCAAGTGTTTAGCCATTTTCTCATCTTTTACTTCATAGAATATGTCGCCTGCTTCTGGTACATTTGTTAGTCCCATTATCTCTACTGGTGTTGATGGTCCTGCTTTTTTGATTTTTTGTCCTTTATCATTCTTCATTGCTCTAATTCTACCAATTGATGTACCAACGACTATTGTGTCACCAACATCCAATGTTCCTCTTTGTACTAACATTGAAGCAATTGGTCCTTTTGACTTATCTAGTCTTGCTTCTATTACTGTTCCTTTTGCTTGTTTTCTAGGATTTGCTTTTAATTCTTTAACATCTGCAACTAAAAGTACCATTTCTAGTAAGTTCTCTATGTTGATATGTTTCTTAGCAGAGATTGGAACAAATATTGTGTCTCCGCCCCATTCTTCTGGAACTAATTCATATTCCATTAATTCTTGTTTTATCTTTTCTACATTTGCACCTGGCACATCTATTTTATTGACAGCAACTATAATTGGAATTTCTGCAGCTTTTGCATGGTTTATAGCCTCTATTGTTTGTGGCATTACTCCATCATCTGCAGCAATTACTAATATTGCTATATCTGTAATTTGCGCACCTCTAGCTCTCATGCTTGTAAATGCCTCATGTCCTGGTGTATCTAAGAAAGTTATTTCTCTTCCATTTACATTGACTTTGTATGCACCTATGTGTTGTGTAATTCCTCCTGCTTCTCCTTCGATTACGTTTGTACTTCTTATTGCATCTAATAATGATGTTTTTCCATGGTCTACATGTCCCATTACAACAACAACTGGTGGTCTTGCCTCTAATTCATCTGGTGAATCTTCAGAATCATCAAATAATATATCTTCTTCTTTTACAACTTCTTTCTTATTAGCTGTAATTCCAAATTCGCTAGCTACTAAGTAAGCTGTATCAAAATCAATAGTATTATTTATTGTAGCCATAATTCCTAAGCTGAATAATTTTTTGATAACTTCAGCAGTTGTCTTTTTCATCTCAGCAGCTAAATCTTTTACAGTAATATTTTCTGGAATAGTAATTTCCTTAAGTTCAAATATTTTTTGCTTATTTCTTTCTTCTCCACCCTTTTGTGCCTTCTTCTTATTTCTCTTTCCTCTAGCTGTTGTCAAATCGTAATATTCAAGCATTCCACCATCTTGCTCACTGAACATATTTGATAATCTATCAACTTGCTTTAAATCCTTTAGCTTACCACTATCAAACTCATCAAATTGATTATTTCTTTTTGACTTATTTTGCTTTTTGCTCTTATTTTCGTCATATTGGCGGCTTGCTTTTTGCTTATCAATTGCTTTGCTACTGTAATCTCTTTGATTTTCTTTTTCTGGCAAATCTGTTGTCATTATATTTTTAATATTTTTGTCAATTCCTCTTTCATCTAATGCTCTTCTGCCATTGTTAAACCTACCATTTTGGTTGTTTCTATAATTGTTATTTTGTCCATTTCTATTTCTGTCACCATTTTGATTATTTCTGTGGTTTCTATCATAATTTCTATCATTGTTTTTATCATTATTTCTGTTGTTCTTGAAATTATTATTCCTATTTCTGTCACCATTGTTCTTATTATTTCTGAAATTATTATTTTTATTCTCGAAATTTTTGTTGTTTTGAGGTTTATTTTCTTTTACTTTTTCAGGCTTTTTCTCATTAACAATTTCATTTTGGTTTACTTGAATTTGAGTAGTTTCAGTTTTTTCTACTTCTTGCTTAACCTCTTCTTTTTCTTCTTTCTTAATTTCAACTTTTTCCTCAATTTTAGTCTCTGGCTTATTATCTTCTTTTGGCTTTAATCCGAAAAGCTCGCTAACTGTAAGAGGTTTAGTTTGTTTATTTCTATATACAATGTTGTAATCTTTTTTATTGCTTCTTTCCACAAACCCAACATCTTTTTGTTTTTGTTCTTGCTTCTTTTTATTTTCTTTCTCTATTTCTTCTTCCTCTGAAATTATAACTTCTCTTCTAATAATAACAGGTGTTTCGCTTTTCTTAGCATTTGAAGAAGTAGTTTCCCTTTTAGCATTTTTGCTATTTGTAGATTTCGCCTTAGATTTATCAGACTTTTCGGCTTTGCTTTCTGCCTTTTTTTCTTCATTAGCTTTAGAACTTTTTTCATCACTATTAGAAGATGCATTTTCTTCTTTTTTAGCACCTTTTACATTTTTTCTTATCGCATCTGCTTGTTCATCATCAACAGCACTTAAATGACTTGTTACCCCAATTCCTAAGTCATTTGCTATTTTTAATACCTCTTTACTTGTTAAACCTACTTCTTTTGCTATTTCATGTATTTTCTTACCCAATAGCTTCACCCCCATTAATAATTTTTATAATTTCATTAGAGAAATTTGTATCTTTAATTCCTACTACTGCTTTATTATTTTGACCTATAGATTTGCTTAGTTCGTCAGAGCTTAAGTATTCTATTATAGGCACATTAGATTTACTACAAATATTTTTAAAATTCATTTTTGTCCTTTCTGCTGCATCTGTTGCAATAATTAATAATTTTATTTTCTTCTTTTCTATAGCTTGCATACACGCTTCTGTTCCAAACACAGTCTTTCCAGCACGTGTTGCTAAACCTAATAGTCCACATACTCTATTATTTATCAATAATTACACCTCTTAGATTTTCATAAATTTCATCTGATATTTTAGTTTCGAATGTTCTTTCTAGCCTCTTTGATTTTATCGCCTTTTCCAAACATTCTATACTATCACAAATGTATGCCCCTCTGCCGCTTGCTTTTCCTGTTCTATCTATGCTGATATTTCCGTCTTTGTTTTTTACTATTCTAATAAGCTCATTTTTATTTTTTTTAGAATTACATCCTATGCATGTTCTTTGTGGTAAGCTTTTCAACTTCTAATCCCTCTCCTTTATTGTATTCAGGCTTGTTTAATTTATTCTTCTGCATTTTCTTGGTTAGTTGCCTCTTCTTCTATTTCATCACTAGATTCTGCTTCTTCTTGCATTTTAGCAAGCATCTCTCTAAATTGAGATTCGCTCTTAATATCTATCTTCCAATCTGTAAGTCTTGCTGCAAGTCTTGCATTTTGTCCACCTTTTCCTATGGCTAGTGATAATTGATCATCCCTAACAATAACTTGTGCAAATTTTTCATCTGGTTTAACATCAACTGCCATAACCTCTGCTGGAAGTAATGCTGCAGAAATATATATTGCAGGATCTGCTGACCATTCTATAACATCAATTTTCTCTCCATTTAGTTCATCTATTATGTTTTGAATACGTATTCCCTTTTGTCCAACACAAGAACCAACTGGGTCTATATTCTCATTTGAAGAATACACTGCCACTTTGCATCTATTACCAGGATCTCTTGAAACACCCTTTATTTCAATTACTCCCTCATAAATTTCTGGTATTTCTAATTCAAATAACTTTCTAACAAAGTCCACATGAGCCCTTGAAACTATTACTTGTGGTGCACCTTTTGCTCCCTTTTCTACGTCCAATATATATGCCCTAATTTTATCATTTACTCTATATCTCTCTGTTGGAATTTGTTCTTTAACAGGCATAATTCCTTCTAGTCTTCCTAAATCTAGAACAACAATTCCTCCATCAGCCTTTTGAACTATACCAGAAACAATTTCTCCTTTTCTTTCATTGAACTCATCAAATAAAAAGTTTCTTGTCTCTTCTCTAATTTTTTGTACAATAACTTGCTTTGCAGTTTGAGCAGCAATTCTACCAAAATTCTTTGGAACTTGTTCTATTTCTGCCTTATCTCCAACTTCTAATTTCTTATTTATTCTTCTTGCATCATCTAAACAAATTTGCAATTTATCGTTTTCAACATCTTCCGGTCTCTCTACTACATCTTTTTCTGCATAAACATGAATTTCACCAGTCTCTCTATCCATTGTAATTCTCACATTCTCTGCAGAATCAAAATTTCTTTTATATGCTGTAACTAATGCTGTTTCTATTGCTTCTAATAAAACTTCTTTCTTTATACCATTTTCTTTTTCTAGTTCATTCATTGCTATTATTAATTCACTACTATCAATTGCTTGATTATTTATTTTAGATGTTTTCTTCATTTTTCTTAATCATTCCTTTCATTAATTTATTATAATATTTTTTTGTGAAGTTTTTTATCTTCCTATGTAATTCTACGTGTCAAACATCAACAATCTATAACTATTTTTCGTATTTACGCTAAGCTATCCCAATCAAAAACTAACTTCATTTGAGAGATATTACTTCTTTCTAAATCAATCGTTTTTTCATCTTCCAGCCTTAACCTAACTTTGTCTTTGTTAAAACTTTCTAATATTCCTATTATTTCCTTTTGTTTACTATTTTTACTCTTTTTTAGTTTTTTATTCTTTTTGTTTTGTTTAGACTTATTATTTTCTGCATTGTTGCTATCTTCATCACTTTGTTGCATATTACTTTTGCTTGCATCATTTTCAATATCTTCTGTTTCTGTATTGCTTTCTAAAGCAACTGCTTTAAAAAGCTTCACTTCAACTTCTTTACCAATATTTTGCTCCAAATGCTCATCTCTTCGTAAAACCTTTTCAAGACCTGTTGAAGAGACCTCCAAAAAATATTGTTCTTTAATATAGTCTGCTTTATCTAGTAAATCATTAATACCATCATTTACTTTTTCACAATCATTCAAATCTATACTTCCATTTGGCTTTTCTATGAATATACGTAAATAATAGTCTTGCCCTTCTTTTACATATTGTACATCATATAGAATATACCCCAAATCTTCAATTGGCTTTTTTACTAGATTTTCTACCTTTTCTTCTATATTTGACATATTGCTTTCCTTTCTCCGAATTCCTAATCAAATTAATAAAAAAGAATTTGTGTTTTGGCTAGGCGAACAAGCAAGAAAACCGGAGGTGTACTTTGTGTACATCGAGGATTTTCGTAGCGCAGTTCAACAACGCCAAAACCGAATTATTTTTTATTAATACTTACGTATAGAAGAGTGGAACCTGTTTCCACTCTTCTGCTCTCCTTATGTCCATTTAATTATACTGCATATTTTTTCCAATTGCAAGTATTTTTAGGAAATTTTTTCTATTTTCTAAGTTCTGCTCCTATTTTCTTTTCTAGCATTTCTATTATTTTGCTCAAGCTATTGTTTATCTCTTCATCTGTTAAAGTTCTGTCCATTCTCTCAAATGTTAGAGAATATGCAATACTCTTCTTGTTTTCTTCTATACCTTTTCCTGTGTATACATCAAAAATATCAATTTTGTCTAAGTTTGAGCCTGCTGCTTTCTTTATAAGAGTAGCTACTTCTTCTGATGTAACATCTCTATCAACAACTACTGCTAAATCTTTCTTTACACTTGGGAATTTTGAAACTTCTTTGTATTTCATCTTTCCTACTTTTTTGCTTAGCAATTTGTCTAAATCAATTTCAAATACATAAACCGCTTCTTTCTCCAAAGATGGATGCACTCTTCCTATTAATCCCACAATGTCATTGTTTACTGATATTAAAGCAGATTGCCCTGGATGTAGTTCGTCTGGCATTTGTCCATCTCTTATCACAAAGCTGTATCTTCTTTCATATCCTAAATAGTCTAATAACTCTTCTACAATTCCTTTTATAATATAGAAGTCAACTTGTTTTCTGTTATCTACTCCTAAATAGAAGTCACCTGTCATAAGTGCTGCTATTTTATTTATTTCTCCATATTCTTCACCTTTTTGGTAGAAAGCTTTTCCTATTTCAAATACAGATACATCTTTATTGCTTCTTGCTTTGTTGTATTCATATATTTTCAAAAGTGATGGAAGTATGCTATGTCTTAATGTATTTCGATCTTCGCTCATTGGGTCTAATAGTTTTACTAGTTCTGTATCATCCTTTGTAAAGTATTTTGCTTCTTTATCATTTACTAATATATATGATAATGTTTCATTTAGTCCTAAGTCTACCATTTTATTTCTTATGCCTCTTGTAACTTTATCGTAGCTACCAGCTTTCATTGGCATTTCTGGCAATCTCCCAACTATGTTGTCAACACCATATATACGTCCAACTTCTTCTATTAGATCTTCTTTAATAGAAATATCTCCTCTTCTTCTAGGTACAGAAACAGTTATTTCTTCTACATTTTCTAGGTCTTTTTCTGTCTCTGCAAAATCAGATTTCTTTCCATCTATAATTACATCAAATTCAAGTCTTCTAAATACATCTAGCACATCTTTTTTAGCTATAGTCATTCCAAGCACATCATTTATTTTTTGGAAAGTAATTTCTATCTCTCTATTTGCCAAATTGCTATTGTCATATTTTGCAGTTCCGCGGGCTACTTCTCCATCTGCATACTCTTCTAATAGTTTGCATGCTCTTTCCATAGCCATATATGTTCTATTTGGGTCCAATCCCTTTTCAAATCTTGAACTAGCTTCACTCCTTAAAATTTCTTTAGAAGTTTTTCTAATTTTTACTCCATCAAATATAGCCGCTTCTATAAGAACATTCTTTGTCTTATCTGTAATTTCTGTTTCTAGTCCTCCCATTACACCTGCTAAACCAATTGCTTTTTCTCCATCAGAAATTACAATATCTTCACTTGATAAAGTTCTTTCCTTACCATCTAATGTAAATAGCTTTTCTCCTTCACTTGCCATTCTAACTTCTATTTTGTTTTTCAAAGTATCAGCATCATAGAAGTGAAGTGGTTGACCAGTTTCAAGCATTACATAGTTACTTATATCAACAACATTATTTATAGGCCTTATTCCAGATGCAATAAGTCTGTTTTTTATAAATATTGGACTTTCATGTATTTGTATATTCTTAACTTTTCTAGCTAAGAATATAGAGCAATTTTCTGTATTTACTTCTACTTTAAAGCTATCATTTATATCTTCGCTATTTTCGCCATGTGATAAATCAATATCTTTTACTTTCTTATCATATATAGCTCCTAATTCATATGCCATTCCAAGAATGCTAAGCAAATCTCCTCTATTTGCTGTCAAATCAAAATCCACAACCTCATCATCCATTTGCAAATATTTGATAGCATCCTCTCCAACTGGAGCATCTGCTGGAAGTTCATGTATTCCAGTTTTATCCACTTCATCTACATATTTATGCTCAATTCCAAGTTCCAATAGAGAGCAAAGCATTCCATTAGACTCCTGACCTCTAATTGCACCTCTTTTTATAACTCTTGGCTTGTCATCATGTTCTATCACTCCACCTGCTTTAACCGTAACACCAGGAAGAACAGCACCATCTAAAGCAACAATAACTTTTAGTCCTTCTCTTACATTTGGAGCACCACATACAATATTTAAAACTTCACTACCAATATCAACCTTGCACACATGCAAATGGTCTGAATCCGGATGCATCTTGCACTCCTTAACCTCTCCAATGACAAGCTTTGTAGCATCAACAAGCTTACCAGCTTCATCATATTCATTACCAACTCTTGTCATATCTTCAGCAAGAGTTTTTACATCAACATCTATATCTATGTAATCTTTAACAAAATTTGTACTTAACTTCATTTTCCTTACCTTCTTTCTTTGACAAAAGGGACACTCCTTTTTGTCAATTTTTCTTTACACTCTGGGACACTCCTCCCTTTTATCTGTCCAACTTATCAAATTGTTTTAAAAATCTCACATCGTTTTGATATAGCAAACGTATATCTGTAATTCCATATTTGAACATTGCTAATCTGTCTAATCCAGTTCCAAATGCAAATCCACTATACACATCTGGGTCATATCCTCCCATTTTTAATACATTCGGATGTACTATGCCTGAACCTAGTACTTCAATCCATCCAGTATGCTTACACAAGTTGCAGCCTTTGCCACCACACTTAAAACAACTAACGTCAACCTCGTATGAAGGTTCTGTGAATGGGAAATAACTTGGTCTAAAACGAAGCTCTAGATTTTCTCCAAGCAATTTTCTAACAAAAACTTCTAGTGTTCCTTTTAAATCTGCCAAAGAGATATTTTTGTCTACAACTAATCCCTCAACTTGACTAAATTGATGAGAATGTGTTGCATCATCATCTCTTCTGTAAGTCTTACCTGGACAGATAACTCTTATTGGAGTTTTCTCCTCATTTGCCATCATTGTTCTTGCTTGAACAGCAGATGTTTGAGTTCTTAATAAATATTCAGATGTAATATAAAAGCTATCTTGCATATCTCTTGCAGGATGTCCTTTTGGAAGATTTAATCTTTCAAAACAATACTCATCTGTTTCAAGTTCTGGACCTGTAACAACATCATACCCCATTGAAACAAATAAATCTTCTACCTCTTCTATAATTCTATTCAAAGGATGCTTGCTTCCCCTTTTTACTTTTGTACTAGGAAGAGTAATATCAATCCTCTCCTCTTTTAATTTTCTCTCAAGTTCTAATTTAGCAAACTTTTCCTCTCCATCTTTAATCATACTTTCAAGTTCATCTCTAGCCTCATTAACCTTGCTACCTATTATAGGTCTTTCCTCTGGAGATAGACTCCCCATACCTCTTAAAATACTAGTTAATTCACCCTTTTTTCCTAAGTATTTTACTCTTACATCCTCTAACTCTTTTGCAGTAGTGGCCTTTTTTATTTCCTCAACAGCCACTTCCTTAATTTTGCTAATTTGCTCTTCCATACTTTCTCCTCCTTTTTCGTTTTAGGGACAGGCCTGCAAACGAAAAAAATTTCGTTTTGGGGACAGACCTCTTTGTAACATTTTGCCCCTCACTTATTTTTTAGTTAAATTTAGGCTTGTAACTTATAATTTTGACAACGCAAGATGTAGTTTGTTTGCTCGTCTATATGTAATGCAAATCAAAAGTAATGCTCAATTTAAGTTGAATAGATGAAAAAAGAAACAAGTATTGCTAGGCAAAATTTAGTAAAAAACCGGAGGCGTACTTTGTGTACGTCGAGGATTTTTTATCTAAATTTTAACAACGCAAGACGCAGTTTATTTTTTTATCTAAAATAAAAAAGCTAATCTTCCCATATACTAATAGGACGACTAGCTTCTTTAACCGTGGTACCACCTAAATTTATTAATTAGATAAAATAATTAACCTCTTTATTGCTATAACGGGCTTCCCGTCTTTTTCTACTTTTTTATATTATTTTAATTTATTATATTTTATAAATTGCATTTTAATGTATTCTAACTCTATGAAACACAATGCATAAATCAAAATAATATTATTTTCAAAAAAGAACCTCAAAAGTGAAATTTCAGTTTAAAAAATATTAGTAAATTCCCAGCCACGATTTACCTCTCTTTAAATATTTGCACTTTAAACTTACTTTGCTTTTTCAATGGTTTTGTATTTTCAATGTAAATATTATATCACAAATTTTCCTAAATGCAAGTAGTAAAAGTGATTTTTTATGTTCCTTTATGTAACCTAGGTAATGAGTTTTGTAACAAAGTTCCCCAATGGTAAATTATTGGTTATTTTTTTGTAAAATATTGTAAAAATCTTTTCTTTCTGATATAATTAATACGAGAAAGGAGTTGATAGATAATGTCTGAGACACAATTACAAGCAATAAAGGATGTTATAAAAATGACACCAAGGCTTAATGTAGAATGCCTAAATTCTGTAAAAATTTTAATGGAAAAGGCAATTGATTCTGAGATACTTAAGATAGAACCAACTGTTATATTAGAAAACATGGATATAACAGAGAAAGTAATGTACTTAGATTATCTAACAGAAAGTAATAAAACAAAAAAAATCGAAAAGGAAAATGCTATATCCTTTGAAGAAATACTAAAGAGAGAGGGGTTGACAATCGATGACTTACAAAATTAAATTTCGCCCCAAAGCTATAAAATTTATTGAAAAGCAAGATAAGATTCAAAGAATGAGAATTTATAAAGCAATTTACGGCCTGCCAAATGGCGATGTAAAAAAACTAGCAGGTCGTAAAAACGAATATAGACTCAGAGTGCGGTGATTACCGAATTTTATTTGAATTAATTCAAGATGAAGTTGTTATTCTTGTAACAAAAGCTGACAATCGTGGTCAGGCTTATAAGTAAATTTTTTTCTAATAAATTTCCAAAACATAATTTATTTAAATTTTCTTCTTTCCTAGGTGTGTCCCCCTTGTTTCATTTTGAAACAAATGCTCCGTCCCTTTTGTTCCCCAATTGCACAAATTTACAAACTTTTATTGACTTTTCTTTATTACGCCTATATAATTTCTTTAAGGTGTGTCCCTTTTGTTCGAATTTTCGAACAAATGCTCCGTCCCCTTTGTTCGAGACAGAAAGGAATGAAATTTATCATGAAAAACAAATATTTAAAAACTTTAGAATTTGATAAAATAGTACAAATATTAAGCACATATTGCAAAACATATATAGGTAAAGAAAATATAATTTCTTTATCTCCTAGTTTTGAGCAGGCTGATGTTTCAAACCAATTGGCAAAAACCACAGAAGCTATTAGCTTGATTTATAGGAAGGGGAATATTCCTTTGTCTGATATTCCAAACATTTCTTTAAGTATTAAAGGATTGGAAAGTAACTCTACCCTATCTAGCCTAGCTCTTCTAAATATTGCTAGATTTTTGCAAATATCAAGAGAAGTAAAAGAGTACTTCTTTTCTTCTGATGAAATCGATTTATCTGAATATGCAAAATTGTATGATTTGTTTGATTTGATTTACACGAACAAAAATATCGAAGAAAAAATTTTTTCTGTTATATTAGATGAAAACACTATTGCAGATGATGCATCACCTAAACTAAAAGGGCTAAGACGTCAAAGTAAAAAATTGGAGCAAGATATTAGAGATAAGTTAAATTCGTTTTTACATTCAAATACTTACTCAAAATATATTATGGAGCCAATTGTAACAATTAGAGAAAATAGATATGTTGTGCCTATAAAAGAGGAATACAAATCACAGATAAAAGGGTTTATACACGATGTGTCTAGCAGTGGCTCAACTGTATTTATAGAGCCTTTATCTGTATTTGAGCTTAACAATGAAATTAATAACTTAAAAGTCGAGGAAGATATTGAGATAGAAAGAATTTTGGCAGATTTGTCTAGCATGCTATATGGTTACACTGCAAATTTGCAAAACAATATCTCTATATTAGGAGATTTAGATTTAATATTTGCGAAAGCAACATATTCAATCGACATTGATGGTGTTTTACCTAGCATAAATAACGAAAAATATATAAATCTAGTATCTGCTAGACATCCATTAATTGATAAAGACAAAGTTGTGCCAATTGATATCTCTATTGGCAAAGACTACACTTCTTTAGTTATAACTGGTCCAAATACTGGTGGTAAAACAGTTGCGCTAAAAACTACTGGCTTACTTCTACTTATGGCTTATTCTGGCATATATATACCAGCTAAAGAAAGTAGCTCTATATATGTTTTTGATGATATATATGCCGATATCGGAGATGAACAAAGCATACAAGAAAACTTAAGTACATTTTCTTCACATATTTCTAATATAGTGGAAATAACTAAAAAAGCTACAGCAAGCAGTCTAGTTCTTGTTGATGAGCTTGGTTCTGGAACAGACCCTATAGAAGGTGCTAACCTTGCAATTAGTATATTAAAATACTTTTTCGATTTAGGGGCTACTGTTCTTTCAACAACACATTATCAGGAACTAAAAAATTATTGTTTAGTTACTAAAGGTTTCAAAAACGCAAGTTTTGAATTTGATTTAGAAAATCTAAAGCCAACATACAAATTGCTAATTGGTATTCCTGGAAAGAGTAATGCTTTCGCAATTAGCAAAAAACTTGGACTTAATGACAAAATTCTAAGCTATGCTAATTCTCTAATGAAAAATGATGATGTTAGTATAGAAGAAGTTATGAAAAATATATATGATAACAAAATTGCTATTGATAAAGAAAAGGAAGAAATCGAAAAGAATTTGAAACAAGTAGAAATGCTACGCAAATCTTTGGAAAGAGACAATAACTTGCAAAAAGAAAAACAAGATAAAATAATTGAAACTGCTAAAAAGGAAGCAAGACAGATTTTACAAGATGCTAAAGATGAAGCAAATGCTGTTATTAAGGAATTGAATAAACTAGATAAAGGAGATATTGCCACCGCAAATAATTTGAGAAATAAATTGAATGACGATATAAAAGGCATTGCTCCTGACACTGCTAATGGATTAAATTTAGATGCTTTAAAAGCATTAAATGATAAATTTAGTTTGAAGAATAGCTCTTTTGAAAATAGTAGTAAGAAGAGCAACTCAGGCTCTGTTAACCCTGTAGAAAATTCATATACACCTGCAAATAAAAAGTCTGGGCATAATTCTTCTGTTACATTTACAAAAAATGCAAAATTCAAATCACAAAATATCTCAAGTGAAATAAATGTAATAGGAATGAATGTTGATGAAGCAACTTTCGTGATTGACAAATACTTAGATGACTGTGCAATTGTCAAACTTTCACCAGTTAGAATTGTACATGGAAAAGGTACCGGCAAATTAAGAGAAGGAATTCACAAATTTCTAAAAACTAATCCTCACGTAAAGTCCTTTAGACTTGGCACTTTTGGCGAGGGCGAAATGGGAGTTACTGTAGTGGAGTTAAAGTAAAACTCCACCAGCTCCCACTAGTTCAAGTTCATCTAATCCTACTATTTTTACTTTTTTTAGTACATTGTCTAAATTTTCTTCTGTCTCTAACTTTACTACCAAATAATTCGTCGCATGTCCTTTCATAAATCTCTTTCCATTTTCCACATGTGGCTCTTCAAATAGAACTTCTACTTCTTTTCCAATATATTCTTTGTTATATTCCATCTCATTTTTATCTGATAGCTCTATTAACTTTCTACTTCTTTCCTCTTTTATGTTTCCATCTATTTGATTAGGCATCACTGCTGCTTTTGTTCCTTTTCTTTGAGAATATTTGAACACATGCATTTTATAGAATTTTATTCGTTTTAAGAATTCATAAGTCGCATTAAATTCTTCCTCTGTTTCTCCTGGAAAACCTACAATAATATCAGTAGTAAGTGCTACATTTGGATATATTTTCCTTAATAACTGTACACCTTTTTCAAATTCCTCTGTAGTATATCTTCTATTCATTCTTTTTAAAGTTTCATCACATCCACTTTGGAGTGATAGATGAAAATGGTCACATATTTTTTCTAATTTTGATAATCTTTCTACAAAATCTTCTGTAATAAGTGTTGGCTCTAATGATCCGCAAACGAATTCGTTTAATTCCATCAATCTTATTTATTTCTTCAAGTAAGTCAATAAGTCTATATTCGTTGTGATTTTTTATATTTGCATTTGGTTGTTCTTGGCTAAAATTAGAATTCATTTCATCTTCTGTTTTTTTCACACTAGCTTTGCTAAAATCTCTACCATAAGATGCCAAATGTATACCAGTTATAACAACTTCTTTTATACCCTCGTCTGCTATTTTAGTTATTTCGCTTACAACACTCTCTGGCTTTCTACTTCTAATATGTCCTCTAGCAAATGGAATAATGCAATATGAACAAAATCTGTCGCATCCGTCTTGTACTTTTATAACTGCTCTTGTCTTTTCTGTAAAAGTTACATCTCCAAAATCGACATACTCTTCACAACGCATTACATCTGTTATGTTTGATTGTTTTTCTATTGCATTAAACTTTGAATTTTCTGTTTCAACATTTTTACTCTGGTCTTGCCCAACATTTGCAGTATCACTTTGTTTTGTATTTAACATCTCTTCTACATAAGAAACAATGTCTTTCTTTTCATTTGTCCCCAAAATCAAATCTATTTCAGGAATCTTTTCTAATTCTTCTCTTGCAACTTGTGCATAACAACCAACAGCAACTAAAATAGATTCTGGATTTAGCTCTTTCACTTTTCTAAGCATCTGACGTGATTTCCTATCAGCCATATTTGTTACTGTGCAAGTATTTACTATGTATATATCTGCAACTTCATCAAATTCTACTATATCATATCCACATTTTTTGAACTCCTGTATCATTGCATTTGTTTCATACTGATTAACTTTACAACCTAATGTACAAAATGCTACTTTTCTATTTTTCACTTTGTTTCATCCTTTCATTTATTTAAAGGACGGAAAAGCCGTCCTTTTTTGAGTTTTCGAAGAGTCTTATTTCATAAAGAAGTACTCCTGTGTTGTTGCATCATAATACAAGTGTTTATTGGTCACAAATTCTTCAAGCCGTGACATAATCAGATGCTGTAATCCAGCTCTTTCAATGTCAAAAATTGTTCCCTTTACTTTTGCAGAAACCTCACTTAAAATCACATCTGCCGTAAAACCATTGCACTGCCTATTTATGCAGTTATCAATAGTTTTTTCAAGTGAATGGAGCGATGTTTCTTCTTCTTCCTTAGCACTGTCTGTGCCAAAGAAATTCCGAATAGCTGCAAATAACATATAGATTTCTCCTTTCAAGTCTCAACTCTTCTTTACATAAAAAATATGTGCATATATTATACACACATATTTTATGTTTGTCAATTTTTTTCTATTAATACATTCCGCCCATGTCTCCTGCAGCATCGTTTCCGTGTCCACCGCAGTTGCATTCTTTTTCTTTCTTATCTGTAACTAGGCTTTCTGTTGTAAGTATCATAGATGCTATAGATACAGCGTTTTGAAGTGCACTTCTTGATACCTTTGTTGGGTCTACTATTCCGGCTTTTTTCATATCAACATATTCTTCATTTGCAGCATCATATCCTATACCTTCTTCGCTAGTTTTTACTTTTTCTAGTACTACAGCTGGCTCAACTCCTGCATTTATTGCAATTTGTCTTACTGGCTCTTCCAATGCTCTTAAAATGATTTTTCCACCTATTCTTTCATCTCCGTGTAAGTCTGGAAGCAACTTTCTTACTGCTGGAAGTACGTTTACAAATGCTGTTCCACCACCTGCTACTATACCTTCTTCTACAGCTGCTTTTGTTGCAGATAATGCGTCTTCTATTCTTAATTTTCTATCTTTCATTTCTACTTCTGTAGCTGCTCCAACACCTATTACAGCAACTCCACCTGCAATTTTTGCTAGTCTTTCTTGTAAATTTTCTTTTTCGAATTCGCTCTTTTCTTCAGCAATTTGTGCTTTTAATTGATTTACTCTTGCTGAGATTTGTGCTTTATCTCCCATACCGTCAACAATTATTGTATTTTCTTTTTGTACTTTTATTTGTCTTGCTCTACCTAATTGCTCAATTTGTGTATCTTTTAATTCCATTCCTAAGTCAGATGAGATTACCTCTCCTCCTGTAAGAATTGCTATATCTTGTAACATGTTCTTTCTCTTGTCTCCATATCCTGGTGCCTTAACTGCTACAACATTTAATACTCCTCTTAATTTGTTAAGTATTAATGTAGATAATGCTTCTCCTTCAATATCATCACAGATTATTACTAGTTTTCCTGATTGTTGCATTAATGCTTCTAGTAATGGTAATATTTCTTGAATATTGCTTATTTTCTTGTCTGTAATTAATACATATGGATTATCTACAACTGCTTCCATTTTTTCTGTATCTGTTACCATGTATGGTGATACATATCCTTTATCAAATTGCATACCTTCTACTACATTTAATTCTGTTTGAGATGTTTTTGATTCTTCTATTGTAATAACACCATCTTTTGAAACTTTCTCCATTGCTTCTGAGATAAGTTCTCCAACTTCTGTATTATTTGCAGAAATACTTGCAACTCTTGCGATATCTTCTTTTCCATTAACTGGTGAACTGATTTTCTTTAATGCTTCTACTGCAACATTTGCTGCTTTATCCATACCTCTTTTTATAGCCATTGGGTCTCCACCTGCTGCAACGTTCTTAACACCTTCTTTAACCATGCTTTGAGCAAGTACCATAGCTGTTGTTGTACCATCTCCTGCAACATCATTTGTCTTTATAGATACTTCTTTAACAATTTGAGCTCCCATATTCTCAAATGGATCATCAAGCTCAATCTCTTTTGCTATTGTAACACCATCATTTGTAATAAGTGGTGCACCAAATTTCTTATCAAGAACTACATTTCTTCCTTTTGGTCCCATTGTAACTCTTACAGTATCTGCTAATTTATTAACACCGTTTAATAAACTCTTTCTAGCATCTTCTCCAAATTTAATATCTTTTGCCATTTTACATTACCTCCTAAAAATTTTCTTATTCTCTTATTCTACAACTGCCAAAATGTCAGATTGTTTTACAATTATATAATCTTCTCCTTCGTATTTAACTTCTGTTCCAGAATATTTGTTAACTACAACTTTGTCACCTTTCTTAACAAGCATTTTTTCTAGTTTTCCATCAACCTCTAATCCTGGTCCTACTTCAACAACTTCTGCAAATTGTGGTTTTTCCTGAGCATTTCCTGCTAAGATAATTCCACTCTTAGTTGTCTCCTCATTTTCTATCATTTTAATAACTACTCTGTCTGATAATGGTTTTAACATTTTATCTACCTCCCTTTAAAATTGTTACCATTAGCTATATATATTAATATGAAAGTCTTCACCAATTTATTATACTTACATACCATATTTGGTATGCAATAAATGTACTTTGGCAACTTCCTATTAACGTATTTTAGCAGTCGCTTTAATCGACTGCTAAAAATATATACCCTTTTTATTCAATTGTCAATACCCTATTTTTAAATTTCACAAAATGTTCACATTTTTCTGAAACAAAGGGGACGGAGCATTTGTTTCATTTTTGCAACAATAGGGACACACCTCACACTTTTGATAAATT
The DNA here is from genome assembly GCA_930990645.1 of uncultured Clostridium sp. Classification (GTDB taxonomy): domain Bacteria; phylum Bacillota; class Clostridia; order TANB77; family CAG-508; genus CALXVA01. The sequence goes on along the minus strand of CAKNQJ010000005.1, from coordinate 20,828 downwards.
GATCATTTATCTGTACCAGCTAGGTATCATAAATAATGATACATCTAATACTTGTAAAAATAAAAATAGTAAAAATGTAATTATAATTGATATAGAGCCTAATATTAGACCTGTTTTTCCTAATCCTTTGTCACCTTTCTTTAAAGCTATTGAGCCAAATATAATGGCCAAAACAGCTGATAATACAGAAATAATAATATAGTAAATAAATACAATTGAAATAATACCTAATATTAATGCTGCAATCCCCCAACCGATAGATGCATTATCCTGATTCTTTTGTGGTGCGTTATTTTGTACTTCTGTTTCCATTATTCTCATTCCTTCCTTGAGGCACAAATTCGGTCAATCAATTAAATTTATAATCTAAATTACTTGTTAGACCTTACCCCTTTCTGCCAATATTATGCCATGCTTCGTAAAATCTGTCAAGAGTGGTATTATTTTTTTACACTTAGGGACACTCCTTTTTGTTAAAGTTTTTTTACACTTTAAGAGTGTCCCCAAGTGTAAAGAAAAATTTACAAAAAGGTGTGTCCCTTTTGTTTCAAAAATGAAACAAATGCTCCGTCCCCTTTGTTTCACTTGATTTTATTTTGTATATAATATAAAATAAGAAGCATAATAAATTTAGGAGGTGCTGTATGTCTATACATTGTAATGCAAAAAAGGAAGATATTGAAAAAACTGTTCTTATGCCGGGAGACCCATTAAGAGCCAAATATATCGCTGAGAACTTTTTAGAAAATCCAAGGCTTGTGAACACCGTTCGTAATATGCTTGCCTATACTGGAACATATAAAGGAAAACCTGTTACCGTGTTTTCTTCTGGAATGGGAATGCCTAGCATGGGAATTTACTCGTATGAGCTTTTCAAGTTTTATGACGTTGACAAGATAATTAGAATAGGCTCTTGTGGTGCATATAGTGAGGAGTTGAATTTATTCGATACTATTTTGGTTGACAAAAGTTACACTGAAGCAAATTTTGCATACTCTTGGAGTGAGAAAGAAGAGCATATTGCTGAGGCAGATTTGGAACTAAATAATCAGTTAGAAGAGACCGCAAAAAAGCTAAACATTCCACTTATAAAAGGAAACTCTCTATGTAACGAAGTATTTGATGGGTATTTGGATGATATAGAAGGATTTATTGCTAGATTTCCAAAAGATTTGAATATTATCGCGTGTGAAATGGAGGCATTTGCCCTATTTTATATGGCAAAATATTTTAATAAAAAAGCTGCTTGCTTGCTTACAGTTGTTGACTCTCATTACAAAAATCAAGAAAGTACTTCAGAAGAAAGAGAACGTTCTCTAAATAATATGATCAAGATTGCGTTAGAAAGTGTGTAAAAATATTATTTTTATTAGTAAATTTCAACTAATATGTAGACATCAAATTGTTTTTCATATATAATAGTGTCGTACCGCCTTGTGAAAGGAGGGAGATACATATATGAATAGTTTTGATTTGATTTGGATATTAATTCAAAAATTATTAGATGAAAAATCACCTAATAATAATGAAGATACCCAATCTAGTCAAAAGAATTAGAGCAAAACTAATTCTTTGTGAGTGGTCTAGCCAACCACTCATTTTTTTACAAAAAAATAGGTATGTGTAGCCACCACATACCGAATACATATAAAATAGTTTTGATATAGTCAAACTTATAAGTTAACTATATTATACCCTATTATTTTTATAATGTCAAATAATTTTTTAAATTTATAACCACTCTCCATATTTTTTGATATATTTTCTTTTTATTACTGATGCTAGCAAGCAGTATAATACTGGTACTAGTAGAATTATTGTGAAGTATTTTAATGGTATTGGTACTAAGCCAATATAGCTTCCTATAAATGTGAATGGTATTATTATTGCTACTATACTTAGGATTATTGATGTTGTATACACTGCTTTTGATGCATTACTTTGTATAAATGGTCTTTTTGATGTTCTTATAACATGCAATCCTACAAGGTTTGATACTACTCCATATGAAAACCATATTGATTGGAATAGTGCTGCATCTGGCATTCTTAGTCCAAATCCAAACCATAGTATCGCAAATATCATTAAGTCGAAAATTGAGCTTGTTGGTCCCATGTATAGCATAAATCTTTTCAAGCTTTTCATATCCCATACACGTGGTTTTTCTAAATATTCTTTATCTACATTATCATATGGTATTGATAATTGTCCCATATCATAAATTAAACTTTGTACTAGTAACTGTATTGGTGTTATTGGAAAAAATGGCAATAATATACTTGCTATTAGTACAGATAGAACTTCTCCAAAGTTGAAGCTGACTGCCATTTTTATATATTTCTGCAAGTTTCCAAATGTTTTTCTACCTTCCATCACTCCGTCTGTAAGCACATCCAAGTCTTTTTCAAGAAGTATTATATCTGCAGTTTCTTTTGTTATATCAACTGCTGTATCTACAGATATTCCTACTTCTGCATTATGCATTGATGGAGCATCATTTATTCCATCACCCATGTATCCTACTACATTTCCAGCATCTTTTAGCACTCGTATAATCCTTGCTTTTTGAATTGGGGAAAGTTTTGCAAATACATTTGTCTTTTTCAAGTTTCTTCTTAATGCTGCATCAGATAATTTTTCTACTTTGCTTCCTAATATGATTTTGTCTGTGTTTATATTAACTTTTTCACATATTGCTTTTGTTACATATTCATTATCACCTGTTAGAACAATTACTCGTATTCCATCTTTGTTTAATCTTTCAATTGCTCCTTTTGCACTTTCCTTTGGTGGGTCTAAAAATCCTATAAATCCTATCAAGACCATTTTTGATTCATCTTTTACAGAAAAATCTTTTACATCTGCAATATCATTTTTCTGTGCAACTGCCACAACTCTAAGTCCTTGCTTATTCAAATCTTTTGATATTTTCAAAATATTTTGCTTTATTTCTCTTGTTATTTCAGAAACTTCTCCTTTATAGTCCACCATTGTGCAAATGCTTAGAATTTCTTCAACTGCTCCTTTTGTAATAAGTTGCTTTTTCTTACCATCTGACACAACTACTGATAATCTTCTTCTAGTAAAGTCAAAAGGTATCTCATCCACTTTTTCATAGTTTTCTTCTATCCCTTTAAGTTCAGATTTCTTTACTCTTTTGATTACCGCTTCATCTATACTTCCTTCTAATCCTGTTTGGAAATATGAATTTAAGAATGCATGTTTTAAAACTCTAGTATCTTCTTCTCCTTTTATATTCAAATACTTCTCTAGTACAATTCTATCTTCTGTAAGAGTTCCTGTTTTGTCTGTGCAAAGAATATTCATAGCACCAAAGCTCTGTATACTGTCCAATTTTTTTACAATAGTTTTCTTCTTAGACATTCTGGTTGCACCTTTTGCCAAACAAGATGATAAAATAACTGGTAAAAGAAGTGGCGTAATTCCAATAGCAATAGCAACAGCAAACGTAAATGCTGTAATAGTACCATGTTTAGCAGCATTAGCTATAAATGTTATTGGAATAAGAACTGCCATAAATCTAATTAAAAGCTTACTAACACTATCTATTCCTTTTTGAAATGCTGTTTTTGGCTTTTCATCTGTTATAGTATCTGCAATCTTTCCAAAATACGTACTATCTCCTACTTTTATTACAACACCTTTTCCAAATCCACTTACAACATTTGTCCCCATAAAGCAGATTGTATCTAAATCAGTTATATCTTCTATTTTATCCTTTTGTTCTGACTCAGAAACCTTTTTAACCGAATCACTCTCACCAGTCAAAGAAGATTGATTAACATACAAATCTCTTGACTCAATAATTCTCAAATCAGCTGGAATTAAGTCACCTGCATTTAACACTACCACATCTCCAACTGTAACCTCAGAAGATTGTATTTTTGTTTCCTTACTATTTCTTATAACATCAGTTTTAGCAGAAACTAAATTTTTAAGTTTCTCAGCAGCTTTATTGGACCTATACACTTCAAAAAACTCTAACAAAGTACTCGCAGTAATTAATATAAGAATAACTATAATATTAGCATAATTGGGTGGAGTTGAAAGTATAACATCAGTATAAATAAGAACTACCACTATACCTAATAAAATCAAATTAAAAGTGCTGAACAAGCTCTCAAAAAAATAATTATACCACTGCTTCGGCTTCTTTTGTCTCATCATATTTAATCCATATTTAGCTAAATTATTCTTTGCCTCTGAAGAAGTTAAGCCTCTTTTCTTAAAATTATTCTCTTTCAAAAACTCATCAACACTACTTGTACACTCTTTCTCATACAAATTCATTCTATTACCTTCTTTCGTTTTAGGGACAGGTCTCACAGCGAAATTTTTTTCGTTTTGGGGACAGGTCTCACAGCGAATTTTTTTTTCGTTTTGGGGACACATCTAAACTTCCCCTAAAGTAAAAATTTAGTAAGATACTAATTTCCCATTTGTGAGGCCTTTTTACCAATCACCCTTTATTAACCCATTACTATCTTTTTTAATTTATTGTCCGTTGAAATTATACCATACATTTTTTATTTATATACATTATTTATAAAATTTCTTAAATTTTATAATTATATTGTTTAATTTACAGCTAGTTTTTTCGAGAAGAAGTATATATTTTTTTATTTTTATTTCCGGCCCCCAACTGCGTACAAACTGTAAAAACTTCGTTTAACAGTTTGTAAACTTGTCGTTCCCCACCTTAAGCACTCCAATAAAAATAAAAAAATATATACTTCTTCTCGATATTAATATAACTGTGAACTGTAACCTCAATTGTAGTCTACTTAAATAAACCTGTTATAAACTCCCATATACCTTTAAAAATTCCTGTTACTATAGCCACAATAATATCTACAATCGTTTTTAAAATTGAATTATCCTCATAAAGACTTACTAGCCAGTTATGTGTTGGAGGTATAAACCACAATGCTGTTATAATTAAGGCCATAATTCCTATTGTTATAAAAAAATCTCTAACTCTCTCTTTTGTTATCTTATGTTTAACCTTATACCCCAAACTTCTCAAATAATTATAATACGCATTTTCATACTCTCTATTTAATTTATCCTGCATTTTTTGTCTTTGTTGCATCTCTTCTTTTCGTAGTTTTTCCTCATACTTTAATCTTTGCTCCTGCAACCCATCTGCATCTATATTATCTGCGCCATTATATCCATTCATATAACTTGCTTGATTAGCCTGTTCTTTTTCTACTCTCTGTCGTTCTTGCTCTAGTTCTTGCTTTAATCTCTCTTCTTCTCTTTCCTGTGCTAAAGACCTATCATACTCTTTTCTCTTAACTTCATTCCCAAGAATTTCATAAGCTTCATTAATCTTTTTCATTTTATTTTCTGCTGATTTTTTGTTAGCCTCACTTTGCAAATCTGGATGATATTTCTTAGCAAGTACTTTATATGCCTTTTCAATAACCTCTGCCGAAGCATTCTCACTAACCTCAAGCACTTCATACAGTGTGTTTTTTCTCATCACATTACTCCTTAACCAATATACAACAATTATATCATTAATCAACTAAAAAGGATAGTATTTTTCACATTTTTATGATATAATCATTTTCAGGAAAAATTAAAAAGGAGTGAGATTTTTGAAATTAACATCTAATGATGAGACACTAGCTGAAAGTAAAGTGCTTATTTTATATATTTTAAGCAACATAAAAAGACCTATTACTAATAATGCTTTGTATAAAATTATACTTTCTGTATTCGATATGAATTATTTCTACTTTCAACAATTTTTATTAGATTTAATTAAAAGTGATTTTGTTCTTACTTATGAGCAAGAAGAGCAGCATATGTATATGATAACAGATAAAGGATCTAGGACATTAGAGCTTACAGAAGATATTCTTCCTGGGATAATAAAATTACAAGTAGATACAAATCTAAAATATGCTTTAGATGATGTTAATGAGGAAAATTCGATAATAGCAGAATATACACCTATTAATGAAAATTATTATAACGTATCTTGTAAAATCATGGAGAACAATGAGTGTCTTTTCGAAGTAAAAACATTTGCTGGGTCTCGTGAACAAGCAAAGCAAATAGTTGATAATTGGAAAAGACATGCTGCAGTGATGTATCCAGATCTATTAAAAATATTAACACAAGATTTTAAGGATGAGCCTATAGAGGAAACTGTTGAATTTAAGCCTTTGAAAGAAACCTTAGGCTCGCCATTAGATGTATACAATTATGATGTATTAAACAGAAGTACCGAGAACGAAGAAGATATTGAAAATTCAGATGAGTCTTCTTTAAACAAATCATCTTCGACAAACTCATCCGATGTTATAGAAGGAAATATTAATTTATTTGATATAATGGACAAAAACAACGTACAAAACAATTTATGATTGTACGTTGTTTTTTATTATTTTTAATATTGTCTTCCCCATACTACCATTGTGTCCGCTTCTTTTCCACAGCATACACACTTATTGCCTACTTTTTCTTGCTTAAATGGTATGCATCTTGATTTAGCACCTGTAAGCTCATGAATTTTTTCTTCACATTCTTCACTTCCACACCACATTGCTTTAATATATCCTTGATTTTCCTCTAAGTTTTTTGTAAAGTCATCCATATTTTGTGCTATGGTTGTTTTTTCTTTTAATCTTTTTTTGCATTCATTATACATATTTTCATGTATACTTTCTAATACCTCATTTATTTTTTCAGCTAACTCATTTAATGATACTTCTATTTTTTCCAATGTGTCTCTTCTTACGATTATGCACTTGTTTTGCTCTATATCACGAGGTCCAATTTCAATTCTTACTGGAACTCCTCTCATTTCCCAATCATTAAATTTGTAACCTGGTGAATATTGTTCTCTCACATCTAACTCAACTCTATATTCTTTTGCCAATTCATTATATAGACTTTCTGCCTTTTCTTTTACTCCTTCTTTATGCATAGCGACAGGCACAATAACTACTTGAATTGGAGCTACTCTTGGTGGAAGTTTTAACCCTCTATTATCTCCATGAGCCATTATAACTCCACCTATTAATCTGGTACTAATTCCCCAAGATGTTTGATACGCATATTCTTCTTTTCCCTCTCTGTTTTGGAATTTTATATCAAATGGTTTTGAAAAATTTTGTCCAAAATAATGAGAAGTTCCAGATTGAAGTGCTCTACCATCATGCATAAGTGTTTCTACTGTATATGTTGCTTCCGCACCTGCAAATTGCTCTGTTTTTGTTTTTCTTCCTTTTAATACTGGCATTGCTAATAAATTTTCTATTACATCAGCATACACATCAAGCATTTCCAAAGTAAATTTTTGAGCTTCTTCTGCTGTTTCATGTATTGTATGTCCTTCTTGCCATAAAAATTCTCTAGAACGTAAGAAAGGTCTTGTTTCTTTCTCCCATCTCAAAACATTACACCATTGATTATACTTATATGGTAGTTCTCTCCATGAACTTAACCATTTTGAATACATTGTTGAGAATATAGTTTCAGATGTAGGTCTAATACATAGCCTTTCTTCTAATTCTTCTCCTCCACCCATTGTTACCCATGCAACTTCTGGTGCAAAACCTTCTACATGGTCTTTTTCCTTTTGAAGCAAGCTCTCTGGAATAAGAACTGGCATAGCTATGTTTTTTACTCCATGTTCTTTGAACTTTTCATCTGCATATTTTTGTATATTCTCCCAAATAGCATATCCATATGGACGTATGGTTATAAACCCCTTTACATCTGTATAATCAGCAAGCTCCGCTTTAAGAACTATATCTGTATACCATTGTGCAAAATCTTCTTCTATATTAGTAATTTCTTTCACAAATTCTTTATTACTCATTATTATTTTCATCCCTTTCATCTATATTTACACTTTCACTTTTTTTCTCTGTGAAGTTATGGCAACGCCAAAATACGATTATTTTTCAAATTCGGGGGATGGGGCCTCCTCTAAAATCTCATCTATAACTATTTGTCTATTTTCATCCAACTTATATCTTGGCAAATCTGGAAGCTCATCTAAGCTAGAAATTCCAAACATTCTAAAAAACTCATTTGACACTTTGTATGTCATAGGTCTTCCCGGAGCATCAAGCTTTCCAGCATCTTCTATTAAATTATAATCTAATAACTTATATATCGTCCCATCTGAATTAACTCCTCTAATACTCTCTATTTCTGCCCTTGTAATTCGTGGATTGTATGCTATAATTGCCAAAGTTTCTAAAGCTGCTTGAGATAAGCTTGGTTTTGCTCTTTTATCAAAAATTGGATATATGTATTCATAATAATCTTTTTTTGTACATATTTGATAAGCATCATTTATTTTTACTATACAAAGTCCTCTATCCTCTTTTTCATAATCTAATCTTAATGACTCTATAGCACCTATAACTTCATCTTCGCTAATCTCTAAGTCAGACATTATTTCATTTATCTTAACTTCTCTTCCAGCAGCAAACAAAATTGCCTCTATGATTCCCTTAACTTTTCTTTGTTCCATTCTCATTTGCCTTTCTCTTTTATTAACTGTACAACAGTATAACATATTTTCAAGTGAATTGCCACTATTTTTGCTAAGTTTTATGTAAGCGGTTAACGAAAAGGCGTATTGTAATATTTTTCGAGCTAAACAATCTGCATTTTGCATTCTTTGCCACGAAATGCAAATACCATCTTTGTTATATTGTTAAACCCTCTTTCACGCAAGTTACTTTCGTAGTCTCTTTCTTCTATTTGTTTTTTAGCACTTTCTATTACATCTTCTATTGTATTTTCTTCCATGTCATCTGCTACTTTAAATTCTATTATAAAGCTATTTCCATTTTTATCTTGTGGCTCTAACATTATGTCGTATCTTCCCATTCCTGATTCTCTATTTGAATTTACATAGTAACTATCTTTTAATCCTACTAACATTCCTAGTACAAATGCATGGTAAAAGTTTTCTGCTGTGTACTTCCCCACATCCATATAGCTAAACATTTCTTCTACTAGTTGTCTAAACTTTTTCTCAAATTCACTTAAATTCAGTTCAACTAGATCTTTCAAAATGCTATTCAAATTATTTCCTATTACTTTATTATTAAACCATTCTTCCACCATATCTTCAAACAATAAGTTTATCTCATAATTTGGAAGCTTTACCTTATATATTCCTTTTTCCAAGTTAACTACTTCATCTACTTTTAAATATCCTGTTCCTAGCATCAACCCCCATATATTATTTTCATTATTTTCTATCCCATATATTACTGTCTCTAAATCTATCGGTACTTCTATTGTTTCTCCTTTTAATAATCTTTCCATCTTTTCTTTTACTGTTGTCGATTTTTTTATTGTCATTTTTATTAAATCATTTGAGCTCGTATTTACCCAATATGGTTTTAGTTGCTTATCTGTCAAATAATTCAATATACTCCATGGATTATATATGCCTTCTACATTTCCTATTCTATATCCATCATACCATTTCTTTATCTCGTCTTTCTCATCTTCCACATTAAAATCTTCTATTACTTTATCCATTTCTTCTGATGTTATTCCAAAGTCATCTGCAAACTCATTGTCTAACACCGTAAATACTTTGAAGTTATTTGCTCCACTGAAAATACTCTCTTTTGCTACCCTACTTACTCCTGTTAATACTGTTTTTTCTAAGTACGGATTATCCTTAAATGTCGTTCTATAAAAATTCTTCAAAAACTCTATAGCCTCTTTATAATATCCCTTTACATATGCTGCCTGAATTGGTACATCATACTCATCTATGAATAGCATTACTGATTTGTTATGATATCTATATAAAAGTTCACTTAAATCTATTATACTATCTTTTAATTCTGCTTCACTTTCACTTTTAAAAAGTATCTTTTTTATTTTCTCTTTGTCCTCATCGTACATTTTTTCACTTTCTAATAAATATCTGTGTTCACTATATGCTCTTTTAATTGCAGTTTTTAACCTCTCTATCATTTCCTCATAGCTAACCTCATCTAAATCTTTTAGTGTTAAATATATACATGGATATGCTCCTAATTTCGATGTGTATTTTTCGTCTTGTTCCATTATTTTTAAGCCTTCAAACAACTCTCTTGAGTCCTTCATATCACAGTCAAAGTAGTATCTTAGCATGCTCATATTTAATGTTTTACCAAATCTACGTGGACGTGTTATTAGCGCTACTTCGCTTGCATTATCAATTATATCCTTTATATACATAGATTTATCAATATAATAATACTTCAATGTTCTTAATTTTTTAAAATCACTTGTACCTATTCCTATTTTTTCAAATTCCATAACTTTAATCCCTACCTTCCTTTTTTCCACATTATTATTGTACCACATATGTTTCTCTTTTGCTATATGTTTGAGAAAAAAGTATGAGATAGTATCCCACTGTTTCGATGAGTCTGTCAAACATTTATTTTGTTTTGACTTCAACGTATTGTTTACATAACACGTTGTCTTTTTCTAATTTCCAAATAGATAGTTGATTGCCACTGTCGCTAGGATTATCATTATGATTATTGTTAGTACTAGCGCAACTAGAGTTATTCCAGAATTATTATTTCTGCTTTGTTGAGTTCTTTCTCTCAACTTATTATGCTTTTCTTTTATCTTCGTCTTACTTCTAGCTTTATCCCTATCCAATTTCTTTACGCCTCCATTTCTTTTATGTTTTTTAAATTGTTTTTTCTATTCAACATCATATTATAAAAAAAAATAAATTATATTTTTATGCTTTGTAGTTCCACGTGGAAGATATATATTTTACTATATAGCCTCACGTGTCACATATATTTTTTACTCAAAAACATGGAGAGTACAAAATATATGTGACAGCTTTGATAGAGGCGGACTTTAGATACTTAATATATCTTCCAGCAAGATGGAACGGATTTTATTTATAGCTTCATATACTGAATAGAAAAAATTTTATTCAGCCGCCTCTATTGTAAAATCTCTCGCATTTGCCACATCCGCTGTTATACTTGCATTTAATTTTATTGTTTCTCCTGGCTCTATTTCTCCTATTACTGGTCTTATCTCTGTTATTACTTCATCATTGTCTCCTAGTATTGTTATCTTTACTATTTCTACCTCATGTCTTGTACTTCCATTGTTTGTTACATCTGCTAATAATACACTCATTCCATCTCTTTCTGTGTATTGTATGTTGCTTATTGTTAAATTTCCATATGTTTTGCTATTGTTAAACTCTTCACTTGTATTTAGTTTTGTTCCGTCTGATAATTCTGTTGTATATCTTTCTTCATTTACCATTGTGTTTTCTTCTGCTTGCTGTACATCATCTCCTCCTCTATTTGCTAACCCTATTATCAATGCTATGGCTATTATCACTACTGCCACCAATAAAATTATCCATCTTTTTTCATTACTACTCATTTTTCTTTCTCCTATCTCTATAAAATATTTAGGTTTATATAGGTAACCTATACCCCTATTTTTACGATTTTTATTAAAATATTCATTATAAAACTAGCTTGTCTCAATCATTTTAATCATTCTATAAAATGTAAAATTTCTATCAGTCTCACGCATATTTATCTTTTGTGTCTACTATCTTACAGACACGCAAAAAGGACAGGCTTTCTCGAAAAAGTCTCGCTTTTGTTTTGAAAACTTCTTCGATAAAACCTATCCTTTTTATATATCTATTTATTATATTTTTTGCATCAAAATCAGAACATAATTTTGTTAATCTTATGCTCTCTCTCTCTCTTTCTTACAGTATCAATGGTTTGCTGTGTTTTTTCTTTTATCATTTTTCTTCTTCCTTTCTTTTGTTTCGCACTATTTATTTTTTTCATTATTTTTCAAACTTATAAAGCACACTAATAGCATACTTGTATTGTATACTATCAGTATTTATTTTTCAACATTTTTGGTAAAATGTAATATATTTGTAATATTTCTGTAACATTATTGTAATATTTTATATATTTATAATATTCTTTAATTGTTCATAACACTGCATTTCATATACTTTTGTCGAATTATGTCGATAACTTTTTCTATTCATATCTCTTTTTATCATCCCCTTGACTTTCCCCTTTTTTAAGCTTATAATTAACCTATATTAAATAGAGAAATGCGGAGGTATGCTTATGTACACATATAATAAAAATGATAAAACATACACATTTTCATCTGATGAATTGGAAATAGAAAGCCTGATTGATGTCGACATAGATAATGATAAAGATGAAAATGAAGAAGAACATCATGATGGACCAAAGAATATTGAAGTTATAAATGGAGGAAATGATTTAGAGATTTCTCCTGTTACTGATTACTTAGAAGTTGAAAAGCCAAAACAAGAAAAGAAAGAAAATATTGTTATTCCAGAAGACAACAAATAATGTCTACATATTTTAGGAGAGGAATCTCACAAGTCAGTTCTTTGAAACAAATTTTGCATTCTAATACACAAAAAATCAGATGCTAAGCACCTGATTTTTTTCGGAATTTTTTATGTTATATCTTTTGTTTCAGCTTTATATTAAATTATATAGCTTCCTTGTCTTCTTGAACTTCGTCAGCCTCGTTTTCATCTGACTTTTTTTCAATAACTTCTAATGTAGATACTGATACTTCATATGCAATTCTATTTTCAACTGTACCATCTTCATGCTTTTTCTCATATTGTCTTGATTGTACTCTACCTACTACTTTGATTTCTGTTCCTACAGCAACATTTTCACAGAATTTTGCATTTCTTCCCCATGCTATACATGGAATATAGTCTGATTTATTGTATGATCTATTAACTGCAAGTAATATGTCTGCGATTTCTCTTCCAAATGGTGTCTTTCTATAAACTGGTTTTCTACAAATATATCCATCAAGGACAACTTCATTTGTCACAAAGTCTTTTCCCACTGGTATATCTGCTTCTTGGTCCTCTAAAAATTCTACATTTTTAGCAAACACTGTAAGTACTAATCTGTTCTTTTCACCTTCGTAACTATTGTATGATCTGAATTGTCCAGTTACTGATAGTTTACTTTCTAAAGGTAATCCTTTCTCTGTGATTAATCTCTCTGAGATTGTGATTGGTATGTTATCAAAATTTCCACTTAAACGTGGCACACTTAAATTAAATATATAGAACTTTTCCCCATATATTTCATGACTTAGCCTCTTGTCGCTTGTTACCTTTCCCACTAGTGTGATGTGGTTATTGTCTAGATACAAAGTATTCAATTTCTTTTCCTCCCCATTTGTTCTTTTTTCTATTTTTCTAGTCACAAATTAAAATCGTTTTTCCTCATATTACCTATTATACTACGTTTTTTTGGTTTTGTCTACATAAAATGTTATTTTTTTGCAATTTTTTTATTTTCTTAATTATTTTTTGTATATATTGTTTTAAAGATTTCAAAAGCTATTGCTGCATATTTATCAATATTTTTAGGAATTTCTATCTGGTATTCTTGTGGCTCTATTTTACTTCCATTTTTATTAAAAATAACTCTTTGTAAACAAATTATCATATTATTTTCTTCTATGCTAGATACAGTAAAAGTAGATTTATTATTAAAGCCATAAGTTATAACTGTCAAATTTAAGTTATCCATAATCTCTCTATCTATTTCTATATCTGCATTTAACAATAGATACGTAGAGTTAGAAATTATTTTTCTAATCTCTATTTTGTTGTTTATTTTTTCATCTATTATTACAGTTTCAAATTTTACATTTTTTACATTATATATATTTTTTGCCGTTATAAATATAATATTTTCTACTGGTACGTATTTAGATACTTCTTTTCTAAAATATAACTCATTCTTTTGATTAGTAATTATTCCAATAAAAAACATTTTATGCTCCTATTACAAATATTCTTACTATATTATTCTCAAATGATTTATATTTTATTCAATAAAAAGAATTTTTTTCCATTAATTTTCCATTGTATTTAACAAATCATTAGTAATATTGCTTATTACATTATTACTAATATTATTAGTTTCTACTATGTTTGTAGATGTAGTTACAGCATTTTCAGGATTTCCTGTATCTAGAGTAGCTGCTACTACAAATAAAATTACTACTGTACATATTGCTACAGCATAAGAAAATATTTTAGATTTATCAATAACAAAGAACATACTTTACCTCCACTAACAAGTTACTAATGATTATATGCTTGTATATGTAAAATATGCCCTTTATTTTAATTTTATTCTCTTTCTTCTCCGTTCATTTTGCATCTCATTTCAAATATAGCTCTATCTTGTGCTAATTCTTGCTTTTTGCCTTCAACAAAATCTTGTCCAGTTTTCGATTCTTCCGAAGATCTTTCCTGACCTGAATTTGGTATTTTTTTCACTCCCGCTTTCTTTCTCATTACATCTCTAAAATTCTTCGCTTGTTCTTTATTACTTCCTCTATATTTCTCTGTAGGCTGAACTTCTGGTATTTTTGGTACTCTCATTTTATCACCTCTATTTTCATTATACAGCATTTTAATTTATTTTTCTACATATTAACACATTTTATTTATTTTAACATAATATATATTAAGCAAATTGCTTAAGAAAGGATGATTATTAATTATGGAATATGAAAAAAATGTATGTCCAGTATTAGATGTAGATGGTGTTTTAGCAACAGGTAAACAATTTGACTTAGACATTACTTTACCAGAAGATAACAGAAGTGTTATTTATGGTGTTGTAAAAGATTGCTGTCAAGAGCCTATTCGTGATGCAGTAGTAAAACTTGTTGAAGTTGTATGCGAATGTGGTAAAGAGGAAAGAAGACCTGTATCTCACACTTTCACTGATAAGGAAGGTGAATTCGTATTTGGACCTCTATGTCCTAATAGATTCTATGAAATAGAAATCTGGGTTGATAGAGTTAAACATTGCAAAATATGTACAAAGGCTGAACGTGATGAAAAATGTTTAAAAGGTGTTAAATTAGATTGTAAAAAAGATGATTTTAGACCATGCCACAAAGATGAATGCGAATGTCATAAAGAAGAGTGCAAACATTGTCACAAAGATGAATTCTGTTGTCACAAAGAATGCCATAAAGACGAATGTGACTGTAAAAAAGAGGACCACAAGCCTTGCCATAAAGACGAGTGCGAATGTCATAAAGAAGAATGCAAACCATGTCACAAAGATGATTACGATGACGACAAATGTATGAAAGATAAAGATGACAAATGTTGTAAAGAAGATAAAGAATGCGATAAAAAAGAGGACAAATGTGATAAGAGACCATGTAGGCCATGCTTCAGACCTTTTTAGCTTAAATAAAATTTAGATTTCCTTAAAGTTTACAGAGCTAATTATCTAATAGTATCTTAAAGGACGCTTAATAGTCTAGGCGTCCTTTATCTCTAAGCAAAATATTGCTATTTACATTATTCCCATTTTTCTAGCAAATTGTTTTCCCATTTTTACCATCTTTTTCTTTTTAGGCTCAAAAGTTTCAGAGCACATCATTGCAACTCCAGCAGAAATTAATCCTCCTATTATCATTCCTTTAACAAATTTCATACTCATTTAATCATTCCTTTCATCAAACTATTTTATACTATTATTCCTAGTTTTTTCATTTTTATACATTTTATAAAAAGAATATATTTGATAAATTGCAATAATAATTAAAAATCCTCCAAAGCATTTTCTTAATGTAGACATATCCATCCTAGAAGAGATTGTTGCACCTATTGCAGCTCCTATAAGTCCCCATATGCAAATTGGAATAGCCACTTTAAAATTTATTTTTTTATTTTTTATAAAAACTATTATTGCAGCAATTGACATTGGAACAAAAAATATCACATTACTGCCTTGAGCTATATGTTGTTCAACATTAGAAAAGAGTGAGAGTAAAAGGATTAAAACAGTTCCTCCTCCCATTCCCAATCCACCAATTATACCAGATACAAAACCTATTATAATTTCTGTCATTAATCGCAATCCTCCATCTAGCATCCTAATTTTTTCATTTGAAAAATAAAGAAAATTTCATAAATTTACTTTGTTCTCTTTATATATTTGCTATTTTATAATCATTGTAATTCCTGCATATATCAGGAACAGAATAAAAGCTATTTGAAGGAATTTGTTTGAAATTTTATTTAGAAGCTTTCCGCCTACTAATCCGCCAACAATTCCTCCTATTGCACATTTTATCCCTAGAGACCAATCTATAAAATTATTTCTACTATATATAATAGATGTAAGTATTACCATTGGCAATATGCAAAAAAGTGAAGTTGCTCTTGCTTCCTTTTCATCTAGCTTTAGTATATATGTATATACTGGAACTAATATAAGACCTCCTCCAGAAGCAAACATTCCACTGATAATCCCTGCAACTATTCCTATTATAAATTTTTTCATTATACACACTCTTTCCTTTTCTAGTATGTATAAATTCAAAAATTTTATTCTTCTTTTGCGTTTTTGTATCCTAATTCATAAAATTCTAAAAATCGTTTTTCTGCAAGTTCAGTAACTAATTTATCACACCTAAGCATTTGACCTACAATTTTTTGTCTCAATTTCTCATCTGAAATATTATCTGCTCTATCTAAAAAATTCTGAACTTCTCTTAAATATAATTTGTTTTTTTCTTTCCAATCTCTATTTTCTAATGAATATTTTTCTTTTTTCTTAAACATATTATTCCCTTTCCCTATTACTTTTGCAATAGTTTTTATTACTCTTATCGTTATATTTTGAAATCTATATGTAATTTTAATACATTGCATGGTAAAATACAAGTATGTGACAAAATATGACAAAATTTGACAAATGATTTTTCATGTTTTGATTTATTAATGGAAGGTAGTGGCATATGATTAGAATTAAAGTATCAGATTTGTTAGGCAAACATAAGATGACTCAAGCTTCACTAGCTAAAGCTACTAATATACGACCTGCTACGATATCAAAGATGTACTATGAAGAATCGAAGAGAATAGATGTCTCACAACTAAATCGTATCTGTCAATTTTTTAATTGTGAAATATCTGATTTAATTGAGTATATTCCTGATGATAAGCATAAGTCTTAATCGTAATGGCAATGCCTATATTAACCTATAAGTTAATAGGTATTATACAATAAATACCAGCGTATACGCTAGTATTTATTTTCATGTTCTATTGAATTTATGTCTTTATTTCTTATGTTTGCTCTGTTTTACTCTCTATTTCTTTTATTTTCTTAAATTAAATTTATAAGTAAATATTCTATTGCTTTTTATTGACACGAATTTCATTTATTATATTTTTTAATGTTGAAACTAAATAATCAACATCTTCTTTAGTGTTGTCTTTTCCTATAGAAACTCTTAGAGTACTGTTTGCCATTTCCTGTTTTAGGCCAATTGCTGTAAGCACGTGTGATGGCATAGGGTTTTGTGTAGAGCATGCTGAGCCTGCAGAAGCACAAATACCTTGTTCATCTAGTTTAAAGAGAAGTTCAGAGCCATCAACATTTTCAAAACTTATATTAGCATTTCCCGCTAACCTTTTCTCTAAATCTCCATTTATTTTTATTCCATCTATATTGTCCTTTACCTCTGCTATATAATAATCTCTAAGATCTCTTAGGCTTTTATTATAGTCATCAAACTCAGAATATATTAGTTCTATAGCCTTTCCTAAACCTACTATTTCAGCAACATTTTCTGTGCCAGCTCTTTTATTTTTTTCCTGTTCTCCCCCATCTTGCAGCTTTTCAAAATTAATCCCATCTTTAATATATAGTGCTCCCACTCCTTTAGGTGCATAAAATTTATGTCCAGATAAAGAGAGCATATCAATATTTAAGTCTCGTACATCAATCTTCACATTGCCAATAGCTTGAACTGCATCTGTATGAAATACTATATTATTTTGTTTTGCAATCTTCCCTATTCCTCTAATAGGCTGAATTGTTCCAATCTCATTATTTGCAAAC
Organism: uncultured Clostridium sp.; assembly: GCA_930990645.1. Taxonomy (GTDB): domain Bacteria; phylum Bacillota; class Clostridia; order TANB77; family CAG-508; genus CALXVA01. The sequence goes on along the minus strand of CAKNQJ010000005.1, from coordinate 2,844 downwards.
ATTATAGTAATAAGAATTGTGTCTTTCGATATAGAATTAATTAATTGGTTTAAATCCACAATTCCTTTTTCATCAACATCTAAATATGTTACCTTAAAACCTTGTCTCTCCAATGTCTTACATGTATCTAAAACAGCATGATGCTCAATCTTGCTTGTAATAATATGATTTCCCTTGTCTTTATTTGCATATGCAAAACCTTTTATAGCCAAATTATCACTTTCGCTACCACATGATGTAAAATAAATTTCATCAGTTTTACAATTTATTGCCTCTGCAACTCTTCTTCTTGCATTGCTCATTGCTTTTTTTGCATTTCTTCCCAAAGAATACATAACAGATGCATTACCATATTCTACTCCGAAATATGGCAACATTTCTTTGATTACCTCTTCTCTAACTGGAGTAGTTGCAGCATGGTCAAAATATCTAATTTTCATAATAATTTCTCACCTCAAAGTATTTTTTAGTTTTAATTTTTCTCGCTTTACACAAACCTCAATATATTTTAGTTCTACACATAAAAAAATCGCATATACTTTATTATATGCAACTTTCTTATTTATTATTACTACTATTCTGGCTCCACCTAGAAACTCTTATGTTTTTGTAAGCATCTAATACTTGCGAATACTTTCTATACTCATCCTCCCAAACCATATCTGGAATTTTGTCAAATGCTGAAAAAACTTTTTCCGCTTCACTTAAAAAAATTATTTGCTCTTGTGGACTCATTTTTTCATACTTTGTAGAGAAAATATATAATTTATCTAACATTTGGTTTGCTTGGATAAAACTCCAAAAATCTTTTACTTTTATTCCTGCTAGTTTTAATTGCAATACTGAAAATGCTATAAGTCCAAATATCACCAGCAAAAGAATGTATATTATTATGGCTAATTCCATTTTTTCTTTCCTCTCTCGTTAATCTTATAACGTATTATATCATTTGATGGTTTTTTATTCAATATTTTTTATTATTTTTTCTTGAATTTCAATTCGTACATAGAGAAGAAGTATATATTTTTTTATTTTTATTTCCGGCCCCCAACTGCGTACAAACTGTAAAAACTTCGTTTAACAGTTTGTAAACTTGTCGGTCCCCACCTTAAGCACTCCAATAAAAAGAAAAAAATATATACTTCTTCTCAAAAATACTAACCGTAAATAGTAACAAAATTGCTTATAAAAAAATTTGCTTTTCGACAAGTTTCGACAGACTTTGCATTTTCTTAGTATTAAAATGATTTTGTTCAAACCAATGAAAAAGGAGGATGTCTTTATGATTAGCGAAATCAAATTTGGCAAAATAGAGACTATCAAAGTGACTGTCTACAAGAATCCAAGTTCTCATTGTCCGCTTTTTACAATTGAGTCAAATACTGATGCTACTAACGTATCTGAAATTATTGAAGATACATTAAGTATGTATTAATATTTTTTAAAGCCCTGCTTGCAAACAGAGCTTATTTTTTATGTTTAAGTCAAATAATTAATAAGGCATAGAATAAAATGATAAATAATTATTGGATTATTTTACCTTTAATTGTTGTTAACCTATGTTCTGTATTTCTCCAGTTGATTTTTTGAATATAGAGAAAATTTATTAATATTAATATTTCCAATTCTTTTGGCTTTATTAGCATTTACAGTCCATATTCTAACTCTGCCACTACTCTGTCATTACTCTGCCAATTTGTATTTTTTATTTGGTGTATTTTCAGTATTTCCAACGCTTTCAATAGTTCTATTATCAATAAATTTTTTTAATATTCTTCTAACAGTTCTATCAGGTATTTCTGTTTGTTCAATAATATCTTTTGCTCCAATAATAACATTTTTCTTAATACATTCTAATACTTTTTGTTCGTTTTCAGAAAGTAATAACATAGATTTATCTTTCATTTCTTTTGAATTATTCATTTCATCTATTGTATCGTTTATCATTTTTAGCATAAACTCTATAAATTCTGTTGAATTCCCAGCATTATTACAATTTTGAATAACAGTATAATATTCTTCTTGATTTTTCTTTATCATACTTTCAATAGGTAAATAAGTAAATGCTTTTTCCCAATGTGAAAGAATTGCAGTTTGCCATAATCTTGCCGTCCTTCCATTTCCATCGTGAAATGGGTGTATAAATACAAATTCATAATGGAATATAGATGATAGAATAAGTGGATTTATTTTATCTTTAACTTCATTCATCCAATTAAATAAGTTGTCCATTAAACTAGGGACTAAGCTATGTGGTGGGCACGTAAAAATACATATATCTCCATCATAAACACCTTCGCCATGATTTCTAAATTTACCTGCATCTTTTTCAATTAAAAAAGTTAGTATTCCGTGTATTTTCTTTAAATCTTCTACAGAATATGGATTTACTTTATCAATTTGCTCATAAGCATTATAAGCATTTTTAACTTCTTGAATATCTTTTTGTTCTCCGAATTACAGGTTTTCCATTTATTACATCTTCAACTTGAAATAGTGATAATTGGTTATTTTCGATTGCTAAAGATGAGTGTATTGACCTTATTCTTGTTTTTCTTCTTAATTCTGGGTATCTATTTAAATTTTCAAAATAATTTGCTTCTCCGACTTTTTTCATTATATCTGACACATAATTTAACATTTTATCAGTTATTGTATATGGTGGGTAATTTATTTCCATTTGAAACCTCCAATCATATATGTATTATATCACAAACTTATTTTTTTTTAAATAAAAACACCAAGTTTGAATCTTTCGAAACACTTGGTGTTTTATTTGGTGCCAACGAAGTAGTTATCTACAACTTTTTGGCTCTCTTGACGATTGATACAAATATCAATCAA